>NZ_JAHBDI010000033.1:0-281094 GCF_019956275.1 Pseudomonas sp. GL-RE-26
CAGCAAGAAGTGGACGATGCCGATCCGGGACTGGAAAGCGGCCTTGAATCGCTTCAGTATCCAGTTCGAAGATCGTCTGTTAACGGTTTAATAAAAATCCCGTTTACACAAAATCTAGGACACCCTCGGCCACCGATCACCAGCATCGCCGTGTGCCAGCTGACGAAGTCGATCAATACCCCGGTGATCAAGCGCCCGCTCATCCCGCCAATCGCGTTGCCACCGATGTACAAACCCATGGCGAGGCCGATGTGCTGTGGGTGGATCTCTTCGCTCAAGTAAGTCATCGCAACCGCGGCCAGACCGCTCAACGACAATCCAATCAGCGCACGCATCAGCAGCACACCGTGCCAGCTCGGCATCATCGCACTGGCCATGGTGCACAGCGCAGCGGCGAACAGTGCTGCCACCATCACCGGTTTGCGCCCGACCCGATCGGAAATCGGGCCGGTGATCAGCAGGCCGATAGCAAGCATGCCGGTAGCGATAGACAGGATCAGGCTGCTCTGCGCTGCGTTGATGGAGTACTCGTGGGACAGCAGCGGCATCATCGGCTGCACGCAATAGAGCAGGGCGAAAGTCGCGAAGCCGCCGCAGAACAACGCCAGCACCGTGCGCATGAACGCCGGGGTGCCTTTTTCGATGTAGATCTCCGCCAGCTCAGCGGCGATAGCGTCCGGTGCTGCGGGAGGAACTTCATGGGCGAGTGGGGCGACAGCAGTTTTCACGTGGGACCTCGGAGGACGCAGCCGGTCAGGTAATGAAAAAAGCATATAGCTGGCTAATGATTCAATCCAATATATTGTTCGACCTGTTTGATAGCTTTAACGACCTAATGGGGTTTCCATGGAATTGCGTCATCTGCGCTACTTCATCGCCGTCGCCGAAGAACTGCACTTCGGCCGCGCCGCACAGGTGCTGGGCATCTCCCAGCCACCGCTGAGCCAGCAAATTCAGGCGCTGGAACAGGAGGTTGGCGCGCGGTTGTTCGAGCGTACCAATCGTCGGGTCGAGCTGAGCGAGGCCGGTCGGCTGTTTCTGCAAGAGGCTCGGCTGGTGCTGGCGCAGGTCGACAAAGCGGCAGATGTCGCGCGACGGGCGCAACTGGGGGAGTTGGGTGAACTGAAAATCGGCTTCACCTCGTCGGCACCCTTCAACTCGACCATTCCCCAGGCGATTTTCTCTTTCCGCCAACGCTTCCCGGCGGTGCACCTGAACCTGCGGGAAATGAGCAGCACCCAGGTGGCCGATGCGCTGGTAGACGAGTCGATTGAAGTCGGCATCATGCGCCCGCTCGTGTTGCCGGATTGCCTCAGTGTGGTCGAATTGATGCGCGAGCCGCTGGTTGCGGTGCTCAGCTCCAAGCACCCATTGGTAGAGGGCAGCGAAGAGGGCTTGTTTCTGTCAGCCCTGGCGCTTGAGCCCTTTGTGTTTTTTCCGCGCAGCTATGGCAGTGGCCTGTATGCGCAGTTGCTCAGCCTGGCGCGGGATGCCGGTTTCACTCCGCATTTTGCACAAGAGGCTGGCGAGGCGATGACCATCATCGGGTTGGTGGCTGCGGGTCTTGGCGTCTCGGTGATGCCGGCGTCTTATCAGAGGATGCGTATTGACGGCGTGGTCTATCGGCCGTTGCTGGACCCGGCGGCGGTGTCAGCGGTGTGGCTGGTGCAGCGCAAGGATCAGAAGTCGGCGATGGCGCGGGCGTTTGTGGAGTTGCTGACGCGCAAGGTTGAGCCGTCGAAGGCGTGACTGTCTGCGATGGTTTGCTCTGACTACCGAACATCGAATGATCAGAACTCGGTATTGAGTGGGTGTAGCTCAAGCGCTACACTTCGCGCATGACGGAGATCCTTCGAAGTTCTACATTTTCAGGCTGGCTAACAAAGCTGGCCGATAGCCGCGCCAGGATGCGTATTCAGGTGCGGATTGACCGCATGGCTGACGGGCATTTTGGAGATGTCAAAGCTATCGGAGATGGATTGAGTGAAGCACGAATCGACTATGGTCCTGGGTATCGGATCTACTTCATGCAACAAGGCCGTCAGTTGATCATTCTCCTGTGTGGTGGAGATAAAAGCAGCCAACCTCGTGATATCAAACAAGCCAGGCTTATTGCGAAATCCTGGCAGGAGCAAAACCCATGACCGAACAATTCACTCGCTGGGACTCTGCTGAGTACCTCAAGACCGAAGAGGACATGGCTATCTATCTGGACGCTTGCATGGAGGAAGCGGGAGATGATCCAGCATTCATCGCCAAAGCTCTCGGGACCATTGCACGTGCCCGCGGCATGACTCAGGTCGCCCGCGATTCGGGGCTTTCTCGGGAAAACCTTTACCGTGCATTGTCGGGTGAAGGGAATCCGGAGTTCGGCACCATTCTTAAAGTCATCAAGGCTCTAGGTTTGAAGCTACACGCTAGCACGTGAGTAGCTGTGCAAAACGATGCAGGTCTGAGTAAGTCTCCTCGGCCGATACAAAACCGACCTGTTTGTGAAGGGGCGCCGCAAGGCGCCCTTTGTCGTGTCTGGTGTACGAGCTACACCGAAATTTGCTTCTGCAATCGTCGCCCGATGACATCCATCAAATCGCAGCCATCACGCAATGAAGTGACCAGCACCCGCGCCAGTTCGCTGTAAATGCCTTCGTCAAACGCAAGGCTTTCCAGCAGTTGAGTCGCGGTGCGAATGCGGTAGGCCGCTGTTTCGTGCAAGACGTCCAGCGGTGCTTGGGTGTCGATCACCAACGATGCAATTTTGCAGTCGATGCCAGTGATAGGCATATATCGATCCATGACAAAAAAACCTCCAGTGGTAAGAACGCGAACACAGGGTGCTCGCGGTTTGGCGAACTTCAGGCGATCCCTAAGGCGGGTCCAGGTTGTCTAACGCCCGGTTTACCAGTAACTCGCCTAGCACCGCGAGTTGCTGAATGGCCAGCGCCACATTGCGGCGGGAGCCTTCCAGTTCGCCGGCAAGATCGGTGGTCATGACATTCAGCGAGGCGAGGGTTTCGCAGGCATGGCAGAGCAGGGACTCCGTGTCGATGTTCGGGACGATGGTGAACACGTGGCTGATGGGATCGGGGCGGTCCGGGTTGCGCAGTCGAGCACTGACGAGACGTTCGGTGATCTCGGAGAGTTTGGACAGTTCGACGAAGTCAGCGGGTGGAAGGTCTGGGGATTGCGACGGACTGGGGGTGGTTTTTTTCATCATGGAACTCCCTGCAGAGTTTAAGAAAATATCAAACCAATGCTGCTCAGCAGCAGTTTTTAATAGTTGGACTCGGGTGGTATGCAGGTGGAAGTATTACCAGAAAATTCGGATTTATTAATCAAGAAAATGAACATTTGTGCAATTAAATGATTCGTAATTTGCAGTGTGTAGGAATTGTCTGGCATTGCTTTTAAGTGTTGTGGTTTTTCCTGTCTGTGTAGGTTTTTTCTGTAGGTTAAGTCCATGAGAGATTGTTGTGGGTATTTTCCGATTAGGATGTCGGAAGTATCTCGACGGAAATATTATTTAACGGTTGTCATGCGTATTTTTATATTTGCTTTTGTGCCGTGCTTCGCTATGTAGGATGCTGCTCTCACAAAAAGCCTCGGTAGCGGTCAAGCCGTAGTGGCTACCTGATGTAATCGGAAATGTGAGTGGTAAGGTTGATGTACAAAAAAGAAAAGACGGAAAATTTGAAAAATAATATCAAATACTTGATAAAAAGCCGTGGGGAGACGCAGCTGTCGCTGTGTAATTCCAGTGGTTTGACCAGAACTACGATATACAACATTCTCGAAGGGCGGGTTGTAAACGTTCAGCAGTCGACGATTCGCAAAATTTCTGATTTTTTTGGTGTGTCATATAAAGAGATAGAAACTGTTGATTTTGAAGAGAGAGAAATAATTGAAAGTGATGTTTCTCCGGAAGGGAATATGAACCCGGCCGCTGTTCCTGTGATCAAGGAAAGCGATTTGATTCGGAGTTTGGATAAAAGAATTGGCGAGCTCTGCACGATTTACCCATTGACATACTATTTTGGAACGGCTTGCAATTTAATAGGTGTTCTTCTGGAAAATGAAATTTCCGGTATAAATGACTCGGGAGACTTGTTGATCGTAAAGAAGGGGCTGTCGATTTGCGGTAAAGAGCAGTTGGTGTACGACGCCGAGATCAAGAGGCTGCGTATAACATCTGAATGTTGTGTTGAGTCAGATGTTGTTCGTGTTGTAGGTGAAATAATAGAGGAAAGATTTAATGGGTAGTGATTGTGAGAGCAGCAAGTATAAGTTGCTAGGTTTTGAGAGTAATAAAAGTCTAGCTGTAATTATGGTTATCTCTACTGGAAAAGTCATTAAGGTTAAGCTGGGTGAAGTGCTGAAGAGCGAAATTATAGATAACTTGAATAAGTCTGAAGTTAAAGACTTGTACAAAAAATATTACTCGGCTGGAGCAGCATTGACCACCTATGAAATGCAAGATCGTCATGAGCGATCATGGATGATTTATGTTGCGCTCAACGTTTTCCTGCTTGCGCTTTACGTTTTTACAAATATTGCGGCGACAAAGCTTGTTTATTTTCAGATGTTTGATCTGGTCCTTCCTCCTGCTGTATTTCTTTATCCATTGACGTTTTTAATAATTGATTTGTTGAATGAAGCATATGGGCTTAGATTGGCAAGAAGAGCGTTGATATTTGCTTTTGTTAGCAACGCTTTCATTGTGCTATTGCTAAATGCCGTCATGTATCTACCGGAATTGCCTGATTGGAAACTTAATGCGTCATATTCTGAAATTGTTGCTCAGGTGTCATCTGTTTTAGTAGCGTCTTCAGTGTCGTTTCTTTTTTCTGAATACATAAATACTTACTTGTTGTGTAAGATAAAAGAGCTGACGAACTCCAGGTTTCTATTTCTGCGAGTTTTTTTCAGTACTTTTTTTGCGGTGATAATAGATAGCTTTCTTTTTTGTTATATTGCGTTTTATGGCGTTATGCAAAGCAACGACATTCTCAATGTTGTGTTTGCTCAGATAGCTGTAAAGATGTGCTTTGCTGTATTTAATGTTTTTCCGGCCTACGGAGCAAGATCATTGTTTAAAAGGTATGTGACTAGTGGGTACGATAAATAGCGTAAGGGCCGTTAGATGTTGATTGCTCACGACCCTTGCGTTAGGTTGTACTTATAGGTCTATTTTTGCCTTTAGGCTTTTTATGATTTCGCTTTGATTTATTAGGAACTCACTAAGTCCATTTGCCCGAAGGTTACAAGCATCACAGTTTTCACAACCACTTCCCTTTAACCCGTTATAGCAAGTCAATGTGTGGTCGCGGATCAAACCAAGTTGTTCGTGATGGTCAGCCAAAGCCCAAGTTTCTGCCTTATTTAGCCGCATAAGAGGAGCTTCGATGCGAACGCTGTAATCCATTCCCAAGTCAGTGGCGTTGTTTAAGGCCTTAACAAAATCATTGCGACAGTCAGGGTAGCCGGAGCATTCTGTTTCAGAAACACCAGTTATTACCGTTTCAGCACGTACTTGATAGGCATAGATACATGCCAAGGTTAAAAACAGAATATTCCTGCCTGGTACGAAGGTGTTTGGTACACCGCCGTCGGCGCTGTTTGCGCTAGGCACTGGGATGTTGTCGCGTGTCAGGCTGCTGATAGCCAGCTCATTGAGCACTGACACGTCCAATACTTTATGAGCGGTCACGCCAAGTCGATTTGCAAGCTGCTGCGCCACTTCAATTTCCGCTCGATGGCGCTGGCCATAGTCAAACGTAATGCAGTGAATTTCGTCGTACTTCGGTAACGCATGGATTAAGCAGGTCGTTGAGTCTTGCCCGCCACTAAAAACGATAACCGCCTTTTTTGTCATGGTTCGGTCTTCCCTGGGATGCCCTGACGGGGTGTCTGGGGGCATTGACCCTACTTGGAAGTTCAAACGCTGGCTGTGGGACGTTTCCGAATTTACGTACTCCGGTTTCCGTTTATGTCATTTCATTGCGGGACAATGTTTGTGGCGAGGGAGCTTGCTCTTGCGGGGTCGGGCTGGCGCTCCAGCGCGCAGCGACCCCAAAGGGGGCTGCTTCGCAACCCAACGGGGGCAAGCCCCCTCGCCACATTTGTCGCGTGGGGCTCAAGACCAGCGCTTGAAAATCAGCGAAGTATTCACCCCGCCAAACGCAAAATTATTGTTCATCACGTACTGGTTGCTCATCTGCCGAAACTCGCCGCGCAGGTAGTCGAGCTTGCCGCAGTGCGGGTCGACTTCGTCGAGGTTGAAGGTGTGGGCGTACAGGTCGCGGTTCATCATTTCAATGCTGAACCACGATTCCAGTGCACCGCAGGCGCCGAGGGTGTGGCCGAGGAAGCTTTTCTGCGAGCTGATCGGCATGTGTTCGCCGAACAGGCTGCTGGTGGCCAGGGTTTCGGCGATGTCGCCTTGTTCAGTGGCGGTGCCGTGGCCGTTGACATAGCCGATGTCCGACGGTTTCAACCCGGCGTCTTCCAGGGCCAGTTCCATGGCCCGGCGCATGGTGACTTGTTCGGGACGGGTGGTGTGCTGGCCGTCGGCGTTGCTGCCGAATCCGACGATCTCGGCATGGATGTGGGCGCCGCGGGCCAGGGCGTGTTCCAGTTCTTCGAGCACTAGCATGCCGCCGCCTTCGCCGATCACCAGGCCGTCGCGTGCGGTGTCGTAAGGGCGCGGGCTGCGTTGTGGGGTGTCGTTTTTCAGGCTGGTGGCGTAGAGCGCGTCGAAGACCATGGCTTCGGTCGGGCACAGTTCCTCGGCACCGCCAGCGAGCATCAGTGGCAGGCGCCCGAACTTGATGGCCTCGTAGGCATAGCCGATGCCTTGGCTGCCGCTGGTACAGGCGCTGGAAGTCGGAATCAGGCGGCCGGTGAGGCCGAAGAAGATGCTGATATTGGCTGCCGTAGTGTGCGGCATCATGCGCACGTAGGAGTTGGCGTTCAGGCCTTCGGCCACCGAGTTGAGCAGCATGTTGCCGAACGCCTTGATCTCGTCGGTGCTGCCGGTGGAGGAGCCGCAGGCAACGCCCATGCGCCCGTCCTTGATCGACTCGTCGCCCAACAGGCCGGCGTCGGCCAACGCTTGCTCGGCAGCGCCCACAGCCAGCCGTGAAACCCGGCCCATGCTGCGCAGTTGCTTGCGGGTCCAGTGGCTCGGCACCTTGAAGTCATCGATGGGGCCCGCCAGGCGCGTGTTGAGTTCGGTAAAACGATCCCACTCGTCCATCCGGCGGATGCCGCTGCGGTTGGCCGCGAAATTGCCGGCGATGGTGTCCCAGTCGCTGCCCAGTGAGGTGATGCCGGCCATGCCGGTGACGACGACGCGCTTCATCAGCACAGGCCTCCGTTGACGGCCAGAACCTGCCGGGTGATGTAAGAAGCTTCTGCCGACATCAGGAAATTCACCGCGCCGGCCACCTCTTCAGGGGTGCCCATGCGTTGTGCGGGGATCATTTTCATCAGTTCTTCCACCGGCACGTTTTCGTCGAGCATGGCTGTGTCGATCAGGCCGGGTGCGACACAGTTAACGGTGATTTTGCGCTTGCCCAGTTCGATCGCCAATGCCTTGGCCGCGCCGATCAACCCGGCCTTGGAGGCACTGTAGTTGACCTGACCACGGTTACCGATCAACCCGGATACCGAGGTGATGCAGACAATCCGCCCGGCGGCGCGACGACGGATCATCGGCATCATCACCGGGTGCAGCACGTTGTAGAAACCGTCGAGATTGGTGCGCATCACCACATCCCAGTCTTCCTCGCTGAGGGCCGGAAAGGCTCCGTCGCGGGTCAGGCCGGCATTGAGCACCACGCCGTAATAGGCGCCGTGGGTTTCCACGTCGGCTTCGAGAATTTCTTTGCAACGGGCGCGGTCGGACACGTCGAACTGCAGGATGCGCGCACGACGGCCCAAGGCCTCGACGTCAGCCTTGACCGCTTCTGCGTCCGCCAGGCCGCTGCGGCAATGCAACACGATGTCGTGCCCGGCCTGGGCCAGGCGCAAGGCGATGGCGCGGCCGATGCCACGGCTGGAACCGGTGACCAGTACGGATTCAGTCATGACTGGACTCCTTCGGGTTCATGGAGATATTGAGCGGCCTGGGGTGGGCGGAATACGTTCAGACGAGCGGTAACGTGAATGCCGGGAGCGTTGATGTGGCACTCGAACACGCCCATGCCGTTTTCGTCTTCCAGGGAGCGAATCCCGTGGATGGTCAACTCGGTACCGGCCGGAAAACTTTCGACGTTGCATTCGAACTTTCGGCTGCCGAGCAGGAAGCCCAATTCCACCGCATCACCACGCTGGCGCGCATGGCAACCGGCGAAGGCGGCCACGCTCTGGGCCATCAGTTCGATGCCGACCCAGGCCGGCAGGCTGCCGTCGGGGAGATTGAACAGGCCATCGGGCTTGACGGTCAGGCGCGTGTGAATCTGCTCTTCATCGAACGCCAGGATCTGATCGATAAGGATCATGTCGCCAGCGTGGGGCAGCAGTTCGGCGAGCGGCCAGTCAATCATGGGGCGTCTCCGATAATCAGGCTGACGTTGTTGCCACCGAAGGCAAAGGAATTGCTCATCAGGTAGCGGGGTGCAATGGACGTCAGGCGAGTGGTCGGGGTCACCCATTGCAGCGGCGGCAGTTCGGGGTCGGGCTGTCCGTCCCAGACGTGGGGCGGCAGGGCATGCTCGCGATTGTCCGGGCTCAGGCTCAACCAGCAGAACGCCGCTTCCAGCGCCCCGGCGGCACCGAGGGTGTGGCCGGTCATGGGTTTGCTCGACGAACAGGGTACGCCGGCCGGGAACAGCGTCGCCACGGCCTGGCTTTCCATGGAGTCGTTATGCTGGGTGGCGGTGCCGTGCAGGTTCAGATAAGCGATCTGCTCCGGTTGCAGGTTGGCGCGGCCCAAGGCTTTGCGCATGGCTTGCAGGGCGCCACGACCACTCGGCTCCGGGGCGGAGATGTGATGCGCATCGGAACTGGCGCCGCTGCCGAGCAAGGCAATCGGTTGGCTGTCGCCTGCACGCCTGGTCATCAGGAACAGCACCGCCGCTTCGCCAATGTTGATGCCATTGCGGTTCACCGAAAACGGATTGCAACGCTGTTCCGAGACTGCTTCCAGCGCCGAGAAACCGTTGAGGGTCAGCTTGCACAAGGTGTCGACACCGCCACACAGCACCGCGTCGCAAATGCCCAGGTCCAACAGGCGTTGGGCGCTCATCAAGGCCCGGGCGCTGGAGGTGCAGGCTGTGGAAATGACATAGGCCGGCCCGCTCAATTGCAGCCACTCTGCGAGGAAGTTCGCCGGTGCCCCGAGTTCCTGTTGCTGATAGTCGTACTCGGCAGGGAACTGCTTTTCGCGCAGGTAATGCGCCAGGCCCTGGCTGGCCTCATCGATACCCGAGGTGCTGGTGCCCAGCACCACACCGATGCGGTCGCGGCCGTAGGTCTGGATCGCGCTGTCGATGTCCGGGCGAATTTGCAGCGTGGCCTCCAGCAACAACTGATTGTTGCGGCTGTGATGGCGCGACAGGTCGGCTGGAATGCTTGCCAGTTTGCCCTGGACCGCACCGACCGGCAGCGTGCGTTGCGGCACCCACCCGGTTTGCTCGCGCATGCCGCCGCAGTCGCCGGCAAACAGGTTGCGGGCAACTTCCTGCTTGTCGCGGCCCAGCGCGCACACCAATCCGAGGGCATTGAGGTAAGCCGTCATGGCGTTTCACCGCTCAGGGGGGTGACTTGATAGGCCGGACCATGCGGTAGCTTCAATTCAAAATTCTGCGGTTGTGCGTAGTGGATGTCCCAGCGCTCGGGCAGGTACCGTTGCCTGCCGTGCTGCCAGGCGCCGGGATAATTGGCCGCCAGTTCATCTTGCGGCGTCAGCGCAAACAGCAACGCTGCGAACAGCTCCCGGGCTCGCGGATTGGGCGGTAATAAACCATCTGACTCCCAGGTTTTATCGACCAATTTCTGGCGGGCCTGGGGAATGCCCAACAGGTCCATCATCGACCAGCGGATACCCGCCTCTTCACGCTGGATCACCAGCACCCAGTCCTCGCGTTCCTCGGCCTGCCCGCGCTGGATGTGCAATTGCAGCGGCAGCGGCAGATCCGGATTGTGTACGGGCAGCGGCGCCCGGCCGGCGCAGGCGCTCAGCAGCAGGGTTGCGGCGATCAACAGATATCGCATAGCACCGATAACCCCTGTAGGCGCGAGCCTGCTCGCGATGGCGGCGTTATAGTCGACATCCATTTTGACTGACCCACCGCTATCGCGAGCAGGCTCGCTCCTACAGGTTGTGCAGTTCAAGCGACGGGTAATCAACATCACACAGTTCCTTCAAAAGGTTTGCGCGCCACCACATTGACCAGGGTTTCTTCGCGTTGGCCAAAGGGTTTCGGCTTGCACACACCCAAGTGTTCGAGCAGGCCGAAATCCTTGGCGCGACTCCACCACAGGTACGGATAAGACACGTTTTGCGCGGTAAATTCGAAGCCCTGCTGGCGAATCATTTGCAGGTACTGCGCCGCGCTTTTCTGCACGTGCATCGGGTGGCGGAACAACCAGCGGATCACCCAAGTATCAATGTAAGCCTCGGTGGATTCGGCGAACAGCAGATAACCGCCGGGTTTGAGCACGCGGTAGAACTCGGCCAGTGCCTGTTCCTGCTCCACCAGATGATGGAAAGTCTGGTGACAGAACAGCAGGTCGATACTGGCGTCCGGCAGGTTGAGGCTGGCGCAGTCGCCGCCGATCAACTCCACTTCCATGCCCTGGCGGGCCGCTTCTTCGCGGCTCTGGTCCAGGCTCTGCGGATCAGCATCGATGCCAATCAGACGACCGGGCGCAAAGGCCTGGCGCAGTAGCGGGAATGACTTGCCCTGACCGCAACCGGCATCCAGCAACACCGGGCTTACAGGCAGCGCTTCGCTGAACAGGCTGCGCAAATCGTCGATCGCCAACCGCAGCACATAGTGTTGCCAGATCTGGCTGCGCAGGAACCACAAACCGAAACGGGTTTCTTCGACGTACTTGTCGCTCAAGTAGTTCATGTCGCATCCCTGGCACAGAATTCGGATATCGCCTTCAGCCGGCGCCTGGCTTCGCTGACGAACGGATTGCGGCGGTCCCAGGCATATCCGGCAAGAATGGAGCTGATCATCCCGCGAATTTCCGGCGAACTGCTCTCGTGGAAAATCACATCCTGGAAAGTCCCGGCGTACCAGCCTTCGACGTAGCAACGGAACGTGTCGACGCCGCGCTTGAGCGGTTCGGCGAACTCGGTTTGCCAGTCGACGGCTTCGCCTTGCAGCTGACGGTGCAACACGCCGGCGGCCATGCTCGCCGAACGCATGGCGATGGTCACGCCGGAGGAAAACACCGGGTCGAGGAATTCCGCGGCATTGCCCAGCAGCGCGAAGCCCGGGCCGTGCAAGGTTTTGACGTTGGCCGAGTAACCGCCGATGGTTCGGGCTTCGGTGTCCCACTGCGCATTTTGCAACACGCTGGCCAGGCTTGGCGTCTCGGCGATAAAGCTGCGCAGGCACTCGTCCAGATTGTCGCTGCGGCCGGCGAAACGCTCTTCTGCGGCGACCACGCCGACCGAGCAGCGCCCGTTGCTGAACGGGATGGTCCAGAACCACACGTCGCGCTGGGTCGGATGAGTGGTCACCAGGATCTTGCTGCGGTCGAAGGCCGGGAGGTCGATACGGTCTTCGACGTGAGTGAACACGGCCTGACGCACCGGGAAGTTCGACGGCGCCTCGAGGTCGAGCATGCGCGGCAGTACGCGGCCGTAACCACTGGCATCGAGCAGGAAGCCGGCCTCGACGCGATACTCGCTACCGTCTTCGCGGCGCACGCCGAGCTGCGGTTTTCCGGGGGAAATGTCGACGCTGACGATGGTTTCGCCATAGCGGATATCCACGCCTTGCAGCGCGGCCTGATCGGCCAGCAGCTTATCGAAATCGGCGCGCTGGACTTGAAAGGTCGTCGATTTGCCGTGGCTGAACGTCTCGCCGAAATCGAACGCGCTGTAGCGCTCGCCCCAGGCAAACGCAGCACCGGTTTTCAGCTGGAAGCCGGCGGCGTTGACGGCGTCGAGCATGCCCGCTTCTTCGACGAAATCCAGGCAATGGGCCAACAGGCTTTCACCGATGGAAAACCGTGGAAAATGCTGACGCTCGATCACCAGCACATCGTGTCCCTTGCGCTTGAGCAGCGCGGCGGCGATGGCACCGGATGGACCGGCGCCGATGACCACGACCTGACGACATTCCATTTCAACGGTTGGCATGGGGGCTCCTTGCCGGGACAGCGGCTTTCAGGGGGATTCGGTGCATGCCGGTCAGGGCTGGTAGCAGTGTAGCGATCAGGCCCATGAGCATCAGGCCAAAGTACAGCGGCGGGCTGATGAGTTGCTGTTGCAGCAGCAGGTTGAGAAAAACGATCTCGCTCAAGCCGCGGATGTTCAGCAGCACACTTTCCCGCCAGCGGCTGGCGCCTTGGAACGAGGCCCCGGCCCAGCCGAGGCCGAGCCAGTTACCCAGCAGTTTGCTCAGCATCGGCAACAGCAGCAGGGCGAGCAGTTGCACCCAGCCGAGGCTGTCCATCGCGCTGTGCACGTTGATCTGCACGATGCCGAACGTGAGGATCAGCGGGATGGCGATGTACGTCTGCAAGCGGCCCATCCACACGGCCGGCAGCGGCAGGACCAGCGGGGCTTTCAGCGCGGCCATGATCAACACATAGCCGATGCCGAAAATCAGCGCGTTGAGCTTGAAGTGTTCGGCGACGACCAGCAGGGCGAAAAAGCACAGGCTGTAGAGCCATGTCTGGCGCAAACCGAGCAACCGCAGCAGCACCGGCAGGCACGCGCCAGCCAGGGGCAGCAACAGGCTGCTCAGGTGCAGGCTGCCCTGGGCGATGCCGAACAGCGTCCAGCAGGCGAGGTCGATGAGGATCGCGGTTTGCACCAGTCGCCGGGTGGCGGCGGGCGGGTAATCGATGTGCCGCAGGTACAGGTACAACACCGGAATCGCGGTGATAGCGAACAACAGGCCGACGGCCAGCGAGCTGATCCACGGTTGCGGCGGCAACAACCAGACGGCGGTGGCGAGGCCGCAGGCAAACGGAATGCAAAAGCTGGGCAGGGCGATTTTCAGGCTTTGGCGATCCAGTTGCAGGTCGATCACATCGCTGAGGATGTAGCCCAGCAACAGGGCAAAGCTCAGGCTGTAGAGGTTCTTCAGCCAGCCCGGCGATACCAGCAGCGCACCGCTCAATTGCCATTGGGGCTCGATCCAGAAATACATCAACAGCGGCAAGCCGAGGGTCGCCAGCAACAACTGGCTGACGATGGGAATCAGGCCAAAATGCCGGCCGAAGCGGGTCGCAAAGGCGAACAACACCAGCGCCATCGCCCAGAACAGAACGACCATCATGTTGCCCGCTCCATGGCCGTGGGCTCATGCACCTGGCGACCGGCCCACGGTGCAAGCAGGAAGCTGAAGATCAGGCCGAGGCTCACCGACAGACCGAAGTTGCTCACCGCCGGGGTGCTCGACACCGCCAGCAGGCCGAACGACAGCCAGGTGGTCAACGCCGCCAACAGGGTGCCCAGCAGGCTCACGGCCGCGCCGCCGACCTGTTCGCGCATCAGGATCGCGTAGTCGACACTGATCGCCGTCACCAGCAGCAGGCCGAACAGGCTGAACAGGGTCAACGGCTGCCCCAGCCAGCCGAGGCTGGCCAGGCTGCACAACGCCGCCAGCAGGGGCAGGGACACGATACGCAACGCGCCGCCGAGGCCGAATGGCAGGATCAGTACCAGCACGATCAACACACAGGAGGCGAGTTTCAGTTCCGCGGCACTGATTTGGGTGGCCGCGAAGACGTTGTTCAATTCACCCAGTCGATCCACCAGTGTCACGCCGGGTAAATCCTCACCCTGGAGCCGCAGCAGGGCCGGGTTGTTGATGCCTTGCAGGCTGACCATCGCCGCCACGCCGTCATCAGTCGGCCCCAGCCACAGCGGCCGGTAGGGTTCTGCCAACGGGCCGCTGAGCGCTGCGTCGATGTCCACGGTCGGCAATGCCTGTAGCTTCGTCAGCTCGGCTTGCAGCGCCTCGGCCGGTACGCCGATGTCGAGCAAGGGTTGCCAGAACGACGGCAGTTTGCTCAGCGCGTTGCGCACCTGTTGCTGTTCGTTCGGCGGGCTGACCAGTTGATTGAGCGACAGATAACCCTGGAGCTTTTCCAGGCCTATCAATTGATCCAGCCGCTCTCTCAGGGCGGTCTGGCGTTCGAGCAACTGCTGCTGATTGGCGGCGCGTATCAGGAAGAACTGGCTGGTGGGTTGATAGCCGGTGATCTGGGCAATGGTCCGGGCTTCGTCGGTCAACTGTTGCGGTGCGCTGATCCACTGGCGGATGTCGTTTTTGCTGCCCAGTTGCAACAGGCCGCCTACACAAAAGGCGATCAGCAGCGCCAGCAAGACAGGCGTTTTCAGCTGTTTGAGCAGCGCTTCACGACAGTCCAGCAAAAGCTCGCACATGCGCAATGGCCACTGCGCCGGGCGCAGGTCTACGCCCTTGAGCAATGCCGGCAGCAGGCACACGGCGGACAGATAGGCGCCGAGCAAACCGGCGGCAGAGAATGCGGCAATCTGGGTCAGCGCCGGGAAGGGTGTCCAGGCCAGGGCCAGATAACCGATGCCGCTGGTGATCAGGCTCAGGGTCAATCCGGGCAAGGTCATGCGCAGGGCTGGCCAGCTGTGCCAGGGTTTCAGGCTCCAACTCTTGGACAGGTAGTGCAGCGGGTAATCGACGGCAACACCGATCAGGCTCGAACCCAGCACCAGGGTCATCACGTGCATATGGCCGAACAACGCCACGCAGGCCACCGCTCCGAAGAGCATCCCGACCAGCACCGGCACGAACGCCAACAAGACGCGCCAGCGCCGGAAGGCCAACAGCAGCAACAGCAAAATCCCCACGGTGGCACCGCCACCGACCCAGGTCATCTCCCGGGCGGCCTGCTGCTGCCCGCTGGCTGCGTACAACAGGCCGCTGGCGGCGAGCAGTTGCACGTCGTGCCGGGCGGCTACTTCGCGGCTGTGCTCGAGCAGGTCGGCCACTTGCAGCGGCAGGTTCATGTCGAAGGCGTTGCCGGTGGTGCGCGCGCGCAGCAGCACCCAGCTCTTGCCATCGGCATCGGCGACCAGGGCGCCGCTGCCGATGTCCAGTTGCACCGAGCCGCGTTGCGGCTGGCTGTTCTGGATGCGCCCGGTCAGGCCCAGCCAGTCGTCCTGGCCTGGCACCAGGCTGTAACCGTTGAACGGGTCGAACAACGCCTGAACCCGTTGCTGGATAAAGGTGTCGGGGTGCTCGATCAGCAGTTGTCGGTCCGCCGCCTGGAGCATCGCCAGGCGACCTTGCAGCAATTGCGTGCGCAGTGCCGGCAAGTCGGCTTGCAGGGTCCACTGGACCTTTTCGAACAAGCCGCTGGCTTGCCATTGCTCGCCGAGTGTCTGCGCCATGGCGACGGCCCGCTGGCGATCGCTGTGGCCGACCAGCACCAGCATTTCGCGGTTCAGCGGTTCTTGCATGCGTTGTTCGGCGCGCAGTTCCAGGGCATCGGGCGCTGTGCCGGGCACCAGGTCCATCAGGTTGGCCGACAGCGGCGCGGCGTCACGCCATTGCCAACCGGCGAGCGCCAGTACTGCCAGCAGCAGGAGCAGAAACAGCCGTGGCAACCACCGTTCACTCGGCAAAGTCATGTTGCTCCGCGTCGCTCAACGGTTGGGTGCTGGTGCTGTCCTGCATGCGCAACAACGTACTGTCGCCCTGGGTTTCGAGCAGTTCGATGCTGTGCACCAGTTCTGCGCCGGTAATGTTGATCTGGTTGAACACCTGCTTGAGCAGCATCGAGCGCGGCAGCAGCGTGAGCTTCCAGTTCTGCGCATCGCCGCTCAGGGACAGCTCGAAATCCCGTTGCAGGCCACTGCTGTCACCTTGCAGCACGGCGAGGAACAAACGGTTCTGCTCGGCACCGGCGCTTTTGCCCGGCAGCATTTGCCAAACAATGCCATCACGCCGGGCAATGCCTTTGGCGGTGATGCGATAGTCCTGTTGTAACGGCGTTTTCAGCAGCCATAACAGGCCGTGGTTTTTTGCCAGCACGAATGTGCCCTTGCTGGTCAGCGGCCGGGGCAGGGCGCGCAGGTGTTTTTCCTGGATGAAACTGCCGTGGATCACCTCGGGCCGGGCCAATTGATCGCTGAGTTGTTGCAGGTCGAAGGCGCTGGCCACTGAAGAGAGCCCGAGCAGCGCCAGAGCAGCGAGGCATCTGAAGATCGACTTCATGCCAGCACCCTCGCCACAGCGTCGGTGAACACTGTCGGTGAAACCAGTTGCATCTCGCGGCTGGCGATGTCGACGGCCACCTGTACCGACATGCCCCGGGTCAGGCGCTCACCGGTTTGCAGGTCGCTGATCAGGTAGTTGATCTTCAAGCGGTTCTCCCACTCCACCAGGTTGGCGCGCACGTTGAGTGTCTGGCCGAACACCGCGCCGCGCACGTAGCGCAATTGCAGGTCGATCACCGGCCAGGCATAGCCGGATTCGTTCATCGCCGTGTAGTTGTGGCCGATCTTGTCCAGCAGCGCACAGCGGGCGACTTCCAGGTATTTGACGTAATGGCCGTGCCAGACCACGTGCATGCTGTCGACATCAAAGAACGGTACGACGATTTCCGTGTCGGTGTAGAGAAATCCCTTGCTACGCATGCAGCCTCCAGTGTTGTTCGGCGATGCGTTGCAGGCACAGGCGCAATTCGCCTTCCAGCGCGCGGTCTTCGATGACCGGTGGGAAGTCCTTGGCCAAGGCTTCATGCATGG
The DNA here is from genome assembly GCF_019956275.1 of Pseudomonas sp. GL-RE-26. Lineage (NCBI taxonomy): Bacteria > Pseudomonadati > Pseudomonadota > Gammaproteobacteria > Pseudomonadales > Pseudomonadaceae > Pseudomonas > Pseudomonas sp. GL-RE-26. The sequence goes on from NZ_JAHBDI010000033.1 coordinate 16,922, forward strand.
CGGCCAATGCGGGTGGCAGTGGTCGTGCATCTTCGGCCTGGCCGCGCAGCCAGACGCCCTGATTGGCCGCCAGCAGCGTGGCTGCGGCCACCTGTTCGGTGAGTTCCAGCACGCGGATCGCATCCCGGGCGGCGATGGTGCCCATGCTCACCTTGTCCTGGTTATGGCATTCGGTGGAGCGCGAGAAGACGCTGGCCGGCATGGTGTTTTTCAGCGCTTCGGCGGTCCAGGCACTGGTGCCGATCTGCACCGCCTTGAAGCCGTGGTTGAGCATGGCGCGGTCGGCCGTGGCGCCCGACAGGTTGCTCGGCAAGCCATGGTTGTAGCGCTCGTCCACCAGCAGCGCGAGTTGCCGATCCAGCAGGTCGGCGACGTTGGCCACGAGGTTTTTCAGGCTGTCCATGGCGAACGCGATGTGGCCGCCATAGAAGTGCCCGCCGTGCAGTACGCGCTCGGCTTCGGCGTCGATGATCGGGTTGTCGTTGGCGCTGTTGAGCTCGATTTCGATGAACGAGCGCAGCCAGTTCAGGCTGTCGGCCAGCACGCCCAGCACATGGGGCGCGCAGCGCAGGGAGTAGCGGTCTTGCAGGCGATGCAGCGGTGCGGTCGGCGCGTCGATGGCCAGATCCTGGCGCAACCACGCGGCGACCTGCATCTGCCCCGGGTGTGGCTTGGCGGCGAACAGGCGCTCGTCGAAGTGCTCCGGGTTGCCTTGCAGGGCGACCACGTTCAGCGCGGTGATGCGCGTGGCCAGATGCAGCAGGTAATCGGCGCGTGCGTACGCCAGGCAAGCCAGACCGGTCATCACAGCGGTGCCGTTCATCAATGCCAGGGCTTCTTTCGGACGCAACACCAGCGGTTGCCAGCCGAGTTCACGGTGCACATCGGCAGCCTGCCGGCGCTCGCCACGGAACATCACCTCGCGCTCGCCGGACAGCGTGGCGGCCACATACGAAAGCGGCGTCAGGTCACCACTGGCGCCCACCGAACCTTCTTCCGGAATCAACGGCAGGATGTCGTGTTCAAGAAACGCCTGCAGGCGCTCCAGCAACTCCACGCGCACCCCGGAAACACCGTGGCACAACGACTGTAAGCGCGCCGCCAGTACCGAGCGGGTGGCCTGGGCGTCGAGCAGTTTGCCCAGGCCACAGCCGTGGAAGGTGTACAGGTGACGGGGCAGCGCCTCGACGTGATGCAGCGGCACCGCGACCACGCAGGAATCGCCGTAACCGGTGGTCACGCCGTAGATCACGCCTTCCTTGTCCAGCAGCGAGTCGAGAAAACGCGCGCCCTTGGCGATGCGCTCGCGGTAGGCGGGATCGCTTTGCAACTGCGTCGGCACCTTGCGGTTGGCCAGTGCCAGCACGTCTTCAATGCGCAAAGGGCGTTCGCCGAAGGTTACCGGCTCAAGCGTTGGCGTCGTCATCGGTCTTCCAGAAAGGGTAAAAGTTGAACCATTGTTGGGGCGCTTCGAGGCAATAGTGACCCACGCGTTCGGCGTAGCGGGAGGCCCACTGATGAATGACCTGTTCGCGGTCGCTGCGCTTCCAGGTGATTGCCTCAGCGAAGGGTTCAATGGTCAGTCGATAGTCGCCGTCGGGCTTTTTCAGGCACAGCAGCAGGTTGACCGGGCATTTCAGCAGGCCGGCCAACAGCCACGGGCCCTGGGGGAGCCTGGCCGGATGACCGAGGAAGTCCACGGTCGCGCAGCGTCCGCCATGCAAGGGCACGCGGTCGCCGGCAATCGCCAGCCACTCGCCGCGCTCCAGGCGCTCGCTCAGTTGCAGCATGATCCCGGGGTCGAGTTCGCTGACCTGGATCAGGCGCAAATTGGTCGCCCCGGCTTCGCCCAGCAAACGGTTGAACTGTTCAGCGTGCTTGGTATGCACCAGCACGTTCATCGTGACCTTCTCGCCGATCTCCGCCAGTGCGCGGCAGACTTCCAGATTGCCCAGGTGTGCGCCCACCAGCATCTGCCCGCGGGTACCGCGCAACTGGTCGCGCAGCAGCGCCGGGTCGATGATCTCGATTTGTTCGATGCTCAGCTTGCCGTTCCAGACGTCGAGTTTGTCGAGCATGGAATCGGCGAAAGCCATGAACTGGCCGAACACCCGCCAATGGCTCGGGCGCAATTCGCTGCGCCCGCTCCAGTCGGTCAGGCGTTGCTGGTATTGCCAGGCACTGTGTCGAGCGCTGCGACCGAACAGGAAAAAGTACAGCACGATGCCGTACAACACTGGGCTCAGTACTCGACGGCCCAGCACTTTGGCGCCGAACGCGGTGAGCTTCATCAGCCAGAAGCTGCCCCGTTCTTCGCGGTCGGCCCAGTGCTGCTTGTCTGCGCTCATGCCCGCCACCGTCGCCAGAGGATCACTGGCGTACGCAGCAACATGCCGAAGAACAGCCGCGTGTGCATGCTGGAAATCAGCACGTTGTCGTGGAACATCCGAAAATGCGAAACGCCATCCAGCGGGTAATGGACTTTGGTTTGCAGCCATTGCATCGGCTGATTGCGCCAGGCCAGACGCACCAGAATGTCCGAGTCGAAGTCCATGCGCTTGCCGATTTTCGCTGATTCGATCAATGCCAGGACTGGCGGCAATGGGTAAACCCGGAAACCGCACATGGAGTCGCGAATCTGCAACGACAGGGTGTTGATCCAGACCATGACGTGAGTCAGGTAGCGCGCATACAAACGGCCCTTCGGCACGCTGGCGTCGTATTGCGGATAACCGCAAATCACCGATTGTGGGTAGCGGCGCGATTGTTCGATGAAGCGTTTGACGTCCTGCAAGTCGTGCTGGCCATCGGCATCCACCTGCAAGGCATGGCTGAAACCCAGGCGCGAAGCTTCGCGCAAGCCGGTCATGACCGCGCCACCCTTGCCCTGGTTTTCGGCGAGGCGGATCAGGTAAACCATGTCACGTTGGGCCAGGCGATCCAGCACCCGGGCGCAGCGCGGGCTGCTGGCATCGTCCACCAGGATGCACGGCAGATGGCTGGCGATCAGCGCATCGACCACCGTGGTGATGGCAGTTTCATGGTTGTACACCGGGACGATGGCGCAGGGGCTATGCATGCGCCGCCTCCAGCAAGACCCGCCCGCTTGAGCAGGTGGCGGTTTCGTTGCGATAGGCGAAATACAATTTGCCGCGCGCCGGATCGAAGCGCAAGTGCAGCTGGATCTCATCCCCCGGACGCACCAGTTGCTGGAACTTCAAGACTTCCATGCCGGCGAATTTTTTCGGCAGGTTCATCAGTTGCTGGCCCAGGCTCAGCGCCCAGTCCACCTGCACCACGCCAGGCAACACCGGCGCCTTGGGGAAATGCCCGCTGAAATAGGCCAGGTCCGGTGGCACGGCCAGTTGCAGGCTCCACTCGCCATTGCTTTCGACTTGCTCCAGCACCTCGGGCGCTTTGGGGCGCGGTGCCAGCAGCAGGGCGTCGACGTCGGCCTGGGGCAATTTGCCTTGAGTGTTCAGCGGCAGTTGTCGCAGCAGGCGCCAGCGTCTTGGCAGGGCCAGGGCTTCGCAGTGTTGGCTCAGGTGCTGGCGCAATTGCTCGGTGAGGCTGCGTCGACCCTGATTGCGCAGCACATGCAAACCGGCCTCGCTCAGCACCAGCAATGCCCCCAGGGAGGCGCGGTTTTCCTGAACGACACCGAGCCGCGCTTCGATGATCCATTCATGGGCCGTCAGCGCTTGTTCCAGCATCGGCAGCGAGATGCGTTTTTCTTCCAGTTTGACGATCCGGTCCAGTCGCCCAAGCAACTCGAAGCGACCATCGATGGCGATGCGCGCAGCATCGGCAGTGTGTTCGACATGGCCATTGGGCAAATACGGCGAAGCGATCAGCAGCGCACCCTCACTGTCTTGGGTCAGCGTGACATCGGCAAAGGGCTGCCAGAGTTCCGCGCCCTGACGCCAGGCGATGCCGCCGGTTTCCGAACTGCCGAAGATTTCCGTTGGCCATTGCCCCAGACGCTCGTGCAGGCTCTGTGCGGCCTCGACCGGTAATGCGCCGCCGGAGGAAAACACCCGGCGTACAGAGCTCAAGGCCGGCCAGTCGAGATTGTCGCTCATACGCTTGAGCAGCGCCGGGCTGGCCACCCAGGCGAAAGCCGGGTACTCGCGGCTGGTGCGTTGCAGGTCTTCCGGAAAGGCCAACTGCCGACGTACGAACGGGCGCCCGGCGCACAGCGGCCACAGCACCCGAAACAGCAGGCCGTAGATGTGCTGGGTGGCGACGCTGCCAATGATGCACGCCGGGCCCAGGTCGGCGCCCCACAGCTGTTCCAGGGCTTCGACTTCATTGGCCAGTTGGCGCAGGTTTTTTTCGATGCGCTTGGGTTCGCCACTGGAGCCGGAGGTGCACAGGCTGAGTTGGCAGTTATCCAGGTCCAGCGCGGCGGGACTGAGCGGCAGCTGTTGGAGGTCGCCAAGGTGCGCATCGTCGGGCTGATCGCTCAGCCACAGATCAACTTCACCTGACCAGCGTTGGCGGGTCTGGGGTTGCAGGTCAGACGGCAGCAGCACGCTGACCCCGGCACGCCAGGCGCCGAACAGGGCAGTCGCCAGGTCGGCGGCATCCTCGAGGTGCACAGCCATCTGCCGCACACCCCGGGCTTGCAGGCCGGCGGCCAGGCGCAGCGCCTGTTCGCACAGTCGAGCGTGATCCAGTGCCGGAGTGGTCGTTACGGCGCGTTCCGGCTGAGCCTTGAGCAGCAGGTGCTCAAGTTTTATCCAATTCATGGGCGGCCTCGTACCCTTTGTCGTATGAGCCATTCAATGGCAAACATCAGGCCTATCAATCCGTAGGAAATCAGGCCGGTGTACAACGTCCACCAGCTCAGCGGCGCCCAGAGGGTCAGGGCGGCGGCACACAAACCGTTGCATAGAAAAAAAACGCTCCAGGCGATGGTCACCTGACGGGTATAGCGAATGCCCTCGGCCGGCAATTGCGGTTCGCGCACCCGGGCCAGGCGTTCAACGATCGGTGGGCCGAATGTCAGGCTCGATCCAAACAGCACCAGCATGAAGCTGCTGATCAACACCGGATACCAGCGCAACAGCGCCGGGCTGTCGAACAGCGCCAGCAACAGACAGAACACAATGGCCGCCGTGGCCATCCACAGGCTGCCCGGCCGTCGTTTGCCGGTCAGCGCCCGGGCCAGCCACAGCCCACCCAGCAGCAGCCCGAACTGCCACGGGGCGAAATGCTCCATGCCGAAATACACCGCAAAGGGATACAAAAGGCCTGCCAGCAGCAGGCCGAGGCCAATCAGTCGATTCATGCGGCCGGTTGAACCAGACGGTAGACCGCCTCGACCACGTCACTGACGGTACGCACCGATTTGAATTCTTCGGCGGCGATTTTCTTGCCGGTCTGACGTTTGATGTGATCAATCAGGTCGACCGCGTCAATGCTGTCGATTTCCAGGTCCTGATACAGGTTGGAATCCAGGCTCACACGCTCCGGGTCCAGTTCGAAGAGCTCGACCAAGGCATCGCGCAGGGTGTTGAAAATGTCGTCACGAGTTTGCATGGTCCGGTCTCAAGCTGCCTGTTTTGCAGTGACGAACGCCGCAAGGCTCGCCACGTTACTGAAGTGATTACGTGTGTCCTTGGCATCGGCGTCGATTTTGATGCCGTACTTTTTCTGGATGGCCAGGCCCAGCTCCAGGGCGTCCACCGAGTCCAGGCCCAGGCCTTCGCCGAACAGGGGCTGGTCGTTGCCGATGTCGTCGGCACTGATGTCTTCCAGGCCAAGGGCGTCGATGATAAGCATTTTGATATCACGGTGCAGATCGCTCATCTTCGGCGAGCTCCTTAATAAAGTAAGAATGTAGATAATCGTTGAGCTTGCGCGAGGCCTGCGGAGCCGGCCCCTGCGTGGCGAAGGTCTGTGGGTCTATATCGGCCCCGACCCGGAAACTGAAGTGCACGCGCCGCTTGGGGATGCGATACCAGGGCTCGGCCTTGGTCAATGTGGTCGGGCTGACCTTGATAATGACCGGGGTGAGGATTTTCGCACCACGCAGGGCGATTGCCGCGGCGCCCCGATGAAAGGCCGGGGGGTGGCCGGGTTGGGTGCGCGTACCTTCCGGGAAAATGATCAGGGTCTGGCCGTCTTTCAGCGCGTCGGCAGCGGCGTCGAGCATGTCCATGCTGCCGTCGTTGCTGATGTATTCGGTGCAACCCAGCGGCCCGCGGGTGAAATGGTTTTCCCAGAGGCTTTGCTTGACCACGCAGTTGGCGTGACGCACCAGGCCGATCAGAAAGACCACATCGATCAGCGATGGGTGATTGGCAATGATCATTTGCCCGGGACGACCGAGTTTTTCCGCGCCCTCAATGTTATAGGTCAGTACCCCGGTACGGGCCATGAAACGCACAAAAATCCAGAAACAGCGGCTGACCGTTTGCCGGGCCCGCAGCCGATGGGTCCGGGCGTCGCCGGGCAGGCAGTTCAGCAAAGGGAAAATCACCAGGCGTAGGCACAGCCCGCCCAACCCGAACAGGGCAAAGCTCGCGGCGGTGGCCAGCAAGCGCCAGTAATAGGCGTCGCGGTTTTTCTCGGTCACGGGTTGCGTTGCCAGGTCCATTCACGATTTTTCCAGGCATGTTGGCAGGTGGTTTGCTGGCCGAGCAGCGCACACAACAGATTCAGCGCGTGGGGCCAGCGGGATTTGGACAACGCATCCGAGGAGCTGTTCAGGGACAACTGCCAGTCGGTGCCAGGGGTAATCAGCAGGCCGATGGCATAAGGGAACGGCACGTCGTCGATCCAGGTTGAGTAAGCCTCGGGCGGCCGCTCTTCGGTGATCACCAACAGCACCGCGCTAGCGCCTTCGGCCAACAGCGCGGCAGCTTCGATCATGCCATGTTCCAGGCCATCGCCTGCGGCTGCCAGGGCCGTCATTTCGCTGGTTTCACCACGCATGATCGACCACAAGCCAATGATCGCGTTATGCACCGACAAGCTGAACTGAGTCGGCGATAGCGGTTGATCGGTGGCCAGATCACTGAGAATCTCGATCGTGCGGGGCGTTTCGCCGTGACGGGAAACAAAGACCAATGGCAGATCCTGCCGACCTTCGGCCAATGGCCAGCCGACACTGAATGCCATGCGCGCCAGACGACTGAGCCGCCGACGCTGCATGGCCGGCAGAAAGGAAACGTCGGGAGCGACATCGCTGTCCGGCAGCACGACCGGTTGTCGGCACCAGGCCTGCCAATCGTTCACGCTATCAAGCCCTGGGGCCCAAGCGCGCCATTGGGCGATGTTGAAGTTGATCACAGACATTCATCCCACCCTCACGGGCTTACTTGACGCGGGGAGCGGCCGTGAGCCGGGACTTACCCTGCGTGGCGTTTGGCGCCGAGTGGCGCGCATTATCCCGGTGCCGGGAACGTGTAGCAAATGCTGGTTACATTTTGCTCAGCAAGATGAAGCTGCAGGTTCGCAAAAATTGAACGATTGGTAATTATTCACAGAATTATGACTCCGTCTGTCGGTTCTGGCGTTGAATCACCGGGGCGTTCAGGGCTTTTCAAGCAGGAGAAGGCAACTGACTGTGTAGTCCCTTTGCTGACAAGGTAGCGAAGCAACGCTGTGGACCACTACACTCGGTCATTCATTGGTACACGGAGGTTTTGACATGCGGCGCGTGGTGTTCAATCAGAAAGGTGGCGTCGGCAAATCCAGCATTGCCTGCAATCTGGCGGCGGTCAGTGCCAGCGAGGGTTTTCGCACCTTGTTGGTGGATCTCGATGCCCAGGCCAACTCCACTCAGTACCTGACGGGGCTCACCGGTAGCGATATCCCGATGGGCATCGCCGATTTCTTCAAGCAGACGCTGTCTTCCGGGCCGTTCTCCAAAAAGAATCAGGTCGACATCTACGAAACCCCGTTCGATAACCTTCATGTCATTACCGCCACGGCCGAGCTGGCGGACTTGCAGCCAAAGCTTGAAGCCAAGCACAAGATCAACAAGCTGCGTAAGTTGCTGGAAGAGCTGAGCGAAGACTACGACCGGATTTACCTCGACACCCCGCCAGCGCTGAATTTTTATGCGGTTTCGGCGTTGATCGCCGCCGATCGTGTGTTGATTCCATTCGATTGCGACAGTTTTTCACGCCAGGCACTGTACGGCCTGATGGCGGAAATCGAAGAGTTGAAGGACGACCATAACGAAGGCCTGGAAGTCGAAGGCATCGTCGTCAACCAGTTCCAGGCCCGCGCCAGCCTGCCCCAGCAAATTCTCGATGAACTGATCGCCGAAGGCCTGCCGGTGTTGCCGGTGTACCTGGCCAGCTCGGTACGCATGCGCGAATCCCACCAGGCCAATACGCCGCTGATCCATCTCGACCCGCGGCACAAGCTGACCCAACAGTTTGTCGAGCTGCACAATTTGCTGGAAAATGCCTGATCTTCCAGGCGACGCAAAACCCTGTGGGAGCGAGCAAGCTCGCTCCCACAGGGTCTGTGTTGCCTTCAGATCCCTTGGCTACGCAACCAGCTCATCAGTTGCGGTAGCGGAAAGGCCCCGCTCTGCCGGGCGATTTCCCGGCCGTTCTTGAACAGGATCAGGCTCGGAATCGAGCGAATCCCCAACTGTGCCGACAACTGCTGGTTCGCCTCGCTGTCCAGCTTGGCCAGCCGACACTTGCCCGCCAGTTGCCCGGCCGCCTGCTCGAACACCGGCGCAAACGACTTGCACGGCCCGCACCAATCCGCCCACACGTCCACCAGCAGCGGCAGATCGCCCTTGATCTGGCTGGCGTAGTCGCCTTGCTTCAATTCAAACGGCTTGTTCAGCAGGACTTCTGTCTTGCAGCGCCCGCATTTCGGGTGGTCATTGAGGCGCTCGGCGGGAATGCGGTTGAGGCCGTTGCAGTGGGGGCAGGGGATGAGGAGTGGGTCGGTCATGAAAAATCGTCCAGTCGAAAGCGAATGATCTTTATTTGGAGACATGACTGCGGATTTTCAATCGTGCAGTGCCTCACGACGAACAACTGATCTCCAGATGCTTGCCCCATTCCGGTGGTCGCTCGGCATAGCTTTCCATCCCCGGTTGTTCCTCGAACGGGTTACTCAGCACGGCGTGTAGCCGGCGGACTTCCGAGTAGTCGCCGTTCTGCGCCGCTTCGATGGCCTTTTGCGCCAGGTAGTTGCGCAGGATGTACAGCGGGTTGACCGCGTGCATCCGCTGGCGGCGCTGCTCTTGATCAAGCGTGCCTTCACGTGCCACCCGGGCGACGTAGAGCTCGCCCCAGGCGTCAAAGCCCTTCAGGTCGACGAAGTCGTCACGCAAGCGGGTGATGGCCTGTTCCGGTGCCTCATCACCCAAACGGCGGAAAAACAGACTGTAGTCGACGCCGCTGTTTTGCATGAGTTGCAGCAGGTTCTCCAGCAGTTTCTGGTCGTCATCCTCGGCTGTGGTCAGGCCGAGGCGGCGGCGCATCAGGTCCAGGTAATGGGCCTGGAACAGCGGCAGGTACAGGCCGAGGGTTTCGCGCAGGGCCTCGACGCTGATGAACGGCGTCAGGGCCTGGGCCAGCGCGCTGAGGTTCCACTGGCCAATCGGCACCTGGTTGCTGAAGGAGTAACGGCCCTGGTCGTCTGAGTGGTTGCAGATGAAGTTGGCGTCGAAGTCGTCGAGGAAGGCGAACGGGCCGAAATCGAAGGTGATGCCCAGGATCGACATGTTGTCGGTGTTCATCACTCCGTGGCAGAAGCCATAGGCCTGCCATTTGGCGATCAGTTCGGCGTTGCGCTCCACCACTTCGCGGAACATCGCCAAGTACGGCTCCGGTTGTTCCAGGCACTGTGGGAAGTGCATGGCCAGCACGTGATCACCCAGTTCTTTCTGCTGCTCTGGGCGCTTGGTGTAGTAGAAATACTCGAAGTGCCCGAAGCGCACATGGCTCGGCGCCAGGCGCAGGACCATGGCCGCGCGCTCCTGCTTTTCGCGCCACACCGGGGTATCGGAGCCGATCACGCACAAGGCGCGGGTGGTTGGGATGTTCAGGGCAATCAGGGCTTCGGAGGCGAGGAATTCGCGGATCGACGAACGCAGTACCGCCCGGCCATCGCCCATGCGTGAAAACGGCGTCTGGCCGGCGCCCTTGAGGTGCAGGTCCCAGTGTTCGCCGGCCTCGTTGTACACCTCGCCGAGCAACAGGCCGCGACCGTCGCCCAGTTGCGGGTTGTAGGACCCAAACTGATGCCCGGAATAGACCATCGCCCTTGGGATCGCGTCGGCCCAGAGCTTGTGGCCGCTGAACAGTTCGGCGAACTCCGGGGTTTCGGCCACGGCCGGGTCCAGGTCCAGCAGTGCCATGGCGGCAGGGCTGGCCACGACCAGGCGCGGATTATCGATGGGCTCGGGCAGCACGTGGGCGGAAAACGCATCGCCCAGGCGGTCGAAGCGGTTATCGAAAGTGAGTTCGTCGAGGGCTTTCAAGGGCCGGCTCCAGCAGAATGTCCGAGCATTCTGCTGGGGAATGGCCAGTTAGTCGAGTTTGGCGGCGGGCGGTTCTTGCGCCGGCTTGCCGTCGACGACCGGCACGATGGTTTTCGCTTCCGGTTCGATCGGCACCATCTTGTATTCCTGGCCGTGCAGGTTCTTGAGGTAGACCTCCATCTGCCGGAACGAGATGTTGATGTGCTGCTTCTTGAACTCGCGGTTGATGAAGCGGTTGACCTCGTCGAGCACCGGGTTGCGGTCGCCGAGGTCGCGCACGTGCATGCGCAACTCGTGGTCGAGGGTGCTTTCGCCGAAGTTCAGGAAGTACACGTGCGGTTCCGGGTCTTTCAGCACGCGCGGGTTATCGCGTGCGGCCTTGAGCAACAGCTCTTTCACCAGGTCCAGGTCCGAGCCGTAGTCGACGCCGAGCTTGAGGGTCACCCGGGTGATGGTGTCGGTCAGCGACCAGTTGATCAGTTGCCCAGTAATGAACGTCTTGTTCGGGACGATGATGTCCTTGCGGTCGAAGTCGGTGATGGTCGTGGCACGGATGCGGATCTTGCTCACGGTGCCCGACAGGTTGCCGATGGTGATGGTGTCGCCGATCCGCACCGGACGTTCGAACAGGATCATGATGCCGGAAATGAAGTTGGCGAAGATCTCCTGCATGCCGAAACCGAGGCCGACCGACAGCGCCGCCACCAGCCATTGCAGCTTGTCCCAGCTTACGCCGAGGGTCGACAGCGTCGAGACGAAACCGACGCCAGCGATCACGTAGGACAGCAGCGTGGTGGTCGCGTAGGCACTGCCCTGGGCAAGGTTGAGCTTGGACAGCACGAACACTTCGAGCAAGCCCGGCAGGTTGCGCGCCAGGGCGAAGGTGATGCCGATGATGATCAGCGCGCCAAGCATGTCGCCGATGCTGATCGGCACCATGCTCATGTTGGCGCCGGTACCGCTGGTGTATTCGTAGAGGGTGATGTTGTCCAGGTACGAGAAGACCGTGATCAGGTCGGCCCAGACCCAATACAGTGCCGCCATGAAGCCGCCGAGCAGCGCCAGGCGGATCAGGCGCAGGGACTGTTCGTTGACCTTCTCGATGTCCATTGTCGGCTCTTCGATGATGGCTTCGCCGTCGGCGGTCTCTTTCGCTGCGTTACGTTTGGCCAAGGCGCGCTGATAAGCCAGGCGACGCGCCGCTACGCTGAGACCTCGCACGAAGGTGGCTTCGATCACCAGCCAGAACATCAGCAGGTACAGGGTGTTGATCAAGCGGTCGCTGAGCTTCAGCGCGGTGTAGTAGTAGCCAAAGCACACGGCCACGAACAGCGCGACGGGCAGGGCGGTGAACAGGATCCCCACCAGTTTGCGGAACAGCGAGGCGTTCTCATGGGTCGGGCTGCTGATGAGCAGGCGGCTGAGCAGCAAGGTCATCAAGGCGTAGCAGATGAGCACCACCGGCATGCCGAGCACATCATCGGCCAGTGCCGCCGGTTGCAGCTCGGCAACGGCGACGACGGTCACCAGTGCCATCACCACGATGCCGAGGCGGCGGATCCATCTGCGCAGGAACTCCACCTGGGGCTTTTCCCAGCGGAAATGCAGTTCTGCCACACCACCCGGCGCGAGGATCCGGTAGGCGGTGTAGAACACCAGCCAGGCCCCGGCCATTTGCAGCAGCGCCGCACCCATATTGGCGTTCTGCCCACGGGCGTCAATTCGCAGGGCCAGCCCGCACAAGGCGAGGCCCAGTGAAACCGGCATCGCCAGCAGAATATTGATCAGAATCGCCTGCGGCGTGTGCCACTGGCTATCGCGCTTGAAGTGACCGATGTCCTGGTGAACCTTGTTCAGTCGCGCGTACAGATTCTTGCGCCGCCACAACAGCGCGCCGATCAGCAGGGCCAGTGGCAGGAACAGCAGAGGGCGCTGGGTCAGGCCGTCGGTCAGTTCGCTCAGGCTTGAAAGTACCGGCAGCGAATCGAGTTGCCGCTGGAGGCGATCCGGCACACTGTGAATCCACTCCAGGTCCAGCGGCTTGTTGCTGGGAATCCAGAACATCTGCTCATCGAGCGTCGCCCGCAGGCTTTGCGCGGTGCTGAGCAGTTGCTTCTGGTTCAGTTGCAAGGTGATGGATTCATTGAGCACCGCGCTCAGCTCGCGGTTCAGTCGCTCCAGCAGGTCGGCGCGGGTGGTGGCCAGTTCCATCAGGCTTTTGCGCAGCTGCGCCGTGACTTGCTCGGGGGGTTGGGTCGACAGCAGGTTTTCGACGTAGGTGGCCGGATTGCTCAGCAACTCCCGTTGCTGGCTGACTTCGAACTGATACAGGCGAATGTCGGCAATCTGGTCGGCCAGGTTGCGGTCGAGCCGCAGGCGCGGCAACGCCTGTTTCTGTTTGTAGAGAATCTTCGAGAGCAGCAGACTGCCTTTGAGCACGTTGATTTGCTCGTCCAGGGCCGCATCGCTCTGAGTCAGGCTGTCCAGTTGCTGCTTGGTCTGCAGGTTCTGCTGGGTGACTTCGTTCAGGCGGTCGGTGCTTTTGAGCAGGTAGTCCGAGAGCTTCAGGTTGGCCGCGCTTTCGGTGGCCAAAAGGCTGCTGCCGCCGGCCTTCTGCGCTTCGATGGATTGCTGGGTGACCGTTTCCTGGGACAACGCCAGACGCTTCTGGTTGATCAGGGTTTGCAGTTCCTGGATTTCCTGATCAAGGCGGTCGGATCGCTCCGACAACAGGTCATGCTGGCTGCTGCCGAGGTCTTGCAATTGGGTATTGCCGGCCAGCTCCTGGCGCCGCAGCGGGATCAGGGCGTTCAGCGCTGCCAGCTCGGCATTGAGCTGGTCGCGCTGCTCGGCGCTCAAAGCCTTGCCGGCGTCCTTGCCGTTCTTGAGGATGGTGTTGATCTGCTGGATGCGCGTCTGGCTGCTGGAAATCTCCGCTTGGGCGCGCTCGGGGCGGGTCTGGGCAGTGATGATCAGGCTGTTGGCATCGGCCAGGGCCTTTTGCAGGTCGCTTTGCTGGGTGGAGCGCTCGGTGAGCAATTGTTCCAGCTGCTGGATCGGTTCCTTGGCGAAACGCTGCGCCACCGGCACCACGGAACTGGCCTTGAGGCGGGTCAGTTCACGCTGGTTCTCGATGGTCTGTTTGGGCGCACTGCTCAATTGCTGCTTGAGTGTGACCAGCTTCTGCTCGTAGTCACGCTTGTTGTTGAGCTGGCTCAGCGTGCCTTGCAGGACGGATTGCAGGGCCTTCTGATCGGCTTCCGGCAGTTTGCGGTCGGCGATCTTGTCCAGGCTCGCCTGTACGGCTTCGCTGGAAGGCGGTTCGGTCGCTTGCGCCACTTGCGATAAACCAAGGGTGCCGACAGAGAGACTCAAGCCCAAAAGGGCGATGGCGAAAATGGAGCGCAGGTTAGGCATAAAGACCGGTCAAGCAAGTGATAGTGGAAGCAGTTTAGAGGAAGAGTCCGGGACCCGGGCGACTTCCTTCGGGGAATCTGACGCCCACTTTGCCGATCTTGTTCCCGTCCATGACGGCCACGGTCCAAATGGTGTTGTTCCATTCCACCTGGTCGCCTACCACCGGCGCGCCGCCGACCTTCTGGGCAATGAAGTGGCCCAGGGACATGTCCGGATCGATGCCTTCGACCTTCAGTCCATAGAGGGCTGCAACCGCGGCCAGCTGGGCGTCTCCTTCGAGTACGAAGTCGCCAAAGAAGCGCAGATCGAGGCCCCGTTGTGGCGCCTGGCTGAAGAGTTTTCCGAGGGCCGGCAGGTTGTGTTCATGGCCGATGACACACAGCAAATCATCGACTTCCAGCACCGTACTACCCGACGGATGGAGCAATTGTTGGCCGCGAAACAGGGCAGCGATACGGGTGCCTTCGGGCATTTTCAGCTCACGCAGGGGCGAACCGATGCACCATTTTTCCGCGCCGAGGCGATAGACGAACAGCTCCCACTCGCTGGTGACGTGCACTTCCAGGGCCGAGCGGGAGATGGGGGCAGGCTCCGGAGGCACCGTCACCTTCAGCAGCTTGGCGACCCACGGCAGGCTCGTGCCCTGAACCAACAGCGACACCAGCACGATAAAGAACGCGAGGTTGAAGTACAGCTGGGCGTTGGGCAGGCCGGCCATCAGCGGGAACACCGCTAGAATGATCGGGACCGCGCCGCGCAGGCCGACCCAGGAAATGAACGCTTTCTCGCGACCATGGAACGCCTTGAACGGCAGCAGGCTAACCATCACCGACAGTGGCCGGGCAAACAGAATCATCCACAGCGCCAGGGCCAGTGCCGGCAAGGCGATAGGCAGCAGGTCGTGAGGCGTCACCAGCAGCCCCAGCACCAGGAACATACCGATCTGCGCCAGCCAGGCCATGCCATCGAGCATGTGCAGGATGCCGTGGCGGCTGCGCACCGGACGGTTGCCGATCACCAGGCCGCAGATGTATACCGCCAGGAAGCCACTGCCGTGCAGGGCGTTGGTCAGGGCAAAGACGACCAACCCGCCAGCGATGACCAGAATCGGATACAAACCGGTGGCCAGGTTGATGCGATTGACCAGTTGCAGCATGAGCCAGCCACCGCCCAGGCCAATGACGCCACCTATGCCGAACTCGCGCAGCAGGTGGGTCAACAGGCTCCAGTGCAGGCCGGTCTGGCCGCTGGCGAGCATGTCGATCAGGGTGACGGTGAGGAACACCGCCATCGGGTCGTTGCTGCCGGATTCGATTTCAAGGCTGGCGGTTACCCGCTCGTTCAGGCCTTTGCCACCCAATAGCGAAAACACCGCCGCGGCGTCGGTGGAGCCGACGATGGCGCCGATCAGCAGGCCCTGGATCAGGTTCAGGTTGAACAGCCATGCGGCCGCCATGCCGGTCAGCCCGGTGGTAATCAGTACCCCGACTGTGGCCAGCGACAGCGCCGGCCATAACGCCACGCGGAAACTCGACACCCGGGTGCGCAAGCCGCCGTCGAGCAGGATCACTGCCAGTGCGAGGTTGCCGACCAGATAAGCCGTGGGGTAGTTATCAAAAAGAATGCCGGCGCCATCGACACCCGCCGCCATGCCGACTGCCAGGATGATCACCAGAATCGGGATGCCGAGACGGGACGAAAGTGAGCTCACCAGAATGCTCGCACCTACCAGCAACGCGCCGATCAAGAACAGGCTGTTGATGGTCGTTGCATTCAAAGGCAGTACTCCAGAAAGCTGAAAGGCGGGCGCAAACTGACCATGCAGTCTGCGTGCCAGCGATTCTAACCTGTTGAAATGTGATGCTGTCAAAAAGCTTTTTGCAGGCGATTCTTCACGCCGGGTGAAATCATTGTGGCGAGGGGGCTTGCCCCCGTTCGGCTGCGAAGCAGTCGTAAATCCGGTAGACGCGATTTAATGGATGTGCGCAGTTAACAGGTTTGGGGTCGCTGCGCGGCCCAACGGGGTGGTGCGGCATTCCGACAAGCCCCTCGCCACAGAGTTAAAGGCTGAACCGCCCAACCATCGTGTTCAGGTCCACCGCCAGGCGCGACAGTTCGTTACTGGCCGCACTGGTCTGGTTGGCCCCGGTGGCCGACTGCACCGACAGGTCACGGATGTTCACCAGGTTGCGATCCACTTCACGGGCCACCTGTGCCTGTTCTTCAGCGGCGCTGGCGATCACCAGGTTGCGCTCGTTGATTTCGACGATGGCGCTGTTGATGGTGTCCAGCGACATCCCGGCGCCACGGGCGATGTTCAGGGTCGATTCGGCGCGTTCGGTGCTGTTGCGCATCGAATCCACCGCGTGCTCCGTACCGCTCTGGATGCTGCCAATCATGCGTTCGATCTCGCTGGTCGACTGCTGGGTGCGGTGGGCCAGGGCACGAACCTCATCGGCCACCACCGCAAAACCACGACCGGCCTCACCAGCGCGTGCCGCTTCGATGGCCGCGTTCAACGCCAGCAGGTTGGTCTGGTCGGCCAGGCCACGGATCACGTCCAGCACCTTGCCGATGTCGCGGGACTCGTTGGCCAGGTCGCCGATCAGGGTCGCGGTGCTCTGTACGTCGGCGCTCATGCGTTCGATGGCGCTGACGGTTTCCTGCACCAGGTCACGGCCGTCACCGGCTGAGGTGGTGGCGTTTTTCGAGGCTTCGGACGTGCTCACCGCGTTGCGTGCGACTTCTTCCACGGCGCTGGTCATTTCGTTGACTGCGGTGGCGGCCTGTTCGATTTCGTTGTTCTGCCGGGTCAGGCCACGGGCGCTTTCGTCGGTGACGCTGTTGAGTTCTTCGGCAGCCGATGCCAACTGTGTGGCCGAGCCGGAAATACGCTGCAGCGTGTCGCGCAACTTGTCCTGCATCTTTGACATGGCCAGCAGCAAGCGGCCGGCTTCATCCTGGCCGTCAACGTTGATCGGACGCGTCAGGTTGCCTTCGGCGATCTGTTCAGCGGCGCCCAGGGCATTGGCGATCGGTTGGGTGATGCTGTTGGTCAGCAACCAGGCGAGCAGCAGCGTCAGCGCGGTGGCAATAACCAATAGGGCGATCACAAGGTTGAACGCCGAATCGTATTGATCCACCGCCTGTTGGTTGGTGTCGTTGGTTTGCTGGGTGTTGATCTCCAGCAGACGGTTCAACACGGTGTTGACCGCTTCGGAGTTGTTGAGCAAATCGGTGTTGAGCAAGCTGCGCAGTTCATCGACCTGATTGTTGCGCGACAGGGTTTTCATCCGGTCTTCGATCTGGCGGTACTGACCCAGCAGTTGTACGTATTGATCGTAGGTCGCACGCTCCTGCGGGCTGGCGATCAGCTTTTCGTAGGTTGCCTGGGCGGTGCGAATCTGCTGGTTGCGAGTCTCCAGCAGTTCCATGGTTTTCTGCTGCACGTCCGGCTCGCGGTTCACCAGCAAGCGGTAGGACAGCACCCGCAGGCGCAAGGTGAGTTGGGTGAACTCGTCCAGGCTCTTGATGCTTGGCACACTGTTGTTGGTGATGTTCTCGGCGGCGCCGCGGATCTTGCTCATCTGATTCAAGGCAAACACCCCCAGAACCATCATCAAGCCGCCAATCAGGGCAAAGCTGAGGAACGCGCGAGGGGCGATATTCATATTACGAAGGGACATGGCGATCACCGAAAAGAGCGCATCCGTGCGGGGCTGAGGCTGTTGTATGGATGACTTATCGGTCGCCAGGCTGAAGTCTTGAGCCCGCCGTGTTTCAGCCGGTTGCACCTTGTGGCGACGAAGTGCAGGAACCAGATGGGCCAATCACAGTCTTTAAAACTCGCGAGGAAGGTCGCCCGTCAGCAAAATCAAGGCTTTGCGTCTGTATAACCCTGGCATCCAGGGTGACTTTTCTTTATCGTACGCGCCCTTTGAAAAAGCCCGGAAAATCAAAATGTTGGAAGCATCCCTAAGCCAATTGGAACAACTGGTCAGTGACCTGGTGCAGCAGAACCAGAGCCTGACCACGGAACTGGCCCAGGCCAAAGATGAAAACGAAAGCCTGCAACTGAGCCTGATGGAACACGAAGAGAAGCAAGGCGCCACGGCGGCTCGCATCCAGGCCCTGGTTGAGCGCGTCAGCGCAGGCCCTGTCAGCGCATGAGTTACAACGCCGCAGGGGTAAAAGTCGTCTCGATCCTGGGAGAGGACTATTCGATCAAGGCACCGGCCGGGGAAGAACAAACCCTGCTCGATGCCGCGATGATGTTGAAGGCAGCCCTGGCCGAAACCAAGAGGAAGTACCCGACGCTGATCGGTGACCGACTGCTGGTGCTGGCGGCGATGAATCTGTGCTCCCAGCAGATCGAAATGCAGAAGCAGCACAAGCTCGAACTCGACCGTTACCAAGAGCAAGTCAGCGCCACGGTTGAAGTGATCTCCAAGACGATCAATCAGGCCTGATCGGCTTTGCGCACAACCAAAGAATAGATTGTCGGTTGGTTTGTATACAATCGGCACGGCTGTTGCAGTGTTTCAGCCTCTTATTCTTTGGGGGTGCTCCATGCAGTTCTGGCGACGCAGTATTCAATGGCAGTTGATCCTGAGCATGGGCACCGCTCTGCTCGTCAGTATTCTGATCGTGGTTGGCATTTATACCCTGGTGGTCAATCGTCTCGCCCAGAGCTATCTGGTCGAGCAGGCCTTGCCATCGAGCATCGAAGCGATGCGCAACGACATCGAACGTATCCTTGTCCAACCGCTCACCGCCGCCAAGGACATCGCCAGCAACAGCATGGTGCGCGACTGGCTGGCCGGGGGGGAAGACAGTGCCCAGGTCGGCACGTTTACTACCTATCTCGAAGGCATCCGCGCCGAGCACAAGGCCTTTACCGCGATTATTGTCGGCACCGCGTCCAACCATTACTTCACCGAAAAAGGCCTGGATCGGACCCTCAGTCGTTCCAATCCGAAAGACGCCTGGTTCTACTCGTTCCTCGACAGCAACCAGCCGCGCACTCTCAACATCGATAACGACACGGCCACCGGAGAATTGGCGCTTTTCATCGACTTCAAAGTCGAGCAGGCCGGTAAAGTCGTGGGCGTTGCCGGGCTTGGCCTGAGCATGAAAGAGCTGTCGGAGCTGATTCACAACTTCAGCTTCGGAGAGCGTGGCAAGGTCTATCTCGTGCGTTCCGACGGTTTGATCCAGGTGCATCCCGAGGCGCAATTCAGCGGCAAACGCACTTTGACCGAGCAGATTGGTGCTACGGCGGCACAAGCGGTGATGAGTCAGCTTTCTACCTTCAAGGCCACTGCCACCAACAGCGGCTTCCAGCGTGACGGTGAAGACTTCCTCGCGTTAAGCCTGCCATTGCGTGATCTCGGCTGGACCCTGGTGGCCGAAGTGCCGCAATCGCAGATCTACGCCGAAGCCCGCCGCGCCATGTGGATAAGCAGTGGTATCGGCCTGGCGGTGGCCTTGGTGTGCCTGTTGCTGGTGGTGTTGCTGGCCCGTGGGCTGGTGCGCCCGATTCGTCAGGTAACAGCGGCATTGGTAGCAATCGGTAGCGGCGGTGGAGATTTGACCCACCGGTTAGATTCCAGCCGTGCTGATGAGCTGGGCGATCTGGCTCGCGGTTTCAATCGGTTCCTGGATAGCCAGCGCGACATGATCGGCGAAGTGCTGACCACCAGCGAGCAGTTGCGCACCGCTGTCGGCCAGGTTGCACGGGTTGTGGATAACACCGCTGAACGCTCCGGCCGCCAACAGGAAATGACCGACATGGTTGCCACTGCGGTTCACGAAATGGGCCTGACCGTTCAGGAGATCGCCCAGAACGCCGGCAACGCGGCGGTCGCATCGCAAACGGCTCGGGATGAGGCGATGCAGGCACGGGAAGTGGTAGGCGGATCGATTCGGCACATTGAAAATATGTCTGACGAAATCGGCGTCGCGGCCACGGCGGTGGGTGAACTGGCCCATCAAGTGGCGTCGATCGACCAGGTGCTGGCGGTGATTCGCGGGATTTCCGAGCAGACCAACCTGCTGGCGCTCAATGCCGCTATCGAAGCGGCGCGGGCCGGGGACATGGGGCGTGGATTTGCCGTGGTGGCCGATGAAGTGCGGACTTTGGCGCGGCGTACACAGTCGTCAACCGATGAAATCCAGCAGATGATCGGCAGCCTCAAGCAAGGTGCGGAAAACGCAGTGTCGTCGATGCATTCCGGGCAAGCGGCGACAGGTACAGGTGTCGAGTCGAGCCAACGTACCGGCGCCTCGTTGACTGCGATTACCGGGCAAGTGGAACGCATCAGCGACATGAACCATCAGGTGGCGACGGCGACAGAAGAGCAGTCGGCGGTGACCGAAGAGATCAACCGTAACGTGCAGGGTATTTCCGATCTGGCCCGGGCGACGGCGGGGGAGGTCAGGGCCTGTCGGGATGATTGCCAGACGTTGCAGCGGTTGGCGGATGATCTGGCGCGGCAGATGGGGGGGTTCAAGCTGAAGTGATGTGCTGATAGTGCCGACGCCATCGCGAGCAGGCTCGCTCCTACAGGGTTTGGGTGTTGAACACAGGATTTGTGATCAACAGAGATACCTGTAGGAGCGAGCCTGCTCGCGATTGGATTTCAGCTACACCATAGATTCGGGATCAGAACCACTCATCCTGCATCCCCAGGCACACATCATCCCGCGCCTCAAGAATCGCCAGCTCATGATGGCAACCCGGCACTTCCCACGTCAGGAAGTACCGCGCCGCCTGCAGCTTGCCTTTGTAGAAGCTCACATCCGTCGCATTCCCCTTGACCAAACCTTCCTCGGCGCGAATCGCCTGTTCCAGCCAGCGCCAGCCAATCACCGTGTGGCCGAACACCTTCAGGTACAGCGCCGAGTTCGCCAGGCTGCTATTAACCTTGCCCTGGCCCAGATCAACCAGCAGGCCGATGGTCACGGATTGCAAACGAGCAACCAGTTTTTCCAGCGGTTCACGCAGCGGCGTCAATGAAGCAAACGCCTGTGCTCGCTCACCAGTGTCAGCGATCAGGCGGATCAGTTGCTTGAGCCCCGCGCCACCGTTCTGCGCCAGTTTTCGGCCCAGCAGGTCCAGCGATTGAATACCGTGGGTGCCTTCGTGGATCGGGTTCAGGCGGTTGTCGCGGTAGTACTGCTCCACCGGGTATTCGCGGGTGTAGCCGTGGCCGCCGAGGATCTGGATTGCCAGTTCGTTGGCCTTCAGGCAGAACTCCGAGGGCCAGGATTTGACGATTGGCGTCAGTAAATCCAGCAATTCATGGGCCTGCTTGCGCTCGGCTTCGGTCGCAAGGGTGGTGGTGTCATCGAACAGTCGCGCCGCATAAAGACCCAAGTCAAACGAGCCTTCAACGTAAGCCTTTTGTGTCAGCAGCATGCGTTTGACGTCGGCGTGCTGAATGATCGCCACCGGCGCGGTGTTCGGGTCCTTGCTGTCCGGCACGCGGCCCTGTGGACGCTCGCGGGCGTATTCCAGCGAGTACAGATAACCGGCGTAGCCGAGCATCACCGCGCCCATGCCGACGCCGATCCGCGCCTCGTTCATCATCTGGAACATGTAGCTCAAGCCCTGGTGCGGCTTACCCACCAGATAACCGACACACTCACCGTTATCGCCGAAATTCAGCGCGGTGGACGTGGTGCCGCGCCAGCCCATCTTGTGGAACAAGCCGGCCAGCAACACATCGTTGCGTTGGCCGAGGCTGCCGTCGTCATTGACCAGGAACTTGGGCACGATGAGCAGCGAAATGCCCTTCACCCCGGCCGGCGCGTCTGGCAGCTTGGCCAGCACCATGTGCACGATGTTTTCCGACAGCGGATGATCGCCACCGGAGATGAAGATCTTGTTGCCCTTGAGGCGATAAGTGCCGTCGGACGCAGGTTCCGCGCGGGTACGAATATCCGACAGCGACGAGCCGGCGTGGGGTTCGGTCAGGGCCATGGTGCCGAAGAAACGGCCGTCGATCATCGGCTGCAGGAAGCGGCGCTTCTGCTCTTCGGTGCCGAAGCTTTCGATCAGGTTGGCCGCGCCCATGGTCAGGAACGGATACGACGTCGAAGCCGCGTTGGCCGACTGAAAGTGCGAAAAACAGGCTTGGGACAGCAAGGTAGGAAGCTGCATGCCGCCGGCGTCGAAACTGCGCGCGGCGTTCAGGAATCCGGCTTCGAGGAAGGCATCCACTGCCGGTTTCACTTCGGGAATCAGAATCGCCTGACCGTTCTCATAGCGCGGCTCGTTCTCGTCACCCTTGCGGTTGTGCGGGGCAAAGAACTTCTCGGCGATGCTGCGGGCGGTGCCAATGGCCGCATCGAAGGTTTCGCGGTTGTGCTCGGCGAAACGCTCACGCTGGGTCAGGCCCTCGGCATCGAGGACTTCATACAGCTCGAAAGCCAGATTGCGGGAACTGAGCAACGTCTCGGACATGGCGGCCTACCTTTTGTTGGAATGGGCCGAGTCTAAGTGGGGGGATAAAGGCTGAACAGGATGATTGATGACCGTGATAATGGGCCAGCGCAGCAACTTTGCAGGCACCACAAAACAACTGTAGGAGTGAGCCTGCTCGCGATGACGGCGGCACATCCGAAACAGATGTGACCGACAGACCGCTATCGCGAGCAGGCTCACTCCTACAGGGATTTGATTGCCAGGCAGCCATTGCAGCTGCCTGGCGTATCGGTTTTAGCCGATGGTCATCAGGCTGGCATTACCACCCGCCGCAGCGGTGTTGACGCTCAACGCACGCTCGATCACCAAACGCTCCAGCGCAATGTTGGTTTCGCCTTGCGACAGACCCTGCACACCGACGATGGCGCCGGCACGCTTGGCAACCTGCTGGCACACCGCACGCAACTGGTCGGAATGGCCGTGATGCACAACCGCATCAAACACCACTTCATCCTTGTTCCAGTCGGAAACCAGCTTGATGCGCGCCTGAATATCCTTCGGCAGACGTGCGAACAAGGCTTTGGTCATGTCAGCTTCAGGCCATACCGCCGAACCGCCGACTGCCAATACCGCCGCCAGTTGCGTCAGCAGATCACCTTCGACTTCCGCCAGGCACAGCACGTGTTCACGCGGCAGGATCGCATAGCTGTTGCGCTCGCCGGTCGGGCCAGCCAGTACGCGGGTGATACCGCTTTGCGATTGCGCGGCGAATTGCACGCACAGGGTGCTCAGGTCGGCGAGCTTGTGGCTGTCGGCCCAGGCTTTCAGGGCGGTCAGTGGCTTGCTCATGGCGTCGCGCAGACGAACGTCCGGTGCCGCGGCAGCATCGCCGCGAGCGAAGGATTGTTCGATCGCATCCGCAGGGCGGGTCGACAGCAGGCGGTACAGGTACAGCGGGCCGCCGGCTTTCGGGCCGGTACCCGACAGGCCTTCGCCGCCGAATGGCTGCACGCCTACTACTGCACCCACGATGTTGCGGTTGACGTAGACGTTACCGGCATTGACGTTGTCGATCACCTTGGCGATGGTCTCGTCGATGCGGGTGTGCACGCCCAGGGTCAGGCCGTAGCCGGAAGCGTTGATCTGGCCGATCAGTTGATCGATGTCCTTGCGCTTGTAGCGAACCACGTGCAGCACCGGGCCGAAGATCTCCCGTTGCAGTTCGTCGAAGCTTTCCAGTTCGATCAGCGTCGGCATCACGAAGGTGCCGCGTTTGACTTCTTCGGCATCGGCGATGGCCACCTGGTACACGCTGCGACCTTTGTCGCGCATGGCCTGGATGTGCTTCTCGATGCCCGCCTTGGCTTCGGCGTCGATGACCGGGCCGATGTCCACGGACAGACGCTCAGGGTTGCCGAGACGGCTTTCAGCCATCGCGCCCTTGAGCATTTCGATGACGCGGTCTGCGGAATCTTCCTGCAAGCACAAGACACGCAGGGCCGAGCAACGCTGACCGGCGCTGTCGAAGGCCGAGGAAACCACGTCGATCACGACTTGTTCGGTCAGTGCCGAAGAGTCGACGATCATCGCGTTCTGGCCACCGGTTTCGGCGATCAGCGGGATCGGACGACCCTGGCTGTCCAGGCGACCGGCGATGTTGCGTTGCAGCAAGCGCGCGACTTCGGTGGAGCCGGTGAACATCACGCCTTTGACGCGCTCATCACCCACCAGGCCGGCACCGACGGTTTCGCCACGACCCGGCAGCAGTTGCAGCACGCCTTCAGGGATGCCGGCTTCGAGCAGCAGGCGCACGGCTTGGGCGGCAACCAGCGGAGTCTGTTCCGCAGGCTTGGCCAGTACCGGGTTACCGGCGGCCAGCGCAGCAGCCACCTGACCACTGAAGATCGCCAGCGGGAAGTTCCACGGGCTGATGCACACCACTGGACCCAGCGGACGGTGAGCGTTGTTGGTGAAATCGTTGCGTGCCTGCACCGCGTAATAACGCAGGAAGTCCACGGCTTCACGCACTTCGGCGATGGCGTTGGCGAAGGTCTTGCCGGCTTCGCGGGCCAGCAGGCCCATCAGCGGCTGGATCTCGGCTTCCATCAGGTCGGCGGCGCGTTCCAGGATCGCGGCGCGCTCGGCGGGCGGGGTGGCCTGCCAGATCGGTGCAGCGTTGATGGCGCACTGGATGGCGTTGTCGACGTCTTCGACGGTCGCTTCCTGCACATGGCCGACCACGTCACGCAGATCGGACGGATTCAGGACCGGTGCCGGCGCTTCGGTGCTGGAGGTGCAACCGAGCATCGGCGCCGCTTTCCAGTGGTTGTGCGCAGTGGCGAGCAGGGCGCAGGACAGCGAAGCCAAACGATGTTCGTTGGCCATGTCGATGCCGCTTGAGTTGGCGCGTTCCGAACCATACAGGTCGCGGGGCAGTGGAATGCGCGGGTGCGGCAGACCGAAGCCACCTTCCACGGTTGCCATCTGCTCGATGCTGGCCACCGGATCGGCCACCAGTTCCTGGATCGAAATCGACTGGTCGGCGATGCGGTTGACGAACGAGGTGTTCGCGCCGTTTTCCAGCAGGCGACGTACCAGGTAGGCCAGCAGGGTTTCGTGGGTGCCGACCGGAGCGTACACACGGCACGGACGGTTCAGCTTGCCTTCGGAAACTTTGCCTACAACCTGTTCGTACAGCGGTTCACCCATGCCGTGCAGGCACTGGAACTCGTACTGACCCGGGTAATAGTTCTGACCGGCGATGTGATAAATGGCCGACAGGGTGTGGGCGTTGTGCGTGGCGAACTGCGGGTAGATGACTTCCGGCACCGACAGCAGCTTGCGGGCGCAAGCGATGTAGGAAACGTCGGTGTAAACCTTGCGGGTGTAGACCGGGTAGCCTTCCAGGCCTTCGACCTGGGCGCGCTTGATTTCGCTGTCCCAGTACGCGCCTTTTACCAGGCGGATCATCAGGCGATGACGGCTGCGACGAGCCAAGTCGATCACGTAGTCGATCACGTACGGGCAGCGCTTCTGGTAAGCCTGGATCACGAAACCGATGCCGTTCCAGCCAGTCAGTTGCGGCTCGAAGCACAGGCGCTCGAGCAGATCCAGCGACAGCTCGAGGCGGTCGGCTTCTTCGGCGTCGATGTTCAGGCCGATGTCGTATTGCTTGGCCAGCAAGGTCAGCGACAGCAGGCGCGGGTACAGCTCGTCCATCACGCGCTCGTACTGGGCGCGGCTGTAACGCGGGTGCAGGGCGGACAGCTTGATCGAAATGCCCGGGCCTTCATAAATCCCGCGACCGTGGGAGGCTTTGCCGATCGAGTGGATGGCTTGTTCGTACGAGGCCAGGTACTTCTGCGCGTCGTGCTCGGTGAGCGCGGCTTCACCCAGCATGTCGTAGGAATAGCGGAAGCCCTTGGCTTCGAACTTGCTGGCGTTGGCCAGGGCTTCGGCGATGGTTTCGCCGGTCACGAACTGCTCGCCCATCAGGCGCATGGCCATGTCGACGCCCTTGCGGATCATCGGCTCGCCACTCTTGCCGATGATGCGGCTCAGGGACGACGTCAGGCCGGCTTCGTTGTGCGTGGAGACCAGTTTGCCGGTCAGCAGCAAGCCCCAGGTGGCGGCGTTGACGAACAGCGACGGGCTGTTGCCCAGGTGCGGCTGCCAGTTGCCGGTGCTGATCTTGTCGCGGATCAGGGCGTCGCGAGTGCCTTTGTCCGGGATGCGCAGCAGCGCTTCGGCCAGGCACATCAGTGCCACGCCCTCCTGGGACGACAGGGAGAATTCCTGCAGCAGGCCCTGAACGATGCCGGCACGGCCGCCGGCGCTCTTCTGGTTGCGCAATTTTTCAGCAATCGAGGCGGCGAGTTTGTTGGTGGCGTCGCACATCGGCGCCGGCAGGCGAGCCTGCTCGATCAGCATCGGCACGACTTCCGGCTCAGGGCGACGGTAGGCGGCGGTGATCGAAGCGCGCAGTACCGATTGCGGCAGGATGCTTTCGGCGAATTCGAGGAAGCACTGGTGGGCGTGATCCTGAGGCGCGTCGACGCTGTCGTCGGAATCCTTGGTCAAACCGCTCAGCTCGGTCAGGGTTGCACCACCCTCGAGTTTTTCCAGGTAATTGAAGATTGCCTGCTTGATCAGCCAGTGCGGCGTGCGATCAATCGAGGTCGCGGCGGCCTTGAGGCGTTCGCGGGTCGGGTCGTCAAGTTTGACCCCAAGGGTGGTGGTAGCCATGTTTTTATCCTCATGTTTGCCACGACTGCGTGGCATCAGCTGGCGGCAAGATTAGCCGTGCGACTGTTGAGGTGCAACCGGGTGCAACCCTTTTTTTGTCGGAATATTACGCAACTCGTCAGGAAATAAATTCCGGTACGGCAGTGCCGCCTCTGCTTGGTGCTTTTTAGGGTGGTTGGCCCTCTTTCTTGCTCCGAAAAGGAGCAAAAATCGGGGTTTGATATTTATTTCCGACTGGGTGCAACTTATTCTCGAGAAACTGGTTGCACCTTATTTGCTTTGTTGAATAGCATTCGCGCCCAAGGTGCAACCCGGGAAAACCCGGGTGCTCCGGCTGATGGCTTTCCTGGGGAAACATCAGTCATAAATGCGCGGGAATCCGGATCGTCTGTCAAACGTATGCGTTTGCGAGCGGTTCACCAGCCGCCGCTACATAAAAACAAAGCCAGGGCGTAACTCAATGAGCGTAAGCAATCCAACTCTGATCACGTTCGTGATCTACATCGCAGCAATGGTGCTGATTGGCTTGATGGCCTATCGCTCCACCAACAACCTTTCCGACTACATTCTGGGCGGCCGTAGCCTGGGCAGCGTCGTGACCGCACTGTCCGCCGGTGCCTCCGACATGAGCGGCTGGTTGTTGATGGGTTTGCCCGGCGCGATCTACATGTCCGGCCTTTCCGAAAGCTGGATCGCCATCGGCCTGATCATCGGCGCCTACCTGAACTGGCTGTTCGTCGCCGGCCGTCTGCGTGTGCAGACCGAGCACAACGGTGATGCACTGACCCTGCCGGACTACTTCGCCAGCCGTTTCGAAGACAAAAGCGGCCTGCTGCGGATCATCTCCGCGGTCGTGATCCTGGTGTTCTTCACTATCTACTGCGCTTCCGGCATCGTGGCCGGCGCCCGTCTGTTCGAAAGCACCTTCGGCATGTCCTACGAGACGGCGCTGTGGGCCGGTGCTGCGGCGACGATTGCCTACACCTTTATCGGTGGATTCCTGGCGGTGAGCTGGACCGATACCGTACAAGCCACCCTGATGATCTTCGCGTTGATCCTGACGCCGGTTATCGTGCTGCTGGCCACTGGCGGCGTCGACACCACTTTCCTGGCCATCGAAGCGCAAGATCCAAGCAACTTCGACATGCTCAAGGGCACCACTTTCATCGGCATCATCTCGCTGATGGGCTGGGGTCTGGGCTACTTCGGCCAGCCGCATATCCTGGCGCGTTTCATGGCTGCCGATTCGGTTAAATCGATCGCCAAGGCCCGTCGCATCTCCATGACCTGGATGATCCTGTGCCTGGGCGGCACCGTGGCCGTCGGCTTCTTCGGTATCGCCTACTTCTCGGCGCACCCGGACGTGGCTGGCGCGGTCTCCGAGAACCACGAGCGCGTGTTCATCGAACTGGCCAAGATCCTCTTCAACCCATGGATCGCGGGTATCCTGCTGTCGGCCATCCTGGCTGCGGTGATGAGCACCCTGAGCTGCCAGTTGCTGGTGTGCTCGAGCGCCCTGACCGAAGACTTCTACAAGACCTTCCTGCGTAAATCCGCCTCCCAGGTTGAACTGGTGTGGGTCGGCCGTGCCATGGTGCTGTTGGTTGCCCTGATTGCAATCGCGCTGGCGGCCAACCCGGAAAACCGTGTACTGGGCCTGGTGAGCTACGCCTGGGCCGGTTTCGGTGCCGCATTCGGTCCGGTCGTGCTGATCTCCGTGATCTGGAAAGACATGACCCGCAACGGCGCACTGGCCGGTATCCTGGTCGGCGCGATCACCGTGATCGTCTGGAAACACTTCGAACTGCTGGGCCTGTACGAAATCATCCCTGGTTTCATCTTCGCCAGCCTGGCGATCTACTTCGTCAGCAAAATGGGTACGCCGACTGCTGGCATGTTCCAGCGTTTTGCTGCTGCAGAGAATGATTACCGCCTGAACAAGTGATGAGTGATGAGTGATGGGTTGAACTCTTCCCATCCCTGATAAAAGAACGGCTCGCAGCTCTATGCTGCGGGCCGTTTTTTTTTGAGGTCAATCTAGAGCGCGCTTTGGTTCCTGCCTCCGTTTGCGTCACCCTTTTCTTTGGAGCTTGTAGGAAATTTCCTGTTTTGCCCGGCTGCCTTGAATTACCTCTCTGGTCACGTACTTTGCGTTAGCCCACTCATTCCGAGTCGGTGTTACCCATCGTTATCAAGGGCGCGCTTCCCATGACTGGGGCGCCAGTAGAAAGGGAGATCAGCAATGGCAGAGGGATTTTTCATTCGCAAGGATGACAAGACGACCTGCGGTGGCAAGGTTCTGGAGGCTGATACAAACATCATGATGTTTGGTATCGCTCATGCTCGTGCGGGGGATCGGGTTTCCTGTGGCAAGGACGACAAAACCTATGTCATCGAGGGCGGTGTTTCATACATCGTGAGTCACGGAAAGCTGGTGGCGGGCTCGCTGGACAGCTACAGCAGCTGCCCCTGCAAAGCCGGGCTGATCCCATCGTTTTTCACAAATAGCTACATGTCCAGCCGCAATGCTGCGCCGCATGCCACCCGTGCAGCGACTCAACAGACGACCCCCACCGCCTCCAGCAACCCGGTAGCCTCACGACCTTCCAGCTTTGCGCCGGCGCCAAGCGTTCCCAATCCAGTGCGATCAAGCAGTACAGCGGCCGAGGAACCGGGCTTCTACATCGTGCCCAAAAGCACCACCCGCGAACAACTCGAGGCCTCGCTGTTCACCCTGCGCGACCCGGCGGTGATGGGCAAATTCAAGTTGCTCAATCCCAACCTGCGGGACGTCAAAGCTGGCTCGATGATCGTGCTGAGCGATCCCAATAACTACCAGTGCACCCGTGAAGAAGCGCTGCTTATGGATGTGGCAGCCAGGACCAATCAGGTGCTTGAAACGCTTACTCCGGAGGAGGCGGATTTTATGGTGGAACACCGGGATGCCCTTCAGACGATCTTGGGCTTCGGTTCGGGCGCCATAGGTGTCGGCGCGAGCATTTTCAAGAATAATCTGGATAACGTTGGCGATACCTTGCGTGAAATGGAAACGCTGCATCAGCGTTCATTCCTGCGCGATGGACATCTGAACTCACCGACATTTCTGGCCGAGCGCCAAAAGCTGCTGGCACAACTCGATAGTCACCTGACAAGCCTGACGCGCAAAGGCATCGGTTTCCCACACCACCCCAATTTGAACCGTGCAATGTTCCTCTCTCCTCCCAGTCTGGTTCACCGCTGGACGGAAGCCGGCGGCGTGGGGCAGATGCCGGGGTATGCGACTCATCTTGAAGGTGTGGCTAGGGCTTCAAAGTACCTCAAGTTCGGCGGCTGGGTCGGCACTGCGGTCGGTGGCGGGGCTTCGGCTATGAAGGTTCAGGATGTGTGTACGGCGGGCAGTACTGAAGTTTGCGAGCGAATCAGATTTACTGAGGCGGGTGCCTTTGCCGGGGGAATAGGAGGTGGTGTAGCTACTGGCACGATTTTATCGGCCCCCGTTGTCGGTGCAATATGTGCTGGTTTGAGCATACCTACAGCCGGTATAGGGACATTGGCATGCGGTATCGTAGTGGTTGGTGCTGGTTCTTTTGTCGGCGGCCTATATGGCGGAAAGGGTGGGGAGATAATCGGAGAACTTATATATGAGAATGTGAGATGACAACATCAGAATTAATTGTAGGTGGTTTGTGTGGGGGAGTGTTACTTGGGATCTATATTTGGATCGGGTTTGCGCTATACCTTGGCTATACAAGGGGTGAAGAATTGTCGAAATATTTCAAGAATAGCTCGTCACTGATTACTGCAAAGACGCACAAGCATACAGGCCCTTTTGGGAAGCTTCAGTTAGTGGGCGGCATAGCCAGTGTAGTTACGTTTCCTCGATTTTTTGTGAGATGTGGGTTGGCCAGCGCTGAGGATATAGAAAAATTTCCACTTATATTTAGGCGAAAACTAATTTTTTTGCAATGGAGTGTAATAGGCTTGCTCGCCAGTTTGGTGTTTCTAGTTACATTGTGGGAGTCAGGAGTTCTTAAGTAATATAAGCGTGGGTCAGTAGCTGGCTCGCGTAAGGCAAGACAGAATGCCAACTGCAGCCATTATTTTTGGCGAGTAAATTTGTTGTGGCAGGGCACTTCTTTGGCTGCTGGGGTTGCCTCGGTGAGGCGGGTTAAAAAACTGGCAAATTAAACTACGAGACGCTGACATGAGCGTGAGTGTCGCGCAAAAATTATTTTTGTGTATCAGCCTTACTGGTTTCGGCGGGCTTCTAATTTTCCTTTGCGTATCGTTGCATTTGGCTTACGCCAAAATGGATGTAATGCTGGATCATTTGAAAAACTGCCCGGCTATTATGGTCCGGGCTCCTTTCAAGAACGGCGGAGCTTGGGGAAGGCTATTCGTACTTGGTGCAGTAATGGGCGTGATGACTATGCCAAATTTTTATCTCCGTGATGGCGGGGCCGATGCGAAAGATCTGGAAGCTTTTCCTGGAGGACTTAGGAAAAAACTAATAGTTTTGCATTGGGGCGGGGTTGCTTGTATTGCTCTATTGCTAGCGCTTTTTGCAGTTAACGCGCTTGGCTACATCCAGTAATGCCCGGGTTAAGTTGCAAGAAGCTCTATGGTGGATTGAAATCGCTACGAATTTTCTGGGCAAGGTCCTAGGACGTTTCCTTCAAAACGTAGCGGCTTTCATGAACTGGTGCCACGAGGGGTCTACCGATAGTCTTTGCCAGCCACTGACAACTCTGTGGCGGGGTGTAGGAACCTCTCAAGACCGTTAGAGCTACATTGGCGTCACTGCCTGGTTTGCGGCCGTTTTCATGCGGCCGTAAGATCAGTTGCGGCGGCTATGCGCGGGCACGCTTCGGCGTGGTCGAGTTTTGCTCTAAGGGTCTCGATATTCCTACCCCGTGCATAGCTGCCACCCTAGCCCGTAGGAAGGCTAATGGCAGGTCCATTTCTTCCTTAGAGCGTTAAAAATGAAATCAATACATCCCGATCCACCCTACGAAAAACCAATCCCCCATCCCGACAACCGCTTCATGGCATTGACCAGCAACTGCACCGATATGCCCACCCTGTTCGTCGATACCCATGCGCCACTCGACATCCTCACCGACGCCGCCAACTACCGAATTCGCGCAGTTACCCAAGTGCTTGAGAACCTGTCCATGCGCGGTTCGATTGAGTGCGAGTCCTTCATCCTCAGCGATTTTGCCTTGCTCTGCGCCATTTCGTTGCGCGATGGCTGTGATGTGCTGGATGTGGTTGGGCGACGGTTGCGGGCGCGGCCTTCGGCGTAGCGCAGAGGGCTTTTGTGGCGAGGGAGCTTGCTCCCGTTCAACTGCGTAGCAGTTGTAGAACAGGTGGAGTGCGGTGTGTCAGACCAGACCGGGGTTCAGGTTTTGGGGCCGCTTCGCAGCCCAGCGGGAGCAAGCTCCCTCGCCACAGGGGGTGGTTACGGCCGCTCAGCTGCCAACCCCTGACTTGCCGGCCGGTAAAAGGTAAACTTCCCGGCCTTCGCAGGAGCAACCATGAATTATCGTCACGCCTTCCATGCCGGCAATCACGCCGATGTGTTCAAACACCTGACCTTGACCCGCCTCATCGCCCTGATGTCGCGCAAGGAGCAGCCGTTTGCCTATCTCGACACTCACGCCGGCATCGGTCTGTATGACCTTCAGGGTGACCAGGCCAACCGTACCGGCGAGTACCTGGAAGGCATTGCGCGTTTGTGGGATCAGCCGGATCTGCCGATCCTGACCGCTGATTACATGCAAGTGCTGCACGAGATGAATCCGGATGGCCAGTTGCGCTATTACCCGGGGTCGCCGGAGTTGGCGCGACGCCTGACTCGCCCGCAGGACCGTGTGTTGCTCAACGAGAAGCATCCGGAAGACGGCGTGCTGCTCAAGGACAACATGGCCGGTGATCGCCGGGTCAAGGTGCACCTGGGTGAAGGCTGGCACGTGCCCCGGGCTTTGCTGCCGGTGCCGGAGAAGCGTGCGGTGATGTTGATCGATCCACCGTTCGAGAAGCTCGACGAGATGCAGCGCTGTGCCGCGTCGTTGAAGGAAGCGATTGGCCGGATGCGCCAGACTGTGGCGGCGATCTGGTACCCGGTGAAGGATCAGCGCGCGCTTCGCCGCTTCTATCAGGACCTGGCGGGTACCGGTGCGCCGAAGTTGTTGCGGGTGGAGTTGCTGGTGCATCCGCTGGATACGCCCAACAACCTGAACGGCTCCGGGCTGGCGATTGCCAATCCGCCGTGGGGGCTGGAGGAAGAGTTGCGTGAGCTGCTGCCATGGTTGTCTGAGAAGCTGGGGCAGACACAGGGTGGGTGGCGGATGGATTGGTTGATTGCTGAGAGTTGATCAGCAATCAACAACCTGTGGCGAGGGAGCTTGCTCCCGCTGGGGTGCGAAGCACCCCTAAAAACCGGTAACTGCATTCTTTCAGTAAGAACCGGTTCTCCGGTTTTGCGATTGCTGCGCAACCGAGCGGGAGCAAGCTCCCTCGCCACAGTTCAGGGTTAGTTGCCCGCCAGGCTCGGTGGCATGCACACGCCGGTACCGCCGATGCCGCAATAGCCTTCCGGGTTTTTCGCCAGGTACTGCTGGTGATACGTCTCGGCAAAGTAGACGGTCGGGGCCTGGTCGATTTCGGTGCTGATTTCACCGAGACCGGCCTTGGACAGCTCGGCCTGGTAGGTTTCCTTGCTCTTGAGCGCCGCGTCCAGTTGTTCCTGGCTGGTGGCGTAGATCGCCGAACGGTACTGGGTGCCGATGTCATTGCCCTGGCGCATGCCCTGCGTCGGGTTGTGCAGTTCCCAGAACATCGCCAGCAGTGCTTCGTAGCTGACCCTGGCCTTGTCATACACCACCAGCACTACTTCGGTGTGGCCGGTCAGGCCCGAGCAGACTTCTTCGTAGGTCGGGTTCGGGGTGAAACCGCCGGCGTAGCCGACCACGGTGCTGACCACGCCTTCGCGCTGCCAGAAGCGGCGTTCCGCACCCCAGAAGCAGCCGAGGCCGAAGATCGCGAAGTCGACGTCTTCGAAGAACGGGCCGAGCAACGGGGTGTCTTTAAACACAAAGTGCTTTTCAGGCAGGGTCATCGCGGTTTCGCGGCCGGGCAGAGCTTGTTCTTTAGTCGGGAGCACGTTTTTGTTCACCAGAATTTCCGAGCGCAGAACCATGATCAGTCCTCTCAGTCAGGATAATTAGACAGACAAGCAGTTTGCCCGAGAGTTGGATCGCTGTCAGGCGATTGGGCCACGGGGGTAGCGTTTGAGCTTGTCGATCAGCTCGTTGCCCGGGATCGGACGGTCGAACAGGTAGCCCTGGCCGACGTCGCAGCGGTGACGGCGCAGGAACGACAACTGCTCGGCGGTTTCGATGCCTTCAGCCACGACCTTGAGTTTCAGGTTGTGGGCCATGGCGATCACCGCGGAGGTGATTTCCATGTCGTCCTGGTTGTCCGGGATTTCGTGGATGAAGCTTCGATCGATCTTGATGATGTCGATGGGGAATTTTTTCAAGTAGCTGAGCGACGAGTAACCGGTGCCGAAGTCGTCCATGGCCAGGGTCAGGCCCAGACGCTTGAGCTGGTCGAGCTGCAAGTGGGTGTCTTCGGTGGCTTCCAGCAGCAGGCCTTCGGTCAGCTCCAGCTCCAGCAAATGAGCCGGCAGGGCTTCCTCCTTGAGGATGTTGGCAATGGAGGCCACCAGGTCAGGGTCGGAAAACTGCTTGGGTGACAGGTTGATCGCTACTTGCAGGTTGCCCAGGCCGGCGGCGGTCAGCGCTTTGCTCATGCGGCAGGCCTGGCGGGCGATCCATTTGCCGATCGGAATGATCAGCCCGGTTTCTTCGGCGACGCTGATGAACTGATCCGGGCGGATCATGCCCTTTTCCGGATGGTCCCAACGCAGCAGTGCTTCCATGCCCAGCAGGCGACCGCTACGCAGGCACAGCTTGGGCTGGTAGAACACGTCGAGTTCGTTCTGGGTCAGGGCGCGGCGCAGGTTGTTTTCGACGAACAGCTTGTAGCTGGCCTCGGCGTTCAGCGCTTCGGTGAACACTTGCACCTGGTGCTTGCCGTTGGCCTTGGCCTTGTGCAGCGCCAACCCGGCGTTGCGCATCAGGGTTTGCGGGTCGCGCCCGTGCAGCGGCGCGCAGGCCAGGCCAACGGAGCCGGTGACACTGATCAACTGGTTGTCGACGAACATCGGTTTGTCGAGGGTCGCCAGCAACTGGTTGGCCACTTGCTGGCCGACGGTGAGGTCGCTGTTGTCCAGCAACACGGCGAATTCGTTGCTGGCGAATCGCGCCAGGCTGCCGCTCGGGATCAGGCTGTTGCGCAGGCGTCGGGCCAGGCTGATCAGCAGTTTGTCGCCGGTCTGGTGGCCAAGGCTGTCGTTGATCCGCTTGAAGTTGTCGATGTCCACCAGCAGCAGGCTGATCGGCGCGTCGCTGTCCCGGGCGAAGCGTTCATCGAGGTTGCGGATGAACGCCGGGCGGTTGCCGAGGTTGGTCAGGTTGTCGGTGTAGGCCAAGCGCTCGATTCGCTGCTGAGCGAGCTTGGTCTGGGTGATGTCTTCGTAGATGCCGATGTAGTGGGTCAGCTCGCGGTTGTCGCCGTAAACCTTGGAGATCGACAACTGGCCCCAATAGGGTTCGAGGTTTTTCCGGCGGCTCTTGAACTCGCCCTGCCAACTGTTGCTCTTGGCCAGCGCCGAAGGCGCGTCGAACAGCAGTTCGCTGAGGTTCTCCAGGGCCGGTAGTTCTGACAGGCGCTGACCGTGCACTTCTTCGGTGGAATATTGGGTGATCGCGGTGAAGCTCGGGTTGACGTACTCCACCACGCCGTCGCAGTTGACCAGCAAAAACGCGTTGGCACTCTGTTCGACCGCCCGCTGGAACAGGTGCAGGGCGCTGGTGGCGGTTCGCCGGTTGTGGTTGCTGATGACCTGGGCAAACTGGTCCGCCAGTTCTCCGGCGAAGGCGATTTCATCCGACTGCCAGGCGCGGGTCGCCCCGGTCTGCTCCAGGCACAAAACGCCGACCACCTGGCCATCGACGCGGATACTGGCATCGAGCATTGCGTTGACGTCGCGCGGGCGCATGCTTTCGGCCATCTCCCGGGTACGCGGGTCGCGCATGGCGTTATGGGCGTCGATGGCGCGGCCGGTGTGCAAGGCGTCGAGGTAATCGGGGAAAACACTGACATCGATCGGCTGCGGCAGCAGGTATTCCTGCTTCGTGCGGTGATAGGCCGAGATCGGCACCAGCATCGAGCCTTCGAGGTGCCACAGGCTGGCACTGTCGATTTCGTAGATGTCGCAGGCGCTGCGGGTGATCAGCTCGGCGGCTTCGCGCAAGGAGTTGTTGCTGCTGTAGCGTTGACGGGTGAGCAGCAGGATCAGGTCCTGCTGGGCACGCACCCGCTCCAGGTGCAGCAGTTGCTCCTGCTGGGCCCGCTGATTGAGTTCCAGGGCGATTTGCAGGCGCGAATTCTGGGTTTCCAGATCCAGGGCCGGTTGCAGCGGGTCATCCTCGAACAGGCCGTCGATGACCAGCAGGTAGCCGCGCAACAGGTGTCGATTGTGTTGTTTGTAGGCTTCGCCCAGTTCAAGCAGAGTCAGGGAGCCAGCGGCGGTGTGCAGGGTGTAGCGGATCAGGTAGTGCGTGCTTTCAGTCAGTTGCTGCTGGATCGCGTCGTGCAGTTGATAGCGCGCTTGCGGCTCCATCAGGCTGGCGTAGGGCGAGCCCACCAGCGCGCACAGCTCAACGGCGGGCAGGCCGAACTGGCGTTCGCAATTGGGATCGAGAAACAGCAGTGCCCAGCTGGGTTCATTAAGCCGTTCGAAACGCAGCATGCCGAGCCGCGAGGGCACAGGCAACTGCGTCACTACCTCGGCCACCATACGGCTGGCGGCATCGGGTTGGCTTTTCATGGAGAGAACTCGCTTCGAATATGCTGAACGCGCTGGGCTCTCGCCCTCTTTACTGTTGCCTGCGGCAAGGTTGCATCATTGCGACACCGACTGACAAGAGAGATGAAGGCCAAGTGCTATAAGAATATGTCGGCAGACGACGGGATTTCTTCAGTCGGTGGCAGAAAGTATTGCTATTCGCCGAAAAATCGCAGTTTTGCAAGTATTGCCAATGACTGCGATCTGTTTCCGGGTCAGCGAATCTGGATGCCAACGGACTGCAGAGGCTTGCCCTCCCGGTCGTGGAAATTCACCTGAAGCTGCCCGGCATCGACGACCAGGTGGGCAAAGTTATCCTGGCTGATCACGTTGCTGGTCAGCTCATGTCGATAGTCGCCGGAGGCGGTGCGGACCAAGGGTTGATCGAGGACGAACGTGGAGGCTGTGGCATAGGGCAACATTCTGCTGTTGCACAGCGGTGACGAGACGATGGTGTGGACTTCGAAGTCCGCATCCTCGCTGTGGGTCAGGCGACTGGTCAGCGAGCCGTGGACATCGCCGGAAATGAACACGACGTTTTTGATGCTGTGTGTGCGAATGGTCTCCAGCAACCGTAGCCGTTGTTCGGGGAAGGCCTGCCAGGCGTCATCATCCGAGCGTTTTTGGTCAGGGTAGAACATGACACTGGTGACCACGAATTTGATCCGCGCCGGGCTGTGGATCAGCCAGTCGCACAAGGCCTGTTCCTGGGCTGCGTCGAGAATGCGTCGGTCAGTGGTCGACAGATTACGTCGGGTTCGACTGTCGGTAACAAACCATTCGATATCACCTTCAGTAAATTGATACCAATATTTGTCCAGTCGTTTATTTATCAGTCCATCACTGGTTAGTGCATGGGCTGGGCTATGGCTGGCCTGATACAACTCATAGGCCCTGATTGCGTTTGCATATAAGTAGTCATCGGACTTGCTCTTGTTGGCGGGCCAGTTGTCTTCTATTTCATGGTCGTCAAGGATCATGTAAGTGGGCAAACTGGACATTAACCTGGTGATATTTATCTGCGAAAACGCCACGCGATATTTATGCAGGATTTCCTTGAGCTCCCGATCCGGGGCAATGATGTTCAAATCATCGACGTAGATTTGGTCACCCGTCATCACCAGCGCACTGACGGGAGGACTGGCTTGCTCCACCAGGTGTGAAATTGAAGCGAAGATTCTGTCGCCCAAGTGAGGGGCGAATGCGATGCCTGCGGTCATGCGCAGGTATCGGCAAGAGCCGATAATGTAGGCCCTTGAAAGGCCGGCCTGGCTGGAGCGGGTATGCAGGTGATAAATCTGTCGTGGCCATCGCTGCGGCAGTTCTTTCACCGTGTCGACGGTGTGCGCCGGGCTCATCGGGCTGAACCACCCGGCCTGATATTCATAGTCGGAGTCGGCGGACAGGTTGTTTAGTGCAAAGACTTCGCACATGTCGTGCTCGGGTTCGAGTTTCGCAAAGTTGCCTTTTGACCAGTGATCTTCGCCTTGTCGTCTATAGCGAATGCCGGCAAATACCAAGGTGTTTTCATTGTGTTCGCCGCGCAAAAAAATACGTGCGTGATTAGTGGTGGTGTGACCAATAATCGGGCCGACAGTTGGTTTGAGCATGTTTGAGTCCATTCGGCTGCTAACGAATTAGGTAGATGATTGTTTCGGGTGTAATAAGTAGTCTTTCGGCCAAGGCTAGTTATTTGGCCCGAAAAAATATCTGGCAGAAATGGATTCGAGTTGTGGGCGATATCAGCCACAAATGTAGGAAGACGTTTTAAGTAAAAAATTCAGGCAAAAAAAAGCCCCGCCAAATTGGCGGGGTTGAGGTACGAGCGTGGCGCTCGGAAACGTGGAACGCAACAGGCCCTCCGGTGAAGGAGGGCCGGTCGGTGTTACAGGAGCATGGTGCGGATGTCGCCCAGCAGATCGCTCAGACGCTTGGTGAAGCGTGCAGCAGCGGCGCCGTTGATCACACGGTGATCGTAGGACAGCGACAGCGGCAGCATCAGTTTCGGCTGGAAGGCTTTGCCGTCCCAGACTGGCTGGATGGTTGCCTTGGAAACACCGAGGATCGCCACTTCCGGCGCGTTGACGATCGGCGTGAAGCCGGTGCCGCCAATGTGGCCGAGGCTGGAAATGGTGAAGCAGGCGCCTTGCATCTCGTCCGACGAGAGCTTCTTGGTCCGGGCTTTTTCAGCCAGGGAAGCAGCCTCGGCGGCCAGTTGCAGCAGGCTCTTCTGGTCGACGTTCTTGATGACCGGCACCAGCAGGCCATCCGGGGTGTCGACGGCGAAGCCGATGTTCACGTATTTCTTGCGGATGATTGCTTTGCCGCTTGGTGCCAGCGAGCTGTTGAAGTCCGGCAGTTCCTTGAGCAGGTGTGCGCAGGTCTTGAGCAGCAACGGCAGGATGGTCAGCTTGACGCCGGCCTTCTCTGCAACGGCTTTCTGGGCAACACGGAACGCTTCGAGCTCGGTGATATCCGCCGAGTCGAATTGCGTCACGTGCGGCACGTTCAGCCAGCTGCGATGCAGGTTGGCAGCGCCGACCTGCATCAGGCGGGTCATCGGCACTTCTTCGATTTCACCGAAGCGGCTGAAGTCCACGACCGGAATCGGCGGGATGCCCGCGCCACCGGTTGCGCCAGCAGCAGCGGCCGGTGCTTCCTTGGCCTTCTGCATCATGGCCTTGACGTAAACCTGCACGTCTTCCTTCAGGATGCGACCGTGCGGGCCGCTGGCGCCAACGGCGCTCAGCTCGACGCCGAATTCGCGGGCCAGTTGACGCACGGCTGGGCCGGCGTGAACTTTTGCACCAGGCTTGGCTGGAGCGGCAGCCGGGGCAGCAACAGGTGCGGCGGCGGCAGGTGCTGCAGCGGCTGGAGCAGGTGCGCTCGGTGCGGCAGCGGCAGCGGCAGGCGCTGTAGCAGCGGCCGGAGCGGCGCCTTTGACTTTCAGTTTCAGGATCAGGTCGCCGGTACCGACTTCGTCATCGAGCTTGATGGAAACGCTTTCCACCACGCCAGCGGCTGGCGATGGGATTTCCATGCTCGCCTTGTCGGATTCCAGGGTGATCAGAGACTGGTCGGCTGCAACGGTGTCGCCGGCCTTGACCAGGACTTCGATGATCTTGGCCTTGCCCGACGAACCGATGTCCGGAACGTGGATGTCCTGAACGCTGTCGGCCACTGGAGCAGCCGGTGCGGCAGCGGCAGGCGCTGGAGCAGCGGCGGCAGGTGCGGCCGCCTGAGCTGGAGCGGCAGCAGCCGGTGCAGCAGCACCTGCCACTTCCAGATCCAGGATCAGGTCGCCGGTGCCGACTTCGTCGTTGAGCTTGACGCTGATGGCCTTGACCACGCCAGCGGCAGGCGACGGGATTTCCATGCTCGCCTTGTCGGATTCCAGGGTGATCAGCGACTGA
Organism: Pseudomonas sp. GL-RE-26; assembly: GCF_019956275.1. Taxonomy (NCBI): domain Bacteria; kingdom Pseudomonadati; phylum Pseudomonadota; class Gammaproteobacteria; order Pseudomonadales; family Pseudomonadaceae; genus Pseudomonas; species Pseudomonas sp. GL-RE-26. The sequence continues at coordinate 56,869 of NZ_JAHBDI010000033.1, forward strand.
TCAGCTGCGACGGTGTCGCCGACCTTGACCTGGATCTCGATGATCTGGGCCTTGCCCGACGAGCCGATGTCCGGCACGTGCACTTGCTGAACGCTGGCAGCAGCCGGCGCAGCAGGAGCCGGGGCGGCGGCAGGTGCTGCAGCCGGTTTGGCTTCAGCCTTGGCGGCTGGCGCAGCGGCAGCCGCAGGGGCCGCTTGCGCGGCACCTTCGACTTCCAGCTCCAGCAGTTCGTCGCCTTCTTTCAGACGATCGCCCAGCTTCACTTTCAGGCTCTTGATGATACCGGCCTTCGGCGCAGGCACTTCCATGCTCGCCTTGTCCGACTCAAGTGTCAGGATGCTCTGGTCGGCTTCGATACGGTCGCCGACCTTCACAAACAGTTCAATTACTTCACCTTCACCGCTGCCGATGTCAGGTACGCGAATGAGTTCGCTCACAGAATCTCTCCTCAGCAGTCCAGTGGGTTGCGTTTTTCCGGGTTGATACCGAACTTGGCGATGGCTTCAGCCACAACCTTAGGTTCGATGTCACCACGGTCAGCCAGTGCTTCCAGGGCTGCCAACACCACGAAATGACGGTCGACTTCGAAGAAATGACGCAGTTTCTTGCGGCTGTCGCTGCGGCCGAAACCGTCGGTGCCCAGGACTTTGAATTCCTTGGACGGTACCCACTGACGGATCTGCTCGGCGAACAGTTTCATGTAGTCGGTAGAGGCGATGACCGGACCTTTACGGCCGTTCAGGCACTCTTCGACGTAGCTCAGCTTAGGCTTCTGGCCAGGGTGCAGACGGTTGGTGCGCTCAACGGCCAGGCCGTCGCGACGCAGTTCGTTGAAGCTGGTAACGCTCCATACGTCGGCGCCGACGTTGAACTCTTCACGCAGGATCTTCGCTGCTTCACGGACTTCACGCAGGATGGTGCCGGAGCCCATCAGCTGAACGTGGTGCGCCGCTTCGCGGTTGTCTTCTTCGAGCAGGTACATGCCTTTCTTGATGCCTTCTTCGGCACCGGCCGGCATGGCTGGCTGCTGGTACGACTCGTTCATCACGGTGATGTAGTAGAAGACGTCCTGTTGCTCTTCGGTCATCTTCTTCATGCCGTCCTGAATGATCACCGCCAGCTCGTAGCCGTAGGTTGGATCGTAGGTGCGGCAGTTCGGGATGGTCGCGGCCAGCAGGTGGCTGTGACCGTCTTCGTGTTGCAGGCCTTCACCGTTCAGGGTGGTACGGCCGGCGGTGCCGCCGATCAGGAAGCCACGGGTGCGGCTGTCGCCAGCGGCCCATGCCAGGTCGCCGATACGCTGGAAGCCGAACATCGAGTAGAAGATGTAGAACGGCAGCATCGGCTGGTTGTGACTGGAGTACGAAGTACCGGCAGCGATGAAGGAGCTCATGGCGCCCGCTTCGTTGATGCCTTCTTCGAGGATCTGGCCCTTCTGGTCTTCCTTGTAGAACATCACCTGGTCTTTATCGACTGGCTCGTAGAGCTGGCCGACGGAGGAGTAGATGCCCAGCTGACGGAACATGCCTTCCATACCGAAGGTACGGGCTTCGTCCGGGATGATCGGCACGATGCGCGGGCCGATTTCCTTGTCCTTGACCAGTTGCGCGAGGATCCGCACGAAGGCCATGGTGGTGGAGATTTCGCGGTCGCCCGAGCCGTCCAGGATCGCCTTGAGGGTGTCCAGTGGCGGAGTCGGGATGTTGAAGCTCTTGGCGCGACGCTGAGGTACGAAGCCGCCCAGTGCGGTACGGCGCTCGCTCAGGTAACGGGCTTCGGCGCTGCCTTCTTCGGGTTTGAAGAATGGCAGGTTTTCCAGCTCGTCGTCCTTGACCGGGATGTCGAAGCGATCACGGAACAACTTCAGGCTGTCGACGTCGACTTTCTTGGTGTTGTGCGCAGTGTTCTTCGCTTCGCCGGCACCGGTGCCATAACCCTTGATGGTCTTGGCCAGGATGACGGTCGGTTGTTCTTTGTGGTTGACCGCTTCGTGGTACGCCGCGTAGACCTTATACGGGTCGTGGCCGCCACGGTTGAGCTTCCAGATCTCGTCGTCGGACAGGTCTTCGACCATCGCCTTGAGTTCAGGCGTGTTGAAGAAGTGCTCACGGACGAACGCGCCGTCTTTGGCTTTGTAGTTCTGGTACTCGCCGTCGATGACTTCGTCCATGCGACGTTGCAGGATACCGTGGGTGTCCTTGGCCAGCAGCGGGTCCCAGAAACGGCCCCAGATGACTTTGGTCACGTTCCACTGAGCACCGCGGAACACGCCTTCGAGTTCCTGGATGATCTTGCCGTTGCCGCGAACCGGGCCGTCGAGGCGCTGCAGGTTGCAGTTGATGACGAAGATCAGGTTGTCCAGCTTCTCGCGGCCGGCCAGGGAGATCGCGCCCAGGGATTCCGGCTCGTCGCACTCGCCATCGCCCAGGAAGCACCAGACTTTCTGCTTGCCGGCAGGAATGAAACCACGGTGTTCCAGGTACTTCATGAAACGTGCCTGGTAGATCGCCTGGATCGGGCCCAGACCCATGGATACGGTCGGGAACTGCCAGAAGTCAGGCATCAGCCAAGGGTGCGGGTAGGACGACAGGCCCTGGCCGTCGACTTCCTGGCGGAAGTTGTTCATCTGGTCTTCGGTGATGCGGCCTTCCATGAATGCGCGGGCGTAAACGCCTGGCGAGGTGTGGCCCTGGAAGTAGATCAGGTCGCCGCCGTGTTCTTCGGTCGGGGCCTGGAAGAAGTAGTTGAAGCCGATGTCATACAGGGTCGCACTGGAGGCGAAGCTGGAGATGTGACCGCCGAGGTCAGAATCCTTCAGGTTCGTACGCATTACCATGGCCATCGCGTTCCAGCGTACCAGCGAGCGAATGCGGCGTTCCATGAACAGGTCGCCAGGCATGCGTGCTTCGTGGGTTACCGGGATGGTGTTGCGGTAAGGCGTGGTGATGGCGTAAGGCAACTGCGAACCGCTGCGGGTCGCCAGTTCACCCATACGGGTCATCAGATAGTGAGCACGGTCTTCGCCTTCTTTGTCGAGAACCGATTCCAGGGCGTCCAGCCATTCCTGGGTTTCGACGGGATCGAGGTCTTGCATGGCTTGCTCCAGGGCGGAAAGGCTTCCAGAATCGGTTGCCTGAGTTTGCGACTGGCCTTGTGGGCAGACGATATAAATTCTTGGATTGCCGATAGGTTGTTCCGGCGGCGTGTAGTTTTACTACAAATCTTCCGGCATTTCAGCCCGGCTAATGTATATACGAGTAGTAAAACTACAGAAGAGCGGCTTGTGGCCCCCGGCTGCGTTGTGAGAATAATCGTTAAGGTTGGTCTTTTTCCAACTACAAAAGGTAAAAGCTTGATGCTGTCTGCCAAAATTGAAGAAATTTCAGCTATTTCTAACTTTTGTTCGACACTCCCTCAGGTAGTGGGTTTTCGAAAACCACTACATGCAGTCCGTTGTACGCCGATCAAGGATAGACCATGAGCCTCCCTTCGCTTGCCGAACTGCCCGCCATTCTCCTGCCGCTTGTCACCCGCGCCGAGCAGTCGTTCCGGGCTGCCGTCGCCGCCCTGGACGATGACCATTGGCTGTCTGCCTGGACGCCGGAACGCTGGGCGCAATTTGCCCGCGTCACCGCCGCCAGCGATTTCGTGATTGAACAGTGTGTTCGTGACCCTTTGATGTTGCTGGAGCTGGTGCAGTCCGGCGAACTGGACCGTAGCTTCGCTCCCGGCGAGTTGTGCGGGCAGATCGCGGCCGCCGTGAGCGTGGCCGAGACCGAGGATCTGCTTGGCCGCGCCTTGCGCCGCCAGCGTGCACGCCATCAAGTGCGGATCATCTGGCGCGACCTGACCCGCCAGGCCGATTTGATCCAGACCTGCCGCGACCTTTCGGACATGGCCGATGCCAGCATCGATCAGGCCTATCAATGGTTGTACGTGCGCCATTGTCAGCAGTTCGGCGTGCCGACCGGGCGGCGCAGCGGCGAACCGCAGCAGATGGTCGTTCTCGGCATGGGCAAGCTCGGTGCCGTGGAGTTGAACCTGTCGTCGGACATCGACCTGATTTTTGCCTACCCCGAGGGCGGCGAAACCGTCGGCGTCAAACGCCCGCTGGATAACCAGGAGTTCTTCATTCGGCTGGGTCAGCGGCTGATCAAGGCCCTGGACCCGATGACCGTCGACGGCTTTGTATTCCGCGTCGACATGCGCTTGCGTCCTTACGGTTCGGCGGGCGCGCTGGTACTGAGCTTCAACGCGCTGGAGCAGTATTACCAGGATCAGGGTCGCGACTGGGAACGCTACGCGATGATCAAGTCGCGGGTGGTGGCCGGCGATCAGGTGGCCGGCGCGCAACTGCAAGAGATGCTGCGACCTTTCGTTTACCGACGTTACCTGGATTTTTCCGCCATCGAAGCGCTGCGCACCATGAAGCAGCTGATCCAGCAGGAAGTGCGGCGCAAGGGCATGGCCGACAACATCAAGCTCGGTTCCGGCGGTATTCGCGAAGTCGAGTTCATTGCCCAGGCGTTCCAGCTGATCCACGGCGGCCGCGATCTGAGCTTGCAGCAGCGCCCACTATTAAAGGTGCTGAGCACGCTGGAAGGTCAGGGTTACCTGCCGCCGGCCGTGATCAGCGAGCTGCGTGAAGGTTACGAATTCCTGCGTTACACCGAGCACGCGATTCAGGCGATTGCCGATCGCCAGACGCAAATGTTGCCCAATGGCGAGCAGGATCAGGCGCGTATTGCCTTTATGCTGGGTTTCGCCAACTGGACGGCGTTCCACGAGCAACTGATGTACTGGCGCGGCCGTATTGCCTGGCACTTCGGGCAGGTGATCGCCGATCCCGATGAAGAGCAGGGCGCCGAAAGCGAAGTGGTGGTCGGTGGTGAGTGGTTGCCGCTGTGGGAAGAGGCCCAGGACGATGAGGCCGCCTGCCGCCAACTGGAGGAAGGTGGTTTCAAGGATGCCCCAAAAGCCTTGAGGGCCCTGGCCGGCTTGCGCAGCAGCCCGCAGTTGAGGGCGATGCAGCGTCTGGGTCGCGAACGTCTCGATGCTTTTATTCCGCGTTTGCTGGCGCAGGCCGTGGAACATGACAATCCGGACCTGGTACTGGAACGGGTGCTGCCGCTGGTTGAAGCCGTGGCCCGTCGTTCCGCGTATCTGGTGCTGTTGACCGAGAACCCCAGTGCGTTGCGGCGGTTACTGACGCTGTGCGCGGCGAGCCCGTGGATCGCCGAGCAAATCACCCGCTTCCCGCTGCTGCTCGACGAATTGCTCAACGAAGGCCGGCTGTTCAAGCCGCCACTGGCGCCAGAACTGGCGGCAGAGTTGCGCGAGCGTCTGACACGAATTCCCGAAGACGACCTCGAACAGCAAATGGAAGCCCTGCGTCACTTCAAGCTGGCGCACCGCCTGCGGGTGGCTGCCTCGGAAATCGCCGGCAGCCTGCCGCTGATGAAGGTCAGCGATTACCTGACCTGGCTCGCCGAAGCGATCCTGGAGCAAGTGCTGGCACTGGCCTGGCGCCAGACCGTGGCCAAGTACGGCACGCCGCTGCGCACCGATGGCACTTTGTGCGATCCCGGGTTCATCATTGTCGGTTATGGGAAAGTCGGCGGCCTGGAACTCGGGCATGGTTCGGACCTGGACCTGGTGTTCATCCACGACGGCGATCCGCAGGCTGAAACCGATGGCGTCAAACCCATCGATGGTGCGCAATTTTTCACCCGGCTGGGGCAGCGGATCATTCACTTGCTGACGGCGCAGACCAACTCCGGGCAGCTGTATGAAGTGGACATGCGTCTGCGGCCGTCCGGGGCGTCGGGGTTGCTGGTGAGTTCCCTGGGGGCGTTTGCCCGTTATCAGGAGAACGAAGCCTGGACCTGGGAACACCAGGCGCTGGTGCGGGCGCGGGTGTTGGTGGGCAGTCAGGATGTCGGCCAGGCCTTCGAGAAAGTCCGCGCTGCGATATTGGGCAAGACCCGTGATCTGCCGACCCTGCGCCAGGAGGTCAGTGAGATGCGCGCCAAGATGCGCGATAACCTTGGCAGCAAGAGCACGGCGGCCGGCACCGGGGCAAATGCCTTCGAAGCCACGGTGCCGTTCGATATCAAGCAGGACGCCGGAGGTATCGTCGATATTGAATTTATGGTGCAATACGCGGCCCTGGCGTGGTCCGAAACACACCCGCCATTGCTGCGCTGGACGGACAACATCCGCATTCTGGAAGGGCTGGAGCATGAAGGGCTGATGCCCGTCGAAGATGCCAGCCTGTTGCGTGAAGCGTATAAAGCTTACCGCTCCGCCGCCCACCGGCAGGCCTTGCAGAAGGACCCCGGGGTGATACCGGGCGACCAGTTCGCAGACGAACGGCAGCAGGTCATGCGGATCTGGCGTGAGCTGGGGCTGAGCTGAAACGCTCCGGTTGGAGCGAAGAGATTCAAATGTGGGAGCGAGCCTGCTCGCGATGAGGTCGTCACAACCAGCATCTATGCTGACGGTCAGGCCGCTTTCGCGAGCAGGCTAGCTCCCACGGTAGATCTGCGGTGTTTTGTAGAATTCTCGAGGCGGGGAGGCATAGGCCTCCCCGGTTCGTTTATGGAAACCACATGAAAATTCTGATCGTTGGGCCCAGTTGGGTCGGTGACATGGTGATGGCGCAGACACTTTTCCAGTGTCTGAAACAACGCCACCCGCAATGCGAAATCGACGTGCTGGCCCCCGAGTGGAGCCGGCCGATTCTTGAGCGCATGCCCGAAGTTCGCCAGGCCTTGAGCTTTCCGCTCGGTCACGGTGTCCTGGAGCTGGCAACGCGTCGGCGCATCGGCAAATCCCTGGCTGGCCAGTACGACCAGGCGATCCTGTTGCCCAACTCCCTGAAGTCGGCGCTGGTGCCGTTCTTTGCCGGCATCCCGAAGCGCACCGGCTGGCGTGGCGAATTCCGCTATGGCCTGCTCAACGACGTGCGCACGCTGGACAAGGATCGTTACCCGTTGATGATCGAGCGCTTCATGGCCTTGGCGTTTGAGCCGGGCGTTGAGCTGCCAAAGCCGTATCCGCGTCCGAGCCTGCAGATCGACCCGGTTACCCGCGAAGCTGCACTGGCCAAATTCGGCCTGGCCCTCGACCGTCCGGTGTTGGCCCTGTGCCCCGGCGCCGAGTTTGGTGAGTCCAAGCGCTGGCCGTCCGAGCATTACGCCAAGGTTGCCGAAGCGAAGATCCGCGAAGGCTGGCAAGTCTGGCTGTTCGGTTCGAAAAACGATCACGCCGTGGGCGAAGACATCCGCGCGCGGCTGATTCCCGGCCTGCGTGAAGAGTCAGTGAACCTCAGTGGCGGCACCTCGCTGGCCGAAGCCATCGACCTGATGTCCTGTGCCGATGCGGTGGTGTCCAACGACTCCGGATTGATGCACGTTGCCGCCGCCCTGAATCGCCCGCTGGTCGCGGTCTACGGCTCGACGTCACCAGGTTTCACACCACCATTGGCCGAGCACGTTGAAGTCGTTCGCCTGGGTATCGAATGCAGTCCATGCTTCGACCGCACCTGCCGTTTCGGCCATTACAACTGCCTGCGCCAACTCATGCCGCAAGCGGTGAACGAAGCCCTGCAGCGGTTGCAAGGCACTCCGGTCGAGGTCAAATAGCTTGCGGGTTCTGTTGATCAAGACTTCTTCGCTGGGCGACGTCATTCATGCGTTGCCGGCGTTGACCGACGCGGCGCGGGCGATTCCCGGCATCAAATTCGACTGGGTGGTGGAAGAAGGCTTTGCCGAAATCCCGACCTGGCATCCGGCGGTGGGCAAGGTGATTCCGGTGGCGATCCGTCGCTGGCGCAAAAACATCTGGCAGACCATCAAGAGCGGTGAGTGGAAACGCTTCAAGCAAAGCGTTCGCGCCACCAAATATGACTTGGTGATCGACGCCCAGGGCTTGCTGAAAAGCGCCTGGCTGACCCGTTACGTCAAGGCCCCGGTGGCCGGTCTCGATAAAAACTCGGCGCGCGAGCCCATCGCTGCGCGCTTTTACGATCGACGCCTGGCCGTTGCCCGTGGGCAGCACGCGGTGGAGCGAGTGCGTCAGTTGTTCGCCATCGCGTTGGGCTATGACTTGCCCAAAGGCCTGGGCGATTACGGGCTGAATATCGAGCGCCTGGTGGAGTTGCCGCGCAAGAACCCGTACGTGGTGTTTCTGCATGGCACCACCTGGGACACCAAGCACTGGCCCGAAGCCTACTGGCGCGAGCTGACCGAGCGGGTCGGCTACCTTGGCGTAGGGGTGAAGCTGCCCTGGGGCAATGCCCTGGAGAAAGCCCGGGCCGAGCGCATCGCTGCTGGGTTCAAACACGCCGAAGTGTTGCCCAAATTGAATCTGGCCGGTGTCGGCAAGGTGCTGGCGGGCGCACAGGCCTGCGTGGCGGTGGACACCGGTCTGGGCCATCTGGCCGCCGCGCTGGATGTGCCCACGCTGTCGCTGTTCGGCCCGACCAACCCGGGCCTGACCGGCGCCTATGGCAAGGTGCAGATTCACATGGCCAGCGACTTCCCTTGTGCACCGTGCCTGCAAAAGAAATGCACTTACCAACCGACGGCCGAAGATGGCCGTCAGTTTGACCTGAAACGCGAGTGGCCGTTGTGCTTCACGCGTCTGAATCCCGAGCGTGTCGCCAGCCGACTGAGCACGTTGTTAATGGCTGAGGAGCTGCGCTGATGCAATTGGCATTTGTCCTGTACAAATATTTTCCGTTTGGCGGCTTGCAGCGCGACTTCATGCGAATCGCCCTGGAGTGCCAGAAGCGCGGCCATCAGATTCGCGTCTACACGCTGATCTGGGAAGGCGACGTCCCTCCGGGTTTCGAAGTGCAGGTGGCGCCGGTCAAGGCGTTCTTCAACCATCGCCGCAACGAGAAGCTCAGCGAGTGGATGGAGGCGGACTTGGCCAAGCGCCCGGTGGACCGCCTGATCGGCTTCAACAAGATGCCGGGCCTGGACGTCTACTACGCGGCCGACGGCTGCTTCGAAGACAAGGCGCAGAACCTGCGTAACTCGCTGTATCGCCGTTGGGGCCGCTATAGCCACTTCGCCGAATACGAGCGGGCGGTGTTCGCCAAAGAGGCGAAGACCGAAGTGTTGATGATTTCCGAAGTCCAGCAGCCGCTGTTCATCAAGCATTACGACACGCCGCTGGAGCGCTTCCACCTGCTGCCACCGGGTATCGCCCAGGACCGTCGCCGACCGGCGGATGCCGATGAAATTCGCGCCGGGTTCCGCGCTGAATTCGATCTCAAGGACGACGAACTGCTGCTGGTGCAGATCGGCTCCGGGTTCAAGACCAAGGGTGTGGACCGCAGCCTCAAGGCGCTGGCGGCATTGCCCGCTGATCTTAAGAAACGCACCCAGCTGTTTGTAATTGGCCAGGATGACCCCAAATTATTCCAGATGCAGAGTGCGACATTGGGGCTCGGCGACAACGTCACGTTCCTCAAGGGGCGCAGCGATATCCCGCGTTTCCTGTTGGGCGCTGACCTGTTGATCCACCCGGCGTACAACGAAAACACCGGAACGGTTTTGCTCGAAGCCCTGGTGGCCGGCCTGCCGGTGCTGGTGAGTGCGGTGTGCGGTTACGCCCATTACATCGCCGAGGCCGATGCGGGCCTGGTGCTGGACGAGCCGTTCGATCAGGCACAACTGACGCAGTACCTGACCGGCATGTTGAACGACGCTCAAGCAAGGGCGGCCTGGAGCCGCAATGGTCTGGCCTTCGCCGAAACGGCCGACCTCTATAGCATGCCGCAGCACGCGGCCGATGTGATTCTGGCGGAGCACGCTTAAATGAAGTTGATGCTGGCTGAACCGTTCAAGAGCCTCTGGGCTGGACGCGACCCGTTCGCCGAAGTCGAGGGGCTCAAGGGCGAGGTGTACCGCGAGCTGGAAGCACGCCGGACATTACGCACGGAAGTCGACGGCAGCGGGTTTTTCGTGAAAATCCACCGTGGCATCGGCTGGGGCGAAATCTTCAAGAACCTGCTCACTGCCAAGCTTCCTGTACTGGGTGCCGGTCAGGAGTGGAAGGCGATTCAGCGCCTGCAGGAAGTCGGCGTGCCGACCATGACCGCCGTCGCGTATGGCGAAAAGGGCAGCAACCCGGCCGACCAGCACTCGTTCATCGTCACCGAAGAGCTGGCGCCGACAGTCAGCCTCGAAGATTTCAGCATCAACTGGACCCGGCAGCCGCCCGAGCCAAAACTCAAGCGCGCGCTGATCGCCGAAGTCGCCCGCATGACCGGCATGATGCACCGCGCCGGGGTCAACCACCGCGACTGCTACATCTGCCATTTCCTGCTGCACACCGACAAGCCGGTGACCTTTGATGACTTCAAGCTCTCGGTGATCGACCTGCATCGTGCCCAGACCCGCCCGGCGATCACCTCGCGCTGGCGCAACAAGGACCTGGCCGCGCTGTACTTTTCCGCGCTGGACATCGGCCTGACCCGCCGCGACAAGCTGCGTTTCCTCAAAGGCTATTTCCAGCAGCCGCTGCGTCAGATCCTGATTGAAGAGGCGTCTTTGCTGGCATGGCTCGACGGCAAGGCCAACAAGCTCTACGAGCGTAAACAGCGATACGGGGATGCGCTCTGATGTCGGGTTGGAAACTGGATCCGGCCTACAGCGAGCTGGCCGATGACTTTGGCAGCCTCGAGGCTGTGTTTGCGCTGCAAGGCGAGCGTTTGACCAGTGACGTGCTCTCGGAGGTCATCCGTGTCGAGCGCAATGGCGTCAACTATTACGTCAAGCGGTATGTGGGCGCTGGCAAAGGCTTGCGGCGTTACCTGGGCAAGCCTCGGGTGAAGATGGAGTGGCAGAACCTCAAGCGCTTTGCCAAGTGGGGGATCCCCACTGCCGAAGTGGTGGCCTGGGGGCTGGAGCGGCGCGGTGCGGCCTACGCTCGCGGCGCGATGATTACCCGGGAGCTGCCGCGCACCGAGGACTTGTCGGCACTGGCCGAGCGCCGCGACCCGAAACTGTCGGATCGCGCCTGGGTCGATACCGTCAGTCGTCAGCTGGCCCAATACACCCGGACCATGCACGACCACCGCTTCACCCATAATGATTTGAAGTGGCGCAACCTGCTGATCGACGATGAGGCTCGAGTGTTTTTGATCGATTGCCCCAACGGCGATTTCTGGCGCGGTTTCTGGCTCAAGTACCGTATTACCAAGGATCTGGCGTGCCTGGACAAGGTCGCCAAATATCAATTGTCGGCTACCCAGCGCCTGCGCTTTTACCTGCAATACCGCAACCGGACCCGGCTCAACGCTGCGGACAAAAAACGTATCCGGCATGTGGTGAGATTTTTCGAGGGACGCGAATGACTGATTTTCTGGCCGCTGAGGACCGAGCGCTGCTTGAGCGCCATGGCCTCGGCACGTTCGAGGCACTCTGGGCCAAACAGCTCGATGCGGTGGACGAGCCCAACACCGGTCGCGGCGGCTGGAGCAGCGTGTTTCGGCTGGATCTGGAAGGTCATGGTTTCTACCTCAAGCGCCAAAGCAACTACCTGACCCGCACCCTGCGCGCACCATTCGGTGAGCCGAGTTTCGCTCGCGAGTTTCGCAACATCTCCCGTTACCGAAAGATGGGCATTCCGGCGCTGGAAGCGGTGTTCTACGGGGAGCGCAAGGTCAATGGCGAAGTCCGCGCGATCCTGATGACCCGTGCCCTGGACGGTTGGGACGACCTCGACTCGCTGTTGCAGCGCTGGGCTGACTTGAGCCCTGAGCAGCACTTGGAAATCCTCAAGGCCAGTGGCGAACTGGCCCGGCAGCTGCACGCTGCGCGCCAGGTGCACGGGTGCTTCTATCCCAAGCACATTTTCATGCGCGCCACCGGCAATGGCTATCAGGCTCAATTGATCGACTTGGAAAAGACCCGGCCGCTGCTGTACGGGCAGCGTGACCGAATCAAGGATCTGGAACCGCTGGCACGCCGCGCGCCCGAGTGGGGCGAGTCGCAACTGCGGCAATTACTGGCCGCTTATTTGGACCAACCGCAGGACAGCTTGTTGATCGACAGCTGGCTGCGGCGTTTGACGACGCGGCGCAGCCAAAAGGGACCACGCTGATGCGTTTATCCGAGTTGAAGTCCGCCGGCCGCAATCCGGCGTTGCCGCTGAGCGTTTCGCTGGCTGATGCCGCCGGCCCCGCCGAACTGCAACTGCTGAGCCTGTTGCGGGTGTTGCCGGGGCAGCGTTATGTCGGTGCCGGCGTCTGGCGTGGCCGGCCGGTGTTGGCCAAATTGCTGGTTGGCAGCAAGGCCGCACGGCATTTTCAGCGTGAACTGGACGGCGTGCGCCTGCTCTCTGCACAAGGGCTGACCACGCCGCAGCTGTTGGCCGATGGCCTGAAAGAAGGCGAGGGTGGCTGGCTGCTGTTTGATTTCCTTGAGCATGCCGAGAGCCTTGGTGACACCTGGAAGCAGGTTGAGCAGCAGCCCGTGCTGTCCGATGGACAAGGGGCTGTGCTGGCCGAGGCGTTGGGTGCAATCGGTCAGATGCATCGCAAGGGCCTGTGGCAGGAAGACCTGCACCTGGACAACTTGCTGCGCCAGGGCGGTCGCCTGTACCTGATCGATGGCGCGGGCATCTGCTGCGAGACGCCTGGCCAGCCGCTGTCCCGGCAGAAGGTCCTGGAAAACCTCGGGGTGTTCTTCGCCCAGTTGCCGAAGTCGATCGAACCCTTCATTGAAGAGTTGCTGGTGTATTACCTGCTCAGCAACGGCGAACACGCCTTGCCTATGGAAGCGTTGCAAAAGCAGATCGACAAGGTCCGCAGCTGGCGCCTCAAGGACTTCCTGATCAAGGTCGGCCGCGAGTGCACGCTGTTCAGCGTCCAGCGCGGGGCGTTCGGCTTGCGGGCGATTCGCCGCGAGGAAGAAGCGGCCATGCTGCCGGTGCTGGAGCAGGCTGATGCCTTGCTCGATCAGGGGCATCTGTACAAGACCGGCGGTGCGGCGAGCGTCGGCAAGGTCGAGGTGGATGGCCGCACGCTGGTGATAAAGCGCTACAACATCAAGGGTTTTGCCCACTGGCTCAAGCGTTTCTGGCGCCCGAGCCGGGCCTGGCATTCCTGGCGCGAAGGCAATCGCCTGGCGTTCCTCGGGATTGCCACGCCCAAGCCGCTGGCGTTGCTGGAAAAGCGTTTCCTGTGGCTGCGCAGCCGGGCTTACCTGATCACCGAGTACCTGCCGGGGCCGGACATCATCGAGCGTTTTGCGCCGTATGTGGAGCGTGGCGATGCACCGGAAGCCGAGTTGGCGGCACTGGATCATCTGTTCGCCGAGTTGATTCGTCTACGCATCAGCCATGGCGACTTCAAGGGACATAACCTGTTCTGGCAGCAGGATCACTGGGCGTTGATCGACCTCGATTCGATGTGCCGGCACGGCTCCCTCGGCAGCTTCGCCCCGGCGTATGCCAGGGATCGCGCGCGGTTCATGCGCAATTGGCCTGAAGGCAGTGCCCTTTATCAGGTCATTGATCAGCGTTTGCCCAAGGACATCTCCAGCGCGGCCTGAATCGGACCTTCGGTCCTTTCGCGAGCAAGCCCGCTTCCACATTAGCTCTCCAGCGAACACAAAATTTGTGCGCGACATGGATCAAGTGTGGGAGCGGGCTTGCTCGTGAAGGGGCCGGAACTGCCAACCGAGAAGGGCGACAGGTTCTTGTGAACCGTCCTACGCGATCTTGGGAAGTCATGAACTGTGGCTGAAACCGCCCCGATGCTAGTTTGCCTGACGTTCTCGGAGGGCAGGCTGTGACGATCAAAATGGCAGTTTCAGCGGGTGTTTTATCAGTGTCGCTAACGGGCTGCGGGACCGCTGCCACCGTCCTGCAGGATGAGGCCGACGCAGCGCGGGGGTTACGCAGGCAAAAGACCTATTGCCAGTCCATTCCCCGGGTCTACAGCGGCCTCGCTTACGACTTCTGTGTGTTAAATGCTCCGCCAGACCCTACGGGTATCCTTGTGCCGCTGGTTTTGGTGGACCTGGTCGTGTCTGGCGCGCTGGATACCGTTGTCTTGCCGTACACGATTTACCGGCAAAGCGTGGACGGTAGTATCTCCATCTATTGGCGACCTGTGCGCGGATAAAAAATGCCGCGAGGCCCCGGCCGTAGTTGCATGCCGCTTGCAGCTAGAGGTTTGCCGCCGCTTTTACGCTATAATCCCGCCCTTTAGCTGTCTCTCGCCCCTTGCGAGGGCACATTAATTTTTGAGGCGCTTGCGCCTGCATGCAGACTAAAGAGGCTAGACCCCTGTGGCATTGACGATTCTTGGCCTGTCCGGCGCCCTTAGCCATGATCCTTCCGCAGCCCTGTACATCGACGGCAAGCTGGTCGCGGCGGCTGAAGAGGAGCGCTTCGTACGCGATAAACATGCAAAGAACCGCATGCCCTACGAATCGGCGAAATTCTGCCTGGAACAGGCCGGTATCAAGCCGTCCGACGTTGACGTGGTCGCGATTCCGTTCGCACCGATCAGCCTGTTCGGCAAGGCCCGCTGGCAGTACGCCAAGCGTTACTGGTACGCCCCGGACCGCGCACTCGACGCAATCCTGATGGGTAACCGTCGCTACAAGCGCTATCGCAACAAGATCGTCTGGTGCCTGGAGCAACTGGGTTTTGATCCGAAGAAGATCAAGATCGAGCCGGTCGAACACCACCTGGCCCACGCCTCCAGCGCTTATCACTGCTCCGGTTTCAAAGAGAAAACCGCGATCCTGGGCATCGACGGCAAGGGCGAGTACGCCACGACCTTCTTCGGTTACGGCGAAAACGGCAAGATCCACAAGATCAAGGAATTCTTCGATCCGGACTCCCTCGGCGGCCTGTACGGCGCGATCACCGAGTTCCTCGGTTTCGATATGCTCGACGGTGAGTTCAAGGTCATGGGCATGGCGCCGTACGGCGACGCCAGCAAATACGATTTCTCGCGCCTGGCTTCGTTCGAAAACGGCGAGCTGGTGATCAACACCGACTACGCCAACGTCATCGGCCTGCGTCGCTACAAAGAGAAGGGCAAGGGTTACTACTTCTCGCCGAAGCTGATCGAGTGGCTGGGTCCAAAGCGCGAAGGCGACATCGCCGACGAGCCTTACATCCACTACGCCGCCAGCATTCAAGCGCTGTTCGAAAAAATTGCGCTGCAGATGATCGACTACTACCTGGGCAACGTGCTCAAGGAAACCGGCAAACTGGCCTACGCCGGTGGCTGTGCGTTGAACGTCAAGCTCAACCAGAAAATCATCGCCCGTGACGACGTCAAAGAGCTGTTCGTACAGCCGGCATCCGGCGACGCCGGTACCGCAGTGGGCGCGGCAGCCTATGTGTCCCACGCCCGTGGCGTACCGGTCGAGAAGATGGAACACGTCTACCTCGGCCCGTCGTACAGCAACGAAGACGTGATTGCCGCATGCGCCCGTCACGAGAACAAGCCGACGTGGCGCAAGCTCGACAACATGCCGGAGCAGATCGCCAAAATCATGGTCGATGGCAACCCGGTGGCCTGGTTCCAGGGCCGCATGGAGTTTGGTCCGCGTGCGCTGGGCGGTCGTTCGATCATTGGTTGCCCGAGCATTCCCGGCGTGGCTGACCGCATCAACCACCAGATCAAGTTCCGCGAGCGCTGGAGGCCTTTCTGCCCGTCGATGCTCGATACCGTCGCTCCGCAGATGATCAAGATCGATCACCCGGCTCCGTTCATGACCTTCACCTTCGAAGTGGCGGAAGAGTGGAAGACCCGCGTGCCGGAAGTCGTCCACGAAGACGGCACCTCCCGCGCCCAGGTGCTCAAGCGCGAATACAACCCGCGTTACTACGACATGATGAAAGCGTTGGAAGTGCTCACCGGCAACGGTGTGTCGCTGAACACCTCGCTCAACCGTCGTGGCGAGCCGATGATCTGCTCGCCGACCGACGCCCTGAACATGTTCTTCGGCTCGGATCTACAGTATCTGATCATGGAAGATATCCTGGTGGTCAAAGAGGGCGCGAACGCCTATGACACGTTCGGCTGAACGCCATGTGCTGCAGTTCTGCCACGGCTATGACGGGCCGTTCCTCGACTGCGCACGGCAGTACGCCAGCCTGTTCGCGGGGACCGGTTATCGCGTGACCACGGTGTTTCTCACCGGGGTTGCCGACACCGAAGTCGCTGCGGGCTGTGCTTGCGATGAAGTGCTGTTCATGGAGTACAGCTCCAAGGCCATTCGTGGCCTGAAGCTGGGCGCCATCGGCGATCTGCGCAAGATCGCCGCTTCGCGCAACTTCAGTTTCTGCATCGCCCACCGCTTCAAGCCGATCTATATCGCCTTGCTCGGCACGTCGTTGCCGGTCATTGGCGTGCATCACGCTTTTGACGATTACAAGCGTGGCAGCCGCAAACTGTTCGCGCATATTTTCCGCAAGCGTTTGAGTCTGCTCGGTGTGTCCGACGCTGTGCGCGACGACATGCGCCAATGCCTGCCGAAGTGGCCGGCTTCGCGGATCCAGACCTTGTATAACCGTATCGATGTGGACGCCTTGCAGGCGACCCAGGTGTCGGCTCGCGAGGCCCGGGAAACCCTCGGTTTGTCGGCGGATGCCTGGATCGTCGGCAACGTCGGACGGCTGCATCCGGACAAGGACCAGGCCACGCTGCTGCAGGGTTTCGCCGAGGCGCTGCCGGGTTTGCCCGCCAACAGCCAGTTGGTGATTCTCGGCAAGGGGCGCCTGGAGGAGAACCTCAAGGCCCAAGCCCGGGAGCTAGGTATCGGTGACCGGGTTCTGTTCCTCGGTCAGGTGCCGGATGCGCGTAACTACTTCCGGGCCTTCGATGTGTTCGCCCTGAGTTCCGATCATGAACCGTTCGGCATGGTGCTGCTGGAGGCCATGGCCGCTGGCGTTCCATTGCTCGCCACGGCGTGCGGCGGAGCGAAAGAGGTGGTCGAAGGCGTGGGCATCCTGTTCCCGTTGGGCGATGCCGAGCGTCTGGCCCAAGGGCTGCAACATCTGGCCGGCATGGATGATCAGCAACGCCGGCAGTGTGCCGAGTTGATGCTCGAGCGCTTGCGCGAACGCTTTTCCGACCGCGCAGTACGCGATGCTTTCTGGCACTTGCCGCACGTTACCGAACTGGCACAGAGGGGCTGATGCTCAACCGATTTCAAGACTGGCGCGAGCGTGGCTGGGCGGTAGTCGACGCCTCGACTTACACCGAATCCTGGCAGCGTTATGGCGGCAGCGTCGCGACGCATCCCATGGTGGTCGAGCGGCTGGCGCAACTGGCTGACATTCCGGTGCGTTACCTTGCCTGGGTGCAGGGCGATGAGGTCAAGGCGGCGATCCCGACCTGGGGTCGCGACCTGGCCTTGTCCAAGGACGTACTCAAGCGTCGCGGCAAAAAAGGTCTGTTCGACCTGGGCAACGCCGAAATCATCCTGCCGGCCGCTGCCGATACCCAGGCGCCTTTGCGCCATCGCGCGCGGTATCTGTCGGCGCTGAACGAAGGTCGTTTCACTGGCATCAGGTTGCAGACCGAACAACTGGCCATGGCCCGCACGCCCGAAGAACTGTCGAAAAAATTTCGCTATAACCAGCGCCGCGAATTGCGTTTGCTGGAGGAGGCCGGCGGCGTGGTGCGGCCGGTGTCCGAATTTTCCAGCGCTGAGCTGGCGGCGATTTATTGCGACCTGTTCCAGCGCCGCTGGGGTTTCCCGGCGACGGGTGCCGAACGCATGGCCGAGGTCATCGAGTTACTGCGCGAGTTGCTGATCGGTTCGGTGATTTTCCTCAATGATGCTCCGATTGCGATTCAACTGGTGTACCGAGTCGAAACCCCGCAGTGGATCAGCGTCGAGTACATCAACGGCGGGGTCGATCCCGAGACTCGCGATTTCAGCCCTGGCAGTGTGTTGAGTTTCCTCAATACGCAAAGTGCCTGGGAGCATGCCCGGGCGCAGGACAAACCGTTGCGCTTTTCCTTCGGTCGCGCCGACCGTGAATACAAGGATCGCTGGTGCAACCCCGTGCCGGTCTTCACCGTATGAGCCAAGCCATGAGCCGCAAACAGCAACTGCTCAAGCGCCATCGGCGCAATAAACGTATCGGCCTGCTGATTGCGCTGGTGCTGTTGATTGTCATGGGTGTGCTGGTGGCTTGGTGGTTGCCGCTGGTGCTGGCGGTACTGGGCTGGATTGCCCACGAAGCCTGGTTTGCCGACCATCTGTTCTACTCACCGAAAGACGATTACCAGTACAGCTTTCCCCCCTACACGCCCCAGCCCAAGGTGCACCTGAACGGTGAACATTTGCGGCTGGACGAGGGCGTGATGCTGGTCGACGACGCGACGCTGGTGCTGGCTCTGCGGGTGAAAAGCACCTGGCTGGGTCGTTTTTTCGATCCGGTGGTCGAGTTGGCGGGGGGCGAAAACCCTGACCGACAAACCTTCGAACGGGGCGTGAACGGCCTGCGTTATCTCAATCTCAGTGGTCAGGCTCAGGCGCTGTCCCGTGGTGACCTGCGCTTGCGCGGGCGTTTCTGTCGCGTGTTCGGTGAGCCTGTGCTGTGGGCACTGGAACATCCGGATTACCGGCGTCAGCGGGTAATGGTCATCGCGCCCCACGCCGATGACGCCGAGCTGGCGGCCTACGGTTTGTACAGTCAGGCCGACGAAACCTGGATCGTCACGCTGACAGCGGGCGAAATCGAAGCCGAACACTACCAGCAGATGGGCCTGAGCAAGGTCGATGCGGCCCGTTTGAAAGGCCGCCTGCGTGCCTGGGACAGCATCGCCGTGCCACGTTGGGCCGGTGTAGCCGAGGCCCGCTGCGTACAACTGGGTTACTTCTGTCTGCAGCTGGCGAGCATGCAGGCTGCGCCTGCGGTGGCGGCGGGATCGCGGGAAGCAGACCTGAGCGACACCCGGCTGTTCCGTCAGTTGAATCCTTTCGCGCTGCCCGGCGATGCCGATGGTGCGCCGACCTGGAACAATCTGCTGGCGGATCTGCGAGAGTTGCTGCTGCGGGCCCGGCCCGAGGTCATCGTCCTGCCGCATCCGACCCTGGATCCGCATCCCGATCATATCTGCGCCCAGGCGGCAGTCCTCGAAGCCTTGCAAGGCCTGGACTGGCAACCGACCACGCTATTGGGCTATGCCAACCATCTGCACGACAACGACCGCTGGCCGATGGGCGATACCGGTGATGGCATCGCCTTACCACCTGCCTTCGATCCGGCCCAGGCGATGCAGCCTTATTGCCTGCCCTTGCCGCTGGAGCAGCAGCGAGACAAGGCCATGGCGATGGGAATGATGCACGACCTGCAGCCGGCGATGCCGTTCAAGCGTCGCTTGCGTCGGTTGATACAGCGCTTGTTGGCCGGCCGGTTGCCGCCCACCTATGGCCAGAACGAATTCTTTCGCAAGGCAGTCCGGCGCCACGAGCTTTTGTGGTCCATCAAGCACACACCAGGCAATGTTTCTCAGCGGGGAGAGTTATGAGTCAGCGGTCAAAGGTCCTGCAACTGCAGCCTGACTACAACGTCAAAGCCCATGATTTCGCCGACCTCGCGGAGCAAATCGTCAAGGCCCTGCCCAGTGATCGCTATGAAGTGACCGCTGCGTTTCTGCGCGGTAAGCCCGGGTCGGGCGAAGCGGTGAGCCGAGCCGACCGTTCGGTGTACTTCGAATTTTCAGACAAATCCCTCAAGGGCATGCGCCTGCGGGCCATGTGGCAGCTGTACAAGTTCTGCCGTCGGGAAAAATTCGATGTGGTGATCTGCAACCGCTTCAAGCCGGTGAACATGATGCTGGCGCTCAACCGCTGGTTGAAAGTGCCGTTATGCATCGGCATTTCCCACGGCTTTGGCGAGTACGACCGTTTTTACCGGCGCCGCCAGACCCAGCGCCTGATCGATCGTCACTGGCGCTTCGTCGGTGTGTCGCCTGCGGTGAAACAGTATCTGCTGGACTGTGACTGTGGCTTCACCGACCAGAATACCTACGCCATCACCAATGCCATCGACATCGAGCAGGCCGAAGGTCTGCAACACAGTCGTGAAAAGGCCCGTGAACTGTTGGGCATCGATCCGTCAGTGCGGCTGATCGGTGCGTTGGGGCGACTGGTGCCGGTCAAGGGCCATATCTATTTGCTGCAGGCCTTTGCCGCACTCAAGGACAAATACCCCAATACCCAGCTGGCGATCATTGGTGCCGGCCGTGAAGAGTCGCGCCTGGCGGCGGAAATCGACCGCCTCGGCCTCAGTGGTCGCGCCCATTTGCTGGGGTTCAAGGAAATTGCCCTGCAGTACATTCGCGCTTTCGATATCTGGACCATGCCCTCCCTGGCCGAAGGCCTCGGGCTGGCGCTGCTTGAAGGCATGAGCGGGCATTTGCCGGTGATTGCCTCGAACGTGCCGGCCATGTTGCCGCTCATCGAGGGCGCCGGTGGCCTGGCGATTACGCCGAAGGATGTGCCGACGTTGCAGGCGGCGCTGGACACTTACCTTGGCCTTTCGGATGACGAACTCAAGGCCAAGGGCGAGCAAGCTTTCCGTTATCTGCAGCAACACCATGACATCGAGGAGTTCCGTCGCGAATACCTCAATCTGATCGAATCCGGCCTGGAACAGGCCCGCAAGGAACAGCCATGAACGACGCGCAACCCATCGTCACTGTCATTATCGCGTCGTACAACCACGCCCCTTACATCGAGGAAAGCATTCTCAGCGTCCTCAACCAGACCTATCGGAACATCGAGTTGCTGGTGGTCGACGATGGCTCGAAAGATGACAGCGTCGAGCGGATCAAGGCGTTGCAGGCCATCCATGGTTTCGACTTTCGGGTTCAGGAAAACCAGGGGCTGACCAATACCCTCAATGGTGCGATTGCCCGGGCCAAGGGCAGCCTGATCGTGCCGTTCGGTTCGGATGACATCATGTTGCCGGAGCGAATCGCCACCCAGGTCGCGCATATGGACGGCAAGCCCGAGGTCGGCATTTGCGCCGGTAACATCGAATTGATCGATGCCGACGGCAATCTCTATCCCGAGAAGCGCCAGCGCCGGGATGTGCCGTTCCGTCGCCTGGACTTCGATGACATGTTTCTGGAGCGCAAGCCCTATCCTCCGGCACCCACCCTGATGATCCGCCGCGAAGCGCTGGACAAGGTGGGCGGGTTCGACCCGACCATTCGCCTGGAAGACTTGCTGATCGAGTTGAAGGTGACCCATGCCGGTTACTTCATCGATGGTCTGAATGTATTGATGGCACGCTATCGCAAGCATGCCACCAACTCCTACAAGAACCACCGCTTCATGATCGACAGCATCCTGCGCACCTACGCGCTCTTCAGCGATCACCCGCTGTATGACGAGGTGCGCTACAAGTTTCTCAATTCCATGTTCCTCAAGACCGCCAACCGTGATCGCAAGCTGGCGCGCGAGTTGCTGGCGCAGATTCCGTTCAAGGCCTGGAACAAGAAAACCTGGCGTGGGCTGGGCCGGATGTATTTCTCACGGCTGGAGAAAGACTGAGCCAAAGACTGGATTCAAGGGGGGGAAGGCGGGGCATTGTCCTTGGTGACATGCCCCGGCAATGGCTCACCGTTATTGAGCCGTCTCCTCTGGAAGTTCTTTCCTCGGCTTCCTGGTCTGGCGCAACCAGTGCAGGGTTTTCTTGCCTGCATTGATACCGGGCTTTTCAATGTACAGGTAAGTCAGGCTGCTGATGATGATCAGCAGGCAACTGCACACGGCCAGCAACGGCAGGAAGACCCAGGCTTGCCGGGCGTCCAGGTGCAATATCGGCGGCAGTCGCTGCACCAGTACCCAGAGCACGAATCCGTGCAGCAAATACGTGCTGTAGCTGATTTCCCCCAGCCAGCGAATGCTGCGTGGTCTCAGGGCGCCGAACAAGGTATTGCCGGACGCCACGATCACAAAGAACAGTGAAAGCAGCAGCAGCGCTACCAGGTTGAATGCCCGGTTGAACGCCGTAAAGGCGATCGTCAATGCGAGCAGGGCGATGATGCCCGCCAGCGGAGACAGGCTCCAGGCGACCCATTGTGGACGGCGAATCCAGTACGCCGCAGCGATGCCGCCGAGGAAGCTGGCCAGGTAGTGCTTCTTCAGCGAGTGTTCCCAGCCGACCACCTGGTACAGGGTGTAGATGCCGATCAGGCACAGCACCGTCTGCATCCAGCCGCCGCGGTATATGAACACCAAGGCGGCCAGTGGCAGGGCCAGGTAGAAAAACACCTCGTACCCCAGCGTCCAGGTGACGTTGGAGATCATCATGCCGGTCTGGTGGTATTGGTTGACGTCTGGCCGGTCGAAGGTCAGCCAGGCCAGGGCTTGGCCGATGACCTGGGCGCCGGAGTCCTTGAGTTCCCAGTCCTGCAAATAGAACACACAGACAAATACGGTCAACATCAGCGGCAGGTAGAGCGGATAGAGGCGAAACACCCGCGATACCGCAAATGCCAGCCAGTCGTGTTGCCGCCCGTGGGTGAGCAAGCGGTCCCAGAACAGAAAGCCGGTGATCATGAAAAAGAGGGCGACGCTGCCCTGGCCGAGCTGCGAGTAGAAGTTGCTCGGCGGAAAATCGATCACGCCGGTTTGCAGAAAGATCCACGTAATGATCGAGTGGTGAACGAACACGCCGAAGGCCAGATACCCGCGTAAGCCGTCGATGCCGGCAAAGCGGCTTTCGCCGGAATGTTCCAGCTGTCGGGTGATTCTCGGCACGTTGCGCAACAGTAGCGCAGCAGTCGCGATGGCGAGCAGGTAGGCCGTCATCGCGATAAGCGGGTTGGTTTCTATCATCCGTGAGCCCGGGCCGGAGGAATCCCGGCCAGCACGTGCCTGTTCAAATTATCCACGTCGGCTTTCGAAGCCGTCGCGGCGTATCCCTGCAGCAGCGCTTCGAAGTGATCCTCGAACAGCCAGTGCCGATCTGACGCATAGCGCTGCATGTGGCGCAGATTACGCCGACGCAGGGAAGGGCTCAATGATGATGGGTAAATTCGCAGGTCGGCCAGGTCGATCAGGCCGAACTCGCCGTCCTCCAGCACCAGTACATTGCCCAGGTGCAGGGAACGGAAGTAGACCCCTTGCTGGTGCAGTTGAGCCATGAATTTGCCGAAACGCTCCACCAGTGCCTGGCGTACCGCTGGCGCGGTGATACCTTGCAGGATCTGGCGCAGCGTGTTGCCCGGCAACGGGGAGTAATGCACAGCGCTGCTGCCGTCTTCGAACCGGTAAAGGTCGAGGATGTGCGGTGTCGGGATGCCCATGCTGCGCAGTTGCATGCTATTGACGGCAAAGCGATCGGAGTAGGGCGTGAAACTGCCCGAGGTATACCAGCGGCGGCGGCGGAACAGCTTGAGAAAACTGCCATCTGTCAGGCGCAGGACCTTGGGGCCCAGACCATCCTCTTCGATGATCCGGGCATCGGCAGTCAGCTGTTGCAGGGCGCTTGGTGTCGCGGTTTTGATCGGCATGTCCAGCAGGCGCCGGGCCCGTTGATTGATGCTCAATGCGGCAATCAGCGCCAAGGGGATCCACAGCAGGAACCAGTGCTCCTTGGGGCGAGAGATGATCCCGCCACCTTCAGTCAGGCCTGCACCGATACCGAAGGCCAGCCAGGCTGAGGCAATGATAAACAGCGGTTGCACGCGATGGCGCCGGCTGCTGATGAAGCCCCATGCGAGAAAGAACAGCCATGGCAGCAGGCCGATAAAACCGACGTAGTAGAGCACGCCCAGGGCAAAGCTATGGGGTTCCTGAAGGCTGTAGCCGACGCCGGGGTCCAGGGTCAGTTTGGCGTTGTAGCCGTGCCCGATCCATGGGTGTTCAGCGATCCTGCCCAGGGTCAATTGCCAGAGCTCGATGCGGAAGGAACTGCCTCTTTCGATGATCTTGTTCGAAAACAACGCGAACGTCGCCGTACCGGCGAAGAACATGGCGCCAAGCATGAAGGCCGAGCGTCGGCTCCAACAGATGAAGCACAGCCACAGCGTAGCCAGCGTCAGTGCAACCAGTGGCGTCCTGGAGCCGGTGGCCACTACTGTGGCGAACATGATCGCCATCGCCGGTACGCTCAGCCAAAGTACCTGGCGTCGCCTGCAGGTCATGCTCAGGCTCAGCCAGTAGGTACAAAAAAAGCCGAAAACGTGGGAGCTGAGCAGTGGGTTGTCGAAAGCGCCTAGACCGATCAGGCGCATTTCCGGTTGATAGATCTGGTCGAACCAGTACAGGTTGTAGACAGACATGACCAGCGCCACAGTCGCGGCGCAGAACAGCAGGGGCTGGATGATTTCGCTGCGATAGCGCACCAGCAGGTAGCAGCCAACGAACAGCAACAGGGTATGCAGTGGCGGTTTGAACTGACCAAAGTCGATTTCATCGCCTGGCCCCCAGGACAGGCTGAGCAATGCCCACGCCACAAACAGCAGGGCTGCAATGACGATCGGTTCGTGCAGCAGCTCTTTGCCGATCCGCGGACGCAAGCACAGTGCAATCAGTGCGGGAATGCTGAACAGGCCATAGTAAAGCTTGTGATGCACACTGCGCCCCGGCAGGAAAAACAGCGCACAAAGCAGTAATAAATAACCGAGCGGAAGGATCCACAAACAAATGAAATCGAAGATTCTGTTGGACGTGCTGTTCAAAGCGTTTAATTGCATGCTGGGTAACTTATTCCTGAATTGAGCGATCATACCAAGGCAGGGACATCTGGTGGCTATTTGACGCGTCACAATACACAGACTGTATGCGATTGCCAGAACCCAGGGGAAGCTGTGGTAAAGTCAGCGTCCTTTTCATCGACATTCGCGTGATATGGCCGACTCCAGTCTCTCCGCAAGCCCATCGAGCTTGAAAATCTACTTCCGCCTGCTCGGCTATGTCCGGCCGTATATCAGCCTGTTTCTGATCAGCATCGTCGGTTTTCTGATTTTCGCTTCGACGCAGCCAATGCTGGGCTACATCCTCAAGTACTTCGTCGACGGTCTATCCAACCCTGAAGCGGTGCTGTTTCCAAGTGTGCCCTATCTGCGGGATCTGCAACTGCTGCAGGCGGTGCCATTGTTGATTATCCTGATCGCCGCGTGGCAGGGGTTGGGGTCGTACCTGGGCAACTACTTCCTGGCCAAGGTTTCCCTCGGCCTGGTCCATGACTTGCGGGTCCAGTTGTTCAACAACCTGCTGGTGTTGCCAAACCGGTATTTCGACAAGCATAACTCGGGGCACCTGATTTCACGTATCACCTTCAACGTGACCATGGTCACGGGGGCGGCAACAGATGCGATCAAGGTCGTAATCCGTGAAGGCATGACGGTGATCTTCCTGTTTGCCTCGCTGTTGTTCATGAACTGGCGCCTGACGCTGGTCATGGTCGCCATCCTGCCGCTGATCGCCCTCATGGTGCGCACGGCCAGCAAGAAATTCCGCAAGCAGAGCAAGAAAATCCAGCTGGCCATGGGGGACGTGACGCATGTGGCGTCCGAAACGATCCAGGGCTATCGCGTGGTGCGCAGCTTCGGCGGTGAAAAGTACGAAGAGAAACGCTTCTTCGACGCCAGCCAGGGCAACACCGACAAGCAGTTGCGCATGACCCGCACCGGCGCCATCTACACGCCGCTGCTGCAATTGGTGATCTACACCGCCATGGCTGTGCTGATGTTCCTGGTGTTGTTCCTGCGTGGTGATGCGTCTGCCGGCGACATGGTGGCCTACATCACTCTGGCCGGCCTGCTGCCCAAGCCGATTCGCCAACTGTCCGAAGTCAGCTCGACCATCCAGAAGGGTGTGGCCGGTGCTGAGAGTATCTTCGAGCAACTGGATGTCGAGCCCGAAATCGATACCGGCACCATCGAGCGCGATGTCGTCAGCGGTCGCCTGGATGTGCGCAACCTCAGCTTCACCTACCCGGACACCGAGCGTCAGGTACTCAATGACATCAGTTTCTCGGTCGAACCCGGGCAAATGGTGGCACTGGTGGGACGTTCGGGCAGCGGCAAATCGACCCTGGCCAACCTGATTCCGCGTTTCTATCACCACGACAAGGGCGAAATCCTCATCGATGGCGTCGAAGTGGAGCAGTACAAGTTGTTGAACCTGCGTCGGCATATCGCCCAGGTGACTCAGCACGTGACCCTGTTCAGCGATACCGTGGCCAACAACATCGCCTATGGCGACCTGGCTGGCGCACCTCGTGAAGACATTGAAAAGGCGGCCAAGGATGCCTACGCGATGGACTTTATTGCTCAATTGCCTGAAGGCCTGGACACCCAGGTCGGGGAAAACGGCGTGCTGCTGTCCGGTGGCCAGCGTCAGCGCCTGGCGATTGCCCGGGCACTGTTGAAGAATGCTCCGCTGCTGATTCTCGATGAGGCGACTTCGGCACTCGATACCGAGTCCGAGCGGCATATTCAGGCAGCCCTGGATCAAGTCATGAAAGGTCGCACTACGCTGGTGATCGCTCACCGTCTGTCGACCATCGAGAAGGCCGACCTGATCCTGGTCATGGATCAAGGGAAAATCGTCGAGCGCGGCACCCATGAACAACTGCTGGCGCAAAACGGCTACTACTCGCGCCTCAATGCGATGGGCCTCGACGCCCCGGCCGAAGACATCGCCTGACACCGAAAGGGCGAGCCAGGCTCGCCCTTTCGCACACCTGGCGTGTAACGCGTCAGGTGATTTGTATCCAGACCTTTACGCTTCTTGACCAAACCGGAATAAATCTCGGCAACGTGCTTGTTAAGGTTCCTGAACGAACTTTGACTTGAATCGAGAGGGCCCTCCCTTTCGTGCGGGTATCTGCATGTTGCAACGTTATCTCTGGAAGCTGTTGCCAAAATCGCAACGGGCTTTTTTGCTGGGGCGCCTGTCGGTCGTGGACCGTCAAGTGGTGAACAAGTCGATGTCGGCCAACGTCAGTTTCCCTGAGCCCTTCGAGCAGCGTTCCTGCCTGTTCATCCACGTCCCCAAATGTGCCGGCAGCAGCATCTGTGCGGCCATTTTTGACGACTGGAGCCCGGGCCACTTGCCGTTGTACTGGTACGAGCAGCAATTTCCCGAGCAGTTTGCCGCCAGCTTCAAGTTCGCGTTCGTTCGCGATCCCCTGGAAAGGGCCTACTCGGCCTACGCATTCCTGCGGGGCAACGCCTTGGGGAAGCGGGATCACGCGGCGCAGAAACTGGTCAGCCACTACCGTGACTTTGATGACTTCGTCGGCCGCTGGCTGCACTCCGAAACGATCCAGCGACAGTTGCACTTCGCCGCGCAAACGGATTTCCTGACGGATTCCATGGGGCATCTGGCGCTGGACTTCGTCGGCTACCAGGAGCACCTGGAGCGGGATTTCAGGCTGGTTTGCGAGCAATTGGGCTATCCGGTGGAGCTGCCCCACGTGAACAGGTCGCAGCAGCGGCGCCCGATGCTGGCGCGCGAGTTCTGCACGGTACGCACCCGCAGGCTGGTTCGGCGGGTCTATCAGCGTGATTACGAGGTGCTTGGATATGAATGAAGCCGTTTCGTTGTCCCGCCACTCGATCATGCCCTACCCGTTATTGCTGTCGAGCGAGGACCGTGCGGCCCTCAAGTCGCAGGCACCACGCTGTCTCTGGCTGACGGGGTTGTCAGGGGCCGGCAAGTCGACCCTGGCCAATGCCCTGGAGTTGCAACTCAATCTACAAGGGCTGCACACGTTCGTGCTCGATGGCGACAACCTGCGCGCCGGTCTGTGCCGTGACTTGGGGATGGGGGTTGAATGCCGTCGGGAAAATATCCGGCGCACCGCCGAGGTGGCACGCCTGATGGTCGACGCGGGGCTGATTGTGATCGTCGCGGCGATCTCGCCGTTCCGGGCCGAACGCGAGGCGGCGCGTCGATTGTTTGCCGACGGAGACTTCATCGAGGTGTTTGTGAGCACGCCGTTTGCGGTTTGTGCGCAACGAGATCCCAAGGGATTGTACCGGGCTGCCCGGGAAGGCCGGATCAAGGATTTCACCGGCATCGACAGTCCCTATGAGGCGCCGCTGCACGCGGAGTGCGAAATCGATACACAGGCGATGGATATGAGCGAGGCGTGCTGTCGTCTCGCGGGTTTTCTGCTCAAAAAATGAGCAATAAAACCCGGCGAATCATCCGGTTGCAGCCACCGCACAAGCCGACACCAACCCTGTGTTAATATCGCGCCCCTGTTCATTCTGTATGTGGGTTGCACCATGAAGTTGTCCATGCCGCGATTCGATCAAGCCCCTGTCTTGGTAGTCGGCGATGTCATGCTCGACCGTTACTGGCATGGTGGTACCTCACGGATTTCTCCTGAGGCACCGGTGCCGGTGGTCAAGGTCGATCACATCGAAGACCGCCCGGGCGGTGCTGCCAACGTTGCCTTGAACATTGCCGCCCTGGGGGCTCCGGCCTCGCTGGTCGGTGTCACCGGCGACGATGAAGCCGCCAACAGCCTGGTCAACAGCCTCAAGGGCGCAGGCGTGCGGGCCATCTTCCAGCGCATTGCGCACCAGCCGACCATCGTCAAGCTGCGGGTCATGAGCCGTCACCAGCAATTGCTGCGCATCGACTTCGAAGAACCCTTCGCCACCGACGCGCTGGCGCTGGCCGCGCAGGTCGATGAGTTGCTCGAAGGCATCAAGGTGCTGGTGCTGTCCGACTACGGCAAAGGCGCGCTGAAAAACCATCAGGCACTGATCCAGGCCGCCCGTGCCCGTGGCATTCCGGTGCTGGCCGATCCCAAGGGCAAGGACTTCTCGATCTACCGCGGTGCGAGCCTGATCACGCCAAACCTCAACGAATTTGAAACCATCGTCGGTGGTTGCGCCGATGAGCACGAATTGGTGAGCAAGGGCGCGCAGCTGATGCACGACCTGGACCTCGGTGCCTTGCTGGTGACCCGTGGCGAGCACGGCATGACCTTGCTGCGTCCGGATCATCCGGCGCTGCACTTGCCGGCCCGTGCCCGTGAAGTGTTCGACGTGACCGGTGCCGGCGACACAGTAATTTCCACCCTGGCGGCCGCGATTGCCGCTGGCGAAGAACTGCCACACGCGGTGGCCCTGGCCAACCTGGCGGCGGGTATCGTGGTCGGCAAGCTCGGTACGGCGGCCATCAGTGCGCCGGAATTGCGTCGTGCGATTCAGCGCGAGGAGGGTTCCGAGCGTGGAGTGCTCGGCCTTGAGCAGCTGTTGCTGGCGGTCGATGATGCCCGCGCGCACAACGAGCGGATCGTGTTCACCAACGGGTGCTTCGACATCCTGCACGCCGGTCACGTGACCTATCTGGAACAGGCGCGAGCTCAAGGCGATCGCCTGATCGTGGCGATCAACGACGATGCATCGGTCAGCCGCCTGAAAGGGCCGGGTCGTCCGATCAACAGTGTCGACCGACGCATGGCCGTACTGGCCGGTCTGGGTGCGGTGGACTGGGTCATCAGCTTCTCGGAAGGCACTCCGGAAAACCTGCTGAGCGCGGTCAAGCCGGACGTGCTGGTCAAGGGCGGCGACTACGGGATCGATCAGGTGGTCGGCGCGGACATCGTGACGGCCTACGGCGGTACCGTGAAAGTGCTGGGGCTGGTGGAAAACAGCTCCACTACTGCGATTGTCGAGAAGATCCGCAAGTCCTGATTGTGATGCGGGCTTGTTGTGGCGAGGGGGCTTTGTGGCGAGGGGGCTTGCCCCCGTTCGGCTGCGAAGCAGTCGTAGAACCATGCTCTGTGGTGTATCAGGTAGAACACGGTTGCAGGTTTTAGGGCCGCTTCGCGACCCAACGGGGGCAAGCCCCCTCGCCACAAAAGCCTCTTTGTCCCTCTTATCGTGCCGCCTTGCGCGGCACGATTTTCTTCAGCAGCAATTTTGCCTTGCCGCGCAACCGCGCCAGACCCGAATCCTTCCCCGGCGGGGTCAGACCCTGCTGCCTCACCCAGTCCTTCCAGCGAATTCGTTCATCGCGAACCAGCCAGCCTTCCTGTCGGGCAAAACTCTCGGCCAGGTACAGTCCGCGCGTGCTGGCCGGGTACAGCTGATCCTTTTTCAAGGTGTACAGCTCGGCCATGGGGTGGCCGTCCTGCAAGGGCATCAAGTACAGATCGGGGCGCTTGCGGTCGAGACGGGCGACGAGTTGATCGCCTTCCAGTCGTTCATCGACATGGAACAGGCTCAGGGATTTGGCTTCCTTGGGTACGTCCAGGCGCAAGTCGTAGATCAGTTGCAGCGAGGCCGTTGGCAAATGCACGTAAGCCCGCGGGCGCTCCATCAGCATCAGGTTGGCGCAACGTACCGGCCGCGCCGAGCCGGACAGTGGTGACAAGCGAAACGGCAGGGCTTCACGGTAATGCAGGGCGGCCGAGTAGGGCGCCGGCAACCAGGTGTCGTTGAACCGCCCGCCGAGCCAACCTTCCGGGGTTTCCAGCAGGCATTCTTCGGCTATCTCCTGGATCGCCGTGTGCAAGGGCAGGTTCAGTTCATGGGCGGGCACGTACCCGGAGATCAGCTTGAGCACCACATCGCCACGGTCCTGCCGGCGTTGGCGCACCAGCACCCAATAGTCGCGATTCTGCCAATGCAGGGTCAGGCGCACCGAAACCCCGAGGTTGGCCAGTTCCAGGGCAAACCGTTCGCTGTCGCCGACCGTCACCGGCCGACGACGTTGCAGGGTCTGGGAGAAATTCAGCGGCCTGCCGACGCTCTGGTAAGCCAGGCCTTCGGGGGTCGCTTCGACGAATAACGGCAGGGTCTTGAAGTTGCTCGGGTTCTTTCTGATGAGCGTACGCGACATGTCGGCTCCTGCTTAAGGCCGCGTGGGCGGCGTCAGTGGCTACGTAGGACCTGGGCAACGGTCGCGACATTGTGGGCGAGGTGCAGCGGATTGATGGTCCCGACAATAGCACTGGCAACACCCGGATGTTCAAACAACAACTCGAAACTGGCGCGCACCGGATCCACGCCCGGACTCAGGCAGACATGACCGCTGGCGAGGGCTTTCTTGACCAGAATGGCTTTGCCGTGTGCAGCAGCATAGTCAATGACGGCCTTTTCGTTTTGTTCGTTCAGATTGTAGGTGACCATCGCGCAGTCGCCTTGCTCCAGTGCCTTCAGGCCACCGTCGACGGTTTTGCCGGAAAAGCCGAAACCGCGAATCTTGCCTTCGGCCTTGAGCGTGGCGAGG
The DNA here is from genome assembly GCF_019956275.1 of Pseudomonas sp. GL-RE-26. Taxonomy (NCBI): domain Bacteria; kingdom Pseudomonadati; phylum Pseudomonadota; class Gammaproteobacteria; order Pseudomonadales; family Pseudomonadaceae; genus Pseudomonas; species Pseudomonas sp. GL-RE-26. Next base: position 88,092 of record NZ_JAHBDI010000033.1, read on the forward strand.
GTCTCGTAGACTTCGCAGTCATTGAGGATCGCCAGGTCGTTACCATCGGAGTGCACCAGCACCAGGTCGATGAAGTCTGTTTCCAGGCGTTGCAGGCTGCGCTCCACCGACATACGTGTGTGTGCGGCGCTGAAATCGTGACGGGACTGACCGTCGGCAAACTCTTCGCCGACCTTGCTGACAATCACCCAATCCTGACGCTGACCGCGCAGCAGCGGGCCGAGGCGTTCTTCGCTGCGACCATAGGCCGGGGCGGTGTCGATCAGGTTGATGCCCAGGTCGCGGGCGAGTTTGAGCAGCATGCGTGCTTCATCGTCATCGGGAATCTGGAAGCCGTTGGGGTATTTCACCCCTTGGTCGCGGCCCAGTTTCACCGTGCCCAGGCCCAGGGGTGAAACCAGCAGGCCGGTACTGCCCAACGGGCGATGCAAGTCGTGCAGGGTCGGTTGGCTCATGGCAGCAGTTGCTCCCAGGCCGGTACACCCATCGGCGGCTTCGGCAGTTCAGGCAGTGCTGCCGGGTGGCTTGGCTGGATACCGTCGCGGGTCAGGCTGGCGATCACGCGGTCGGCGAAGTCCGGCGCCAGGGCGAGTTTGGTCGGCCAGCCCACCAGCAGTCGGCCTTCCTCGGCCACAAAGGCGTTGTCGGGACGGGTCAAACCTGATTGCAGCGGTTCGGCGCGATCCACGCGCAAGGTCGCCCATTGCACCGTGCTCAGGTCGATCCATGGCAGCAATTGGCCGAGTTCTTTCTGTGCGGTGGCGATCTGCTCGGCGGGCTCACGGGTCACGCCTTCGGATTCTGCGATATCGCCGCCCAGGTACCAGACCCATTGGCCATCCGCCGCCGGGTGCGTGGTCACGGTGATGCGCGGTTTGGTGCCACCGCCCAGGCAGTGGGCGTACAGCGGTTTGAGGCTTGGCCCCTTGGCGATGATCATGTGCAACGGGCGGCGCTGCATGGCGGGCTGGCTCAGGCCCAGCGTTTCAAGCAATGCCGCGGTTCCGGCACCGGCGCTCAGGACGATGCGCTGGGCACGGATCTCGCGCCCGTCCACCTTCAGGCCGACCAGCACGCCGCCTTCCAGCAACGGCTCGATCTTCTGCCCGGCGAGCAAGCCATCTCCGGCCAGGTCGGCCAGGCGCTGGATCAGGCTCGGCACGTCGACCACCAGTTCCGCCAAGCGATAGACCTTGCCCTTGAAGCGCTTGTCTTGCAGGGCCGGCGGCAATTGCTCGCCCTTGACCTGATCGACGCGACCGCGCACGGCTTTGCTGGCAAAGAAACTGGTGAGGTTGCCGGCGAGGGTGCCGGGGGACCAAAGGTAATGGGCTTCGGACAGCAGGCGTACGCCGGACAGGTCCAACTCGCCGTCACCGGCCAGGGCTTCACGCCAGCGGCGCGGCATGTCGGCGATGGCTTCCGAGGCGCCGGTCAGGGCGCCGTGCAGCGCGTATTTGGCGCCGCCGTGGATGATGCCCTGGGACTTCACACTCTGCCCGCCGCCGAGGCTGGCGCTTTCCACCAGCACGGTCGAAAAACCCTGGCGACGCAGTCGCGCATTCAGCCAGAGGCCGGCGACACCAGCGCCGACAATCAGCACGTCGGTGGAAATAACGGATGGCATGCAGCGACCTCTGTGTTCAAAGCGAAGCCGCAAGTTTCAAGCTTCAAGCTTCAAGCTGCAAGCAAGAGTGGGAGAATATCCCTCTTGCAGCTTATGGCTTGCAGCTTGTAGCTGCTCTTAATGCCCCGCAGTTTTGGAGAACAGCTGGATGACCACAACACCCAGCACAATCAACGCCATCCCCAGCATCGCCGGCACGTCCAGCTTCTGCCCATAGATAAACAGCGCCGCGCCGCTGACCATCACGATCCCCATACCGGCCCACACGGCGTACGCTACGCCCACGGGAACGCTGCGCACCACCAGGGTCAGCATCCAGAAGGCGATGCCGTAACCGACGATGACCAACACCAGTGGCAGCGGGGTGCTGATGCCTTTGACCGCTTTCATCGAAACAGTGGCAATCACTTCGGCGCAGATGGCAATGGCCAGGTAGTAGTAAGCGGTCATGGGTCAATCCTCGTGTGAAGTGTTGCTCTCTGAGGTCGGCATTCTAGAGATTCGCCAGATGCGGTAAAGTCATTACCTATCTGTTTTGAAGATGGGTTGAGCCATGAGTATGCAATGGAATCTGGAGCAGCTGCGGTTGTTTGTCAGCGTAGCGGAGCAGCGGTCGTTTTCTGCCGTGGCGCGGGATCAGCGCAAGGCGCAGTCGGCGGTCAGCAGTTCGATAGCGTTACTGGAGGAAGACCTGGGCGTCAGCCTGTTCGACCGCAGCAGTGGCCGTCAGCCGAAACTCACTGAAGCCGGCACGGCTTTGCTGGACGAAGCACGGGAGGTGTTGCGCCAGTGCGAACGACTCAACGGCCGGGCGCTGGCGATGATGCGCGGGCAGGAGGCGCGACTGCGTGTGGCGCAGGATGAAGCGATGCCTTATCAGCCGATCATCGAGAGCTTCGAGGCCCTGGCGGAAAAATTCCCCAGCCTTGAAGTGCAACTGACCAGCGCCGCCCAAGGCGATGTTGCGCGCAAGCTGGTGGAGCGGCGCGCCGATCTGGGGCTGCTGTTCTTTCACGATCAGATTCCCGAGGCACTTGAGCGACGGGTGCTGGGCAGTGTGGAAATGGTGACGGTGTGCGGCAAGGATCATCCGTTGGCGCTCAAAGGCGCAGTGGACGGCCAACAACTGGCGCAACATCGGCAGTTGCTGATGTCCACGGAGTCGAGCATTTATCCCGGCAGTGATCCTGCCAGCCCGCAAGTCTGGCGCGCCGACAGTTTCTATGTGATGGCCGAATGGCTGGTGCGCGGCCTCGGCTGGGCCTGGTTGCCACGCCACGTGGTGCAGTACCCGACCTATCAGAACCAGATGGTCGAACTGGTCAGCGAATGGACCCCGCCGGCCCTGGTGGTGGAGCTGGTATGGCGCCGGGATGAACCGCTCGGCCCGGCCGCGCGCTGGCTCGCCGAACGTTTTGCCGTGCACTTGCAGGCGATTGGCGAAAAAAGCCGATAAACTCCGCCGCCATGAATAGAACTCTCTACACCGCGCTGTTTTATCTGGGGCTGCCATTGGTAGCGATTCGGCTTTGGCTGCGCGCGCGCAAGGCGCCGGCGTACGCCAGGCGCATCGGCGAGCGCTTTTCCTGCGGGATGCCGGCGATGAAACCGGGCGGTATCTGGGTGCACGCCGTGTCGGTGGGCGAAAGCATTGCGGCCGCACCGATGATTCGCGCCTTGCTGGCGCGTTATCCGGATCTGCCGATCACCGTGACCTGCATGACCCCGACCGGTTCGGAACGCATCCACGCACTGTTCGCCAATGAGCCGCGCATCCAGCACTGTTATCTGCCCTATGACTTGCCTTGCGCTGCCCGGCGCTTCCTCGATCGGGTCCAGCCGAAACTGGCGGTGATCATGGAAACCGAATTGTGGCCCAACCATATCCATCAATGTGCCAAACGCGGGATCCCCGTGGCGCTGGCCAATGCGCGGCTGTCCGAGCGTTCGGCCAAGGGTTACGGTCGGTTCCCCAAGCTGACCCAGCCAATGCTGGCCGAGATGAGTCTGTTCGCGGTGCAGACCGAGGCCGAGGCGCAACGCTTGCGCAACCTGGGCGCGCGGACTGAAACCGTCGAAGTGACCGGTTCGATCAAGTTCGACCTGACCATTGACCCGCAACTGCTGGAGCGCGCCGTTGAATTGCGCGGGCAATGGCAGGCGCTGGAGCGACCGGTGTGGATCGCGGCCAGTACCCATGACGGCGAAGACGAGGTGGTGCTGGCGGCCCACCGTCAGTTGTTGGCCAGTCACCCCGATGCCCTGCTGATTCTGGTGCCGCGTCATCCGGAACGCTTCAATTCGGTGTTCGGGTTGTGCCAGCAACAAGGGTTTGCCACGGTCCGGCGTTCCAGCGGCGATGCGGTCAGCGCGAATACTTCAGTGCTGCTTGGCGACACCATGGGCGAGTTGCTGTTTCTCTACGCACTGGCTGACAGCGCATTCGTCGGTGGCAGCCTGGTGCCGAATGGCGGGCATAACCTGCTGGAACCGGCGGCCCTGGCTAAACCTGTGTTGAGCGGTCCGCATCTTTTCAACTTCCTCGAAATCGCCGCGCAGTTGCGCAGTGCCGGGGCGTTGCAGGAAGTGGAGGATGCCGAAGGGCTGGCGGTGGCGGTGCAGCGGCTGTTCGAACTGCCGCGAGATGCGCAGCGCATGGCAGAGGCCGGGTTGAAAGTGATGCGCGCCAATCAGGGGGCATTGCAGCGGTTGCTGGATGGGTTGGGGCGGTTGATCAAGCGGTAGACCGAGTCGTATTCATTCGCGAGCAGGCTCGCTCCCACACTCGAAACACTGTGGGAGCGAGCCTGCTCGCGAAGCTTTTGCTTTTACTGATCAGGCCGCGCTTTCAACTGCTCCTCTGCCGCCTTGGCCAGATCCGGTGGCAGGAAGTCCTTGTCCGGGTTGTAGTTCGGATTGAGCCAGCGTGCCAGGACTTGCAGATCCCCCGGATTCAATGTGCCGGCCTGTTGCTTCAAGCGCAGGTTGTCGAGGATGTAGTCGTAGCGGGTGTTGTTGTAGTCGCGCACCGAGGTGTAGAGCTGACGCTGCGCATCCAGCACGTCGACGATGTTTCGCGTACCCACCTGATAGCCGATTTCAGTTGCTTCCACCGCGCTCTGGTTGGAGATGATCGATTGCTTGCGCGCCTGTACCTGCTCGACATCGGTGTTCACCGCGCGGTGCAGGTCGCGGGTGTTTTCCACGATCTGTCGGCGCAGGGATTCGCGTTGCTGCTCGGTCTGGTCCAGTTGTGCATAGGACTGACGCACCTGGGAGTTGATCAGGCCGCCGCTGTAGATCGGGATGTTCAGTTGCAGGCCCAAGGTCGTTTGCTCGACGTTGCCGCCGTATGCCTGGGGCAGGTTGTTCGGGTTGCTGAAGCCCAGTGCATCGTTGTCACCTTTCTCGTACTTGGCGACCGCATCAACCGTTGGCAAGTGCCCGGACCTGCGCTGCTTGAGGGTCTGCTCGGCGGCGCTGACGGCATAGTTGCTGGCCAACAGATTGAGGTTCTGCCTGCCCGCCGTTTCGACCCAGGCCTTGGCGTCGTTCGGTACTGGCGGCAGGATCGGCAGGTTATGGCTGATGCCCCAGATTGAGTTGTACTGACGGTTGGTCAGGGTGATCAATGCTTCAAAGGCGTCGTCCACCTGGCGCTGAGCAACGATGCGGTTGGCGCGCGCGGTGTCGTAGCTGGCCTGTGAGTTCAAGACGTCGGTCTTGTCCGAGAGGCCGACATCGAAACGTTCGTTGGATTGGTCGAGCTGGCGTTTGAACGCCGCTTCTTCGGCCTTGGTCGAGGCCAGGTTGTCCTGGCTGCGCAGCACGTTGAAATAGCTGTCAGCGGTTTGCAGGATCAGGTTTTGCTCGGTCGCCGAGAGCTGCAGGGCAGCCTGTTCGTTGACTTCCTTGGCGGCCTGGAACTGGAACCAGCGATCGGCGCGGAACAGCGGCTGCGCCAAAGTGGCCTGGTAGGAATGAGCATCGCGGTTGGTCGTGCCCGAAGGTTGATCGAGCGAGGTGCGCACCTCGGCAACATTGGCGCCGCCCGAGAGGTTCGGCAGCAGCCCGGCGCGGGCCTGGGGTACGACTTCTTTCTGCGCGCCGTATTGGGCGATGGCAGCCGCCAGGTCGGCGTTGTTGTTGACGGCTTCCTGATACACGCTGACCAGGTCCGTCTTGGCCGATAAGGGCACATCTGCTGCCCAGGCCATTCCGTTGGACGCACAAGACACGGCGAGGGCCAGTGAGAGTTTGCGCAGCATAGACGATCCCTAGAATTGATATTACAGAGGTAATTTGAGCGCCAAGGCTAAGGCCCCGCTTTGACAGCGTCAATGCCGGCTCAGCGTAGCGAGTGTAGTTGTGCATTGGGGCGGCAACAATCCTGATACTGCGTGTAATTACGCCATTCATCACGGTATTTGCAGTGGGGTTGGCGTTCTTTGCCAGTTGTGTCTAGACTGGCCGGGTTCTTGTCGGGGTGCCTTGCTATGAGGCTGAGATCGAATAATTTCGGATCCCGTTGAACCTGATCAGGTTAGCGCCTGCGTAGGGAACAAGATTTCTCGTCACCCGGCGAGTCCTCTTGTGCTTCGTCCGGGATGTTGTTCGACAATCGAACACCCCTCGAGCACTGAGCACAGCACAGCTGGTCTTCCCAGCGCCCGTGCGTCCATTCGTTTACAGGTTCGCTCCGACAAAAATCCACTGCCTGGATGTGTGTCTGGAGAGCCCGTGATGACTACAAAAGCAAAAATCGCCACTAACCTGAGTGACTCGGCCAAGGTCGATCAGCAATCGGTTCAGCCGTTTACCCGCTCGCAAAAAATCTATGTTCAGGGCACACGCCCGGACATCCTCGTGCCGATGCGCGAAATCAGCCTGGACGTGACGCCGACCGACTTCGGTGGCGAGGTCAACGCACCGGTAGTGGTGTACGACACTTCGGGCCCGTACACCGACCCCAATGTCATCATCGATGTGCGTAAAGGCCTGGCCGACGTGCGTTCGCCGTGGATCGAATCCCGTGGCGACACCGAGCGCCTGAGCGGCCTGAGCTCGAATTTCGGCCAGGAGCGCCTTGCCGATCCGGAGCTGACCAAGCTGCGCTTCGCCCACGTCAACAACCCGCGCCGCGCCAAGCCGGGTGCCAACGTCAGCCAGATGCACTACGCGCGCCAAGGCATCATCACCGCCGAGATGGAATACGTTGCCATCCGCGAAAACATGAAGCTGGAAGTGGCCCGCGCCGCCGGCCTGCTGGACCAGCAACACGCCGGCCACAGCTTCGGCGCCAGTGTGCCGAAAATCATCACCCCCGAATTCGTCCGTGACGAAATCGCCCGTGGCCGCGCGATCATTCCGGCCAACATCAACCACACCGAACTGGAACCGATGATCATCGGCCGTAACTTCCTGGTGAAGATCAACGGCAACATCGGCAACAGCGCACTGGGTTCGTCGATCGAAGAAGAAGTGGCGAAACTGACCTGGGGTATTCGCTGGGGTTCGGACACGGTCATGGACCTGTCCACCGGCAAGCACATCCACGAAACCCGCGAGTGGATCATCCGCAACTCGCCGGTGCCGATCGGTACGGTTCCGATCTACCAGGCCCTGGAGAAAGTCGGCGGCGCGGCCGAAGACCTGACCTGGGAGCTGTTCCGCGACACGCTGATCGAGCAGGCCGAGCAGGGCGTCGACTACTTCACCATCCACGCCGGCGTGCTGCTGCGCTACGTGCCGATGACCGCCAAGCGCGTGACCGGCATCGTCTCCCGTGGCGGTTCGATCATGGCCAAGTGGTGCCTGGCGCACCACAAAGAGAACTTCCTCTACACCCATTTCGAAGACATCTGCGAAATCATGAAGGCCTACGACGTCAGCTTCTCGCTGGGCGATGGCCTGCGTCCGGGCTCGATTGCCGACGCCAACGACGAAGCGCAGTTCGGCGAACTGGAGACCCTCGGCGAGCTGACCAAGATTGCCTGGAAGCACGACGTGCAGTGCATGATCGAAGGCCCGGGCCACGTGCCGATGCAGCTGATCAAAGAGAACATGGACAAGCAGCTGGAGTGCTGCGACGAGGCGCCGTTCTACACCCTCGGCCCGCTGACCACCGACATCGCGCCGGGCTACGATCACATCACCTCCGGTATCGGCGCGGCGATGATCGGCTGGTTCGGTTGCGCCATGCTCTGCTACGTGACGCCGAAGGAGCACTTGGGCCTGCCGAACAAGGATGACGTGAAGACCGGGATCATCACCTACAAGATCGCCGCGCATGCCGCCGATCTGGCGAAGGGGCACCCGGGCGCACAGATCCGCGACAATGCCTTGAGCAAGGCGCGTTTCGAGTTCCGTTGGGAAGACCAGTTCAACCTGGGGCTCGATCCGGACACCGCGCGTTCGTATCACGACGAAACCCTGCCGAAGGATTCGGCCAAGGTCGCGCACTTCTGCTCGATGTGCGGGCCGAAATTCTGCTCGATGAAGATCACCCAGGAAGTCCGCGAGTATGCGGCCAACCAACGGATCGAAGCGGTCGACGTGGACGTCGCCCAGGGCATGGCCGAACAGGCCGAGCGCTTCAAGCAGGAAGGCAGTCAGCTGTACCAGAAAGTTTGATTCGGCACTGATAACCCTGTGGCGAGGGGGCTTGTCGGGCCGCCGCACCGCCCCGTTCGGCCGCGAAGCGGTCGTAAATCCGGCGATGAGTTCTCACAGGCAGAATTCAGTTGTCTGTTTTGGGGCTGCTTCGCAGCCCCAACGGGGGCAAGCCCCCTCGCCACAAGGGCGTGTGTGAACAACACAACAACAAATGTCCCTCTGAGATAACACCCTTGAGCATTCAACCCAGCACTTATTCTCCCGATATCGCAGTGCCGACCGACAAACGTGTCTTCGGCGGCCGCGACCTGTTTTCCCTGTGGTTCTCCCTCGGCATCGGCCTGATGGTCCTGCAGACCGGTGCATTGCTCGCGCCGGGCCTGGGCCTGTCCGGATCGTTGCTGGCAATTTTTCTCGGCACCCTGGTCGGCGTTCTGCTGCTGGCCACCGTCGGGGTGATCGGCAGTGACACCGGCCTGTCGTCGATGGCCGCGCTCAAGCTCAGCTTAGGCGCCAAAGGCGCGAGCCTGCCGGCGGTGTTGAACCTGCTGCAACTGATCGGCTGGGGTTCGTTCGAAATCATCGTCATGCGCGATGCCGCCAGCCTGTTGGGCGCGAAGGCTTTCAGCGAAGGCAGCCTGCTGTCCAATCCCGTGCTGTGGACGCTGTTCTTCGGCGCACTGGCGACCTTGCTGGCCGTCAGCGGTCCGCTGACTTTCGTGCGGCAGATCCTGCGCAAATGGGGCATCTGGCTGCTGCTGGCCGCGTGCACCTGGCTGACCTGGAACCTGTTCGCCAAGGCTGACCTGGCCGCGTTGTGGGCCCAGGCCGGTGACGGGTCGATGCCGTTCGCCGTGGGGTTCGACATCGCCATTGCCATGCCGCTCTCGTGGTTGCCGCTGATCGCCGACTACTCGCGCTTCGGCAAACGGGCGAAAAACGTCTTCGGTGGCACCGCCATCGGTTTCTTCATCGGTAATTTCTGGCTGATGAGCCTGGGCGTGGCCTACACCCTGGCGTTCGCGCCGAGCGGTGAAGTCAATGCCTTGCTGCTGGCGCTGGCCGGTGCCGGCCTGGGGATTCCGCTGCTGCTGATTCTTCTGGATGAATCGGAAAACGCCTTTGCCGATATTCACTCGGCGGCGGTGTCCAGCGGGATTCTGCTGCGCGCCAAAGTCGAGCACCTGGCACTGGCCATCGGCGTTATCTGCACGCTGATTGCCCTGCTGGCGCCATTGGCTCAGTACCAGAACTTCCTGTTGCTTATCGGTTCGGTGTTTGCGCCGTTGTTCGGCGTGGTGTTGGTGGATCACTTCATCCTGCGCAAGCGCAGCGCCCAGGTGGCCTCGGCCGCACTGCGCTGGCCGGCGCTGCTCGCCTGGCTGGGCGGGGTCAGCACCTATCACTTGTTGGCCAACCTGTATCCGGACATCGGTGCAACCCTGCCGGCACTGGTAGTGGCAGGGTTGCTCCAGCTCGTGCTGGGCCGGGCCTTCAGTTACGGCCGGGAAACAGCTCGGGCTTGATGATGCCGTTCAGGCGAGGGTAGGGGATCTTCAGTTCGACATGGCCCAGCGCGTAAGGCGCGATGGTGCTGGTTTCGTACTTGAGGATCACCCCTCCGTAGGTCAGCGCCACGTTCTGGGTTTTCTGGAACGGCCAGCTCTTCACGAACTCCGGTTCCTGATCGAGCTTGGTGCTGATCAGCCAGCTGTTGTGTGCCACTTGCGCGGCTTTCCAGAACGCGTCTTCCTGCCCTGGCACCAGCATGTCCGACAGCGTCAACACTTTATGCTGCTGGCGCGAATAGTTGATGAAACCTCGACCTGGGGTGCCATGGGCACCGCCAGTGTCCAGGTAGCTGGACAATTCGACGATCACCAAGCCGTCATGCTGCTCGCGTACCTTTGCCTGCAGATAGCTGCTGTTGCGCGGGCCGGCGGTGCGCAAAAACTCATCGCGATAGGCTGCCAGGGTCGGCGCGACGGGGGCGTCAGGCGAGGTACGGGTCAATTGCAGCAGGCGTTTTTCGATGATGCCGTCCAGTGCAGGCTCGTCCGGGAAGTGCAGGGTGTCGATGTTGACCAGCGGGCAATCCGGGTTGCTGCAACCGGGCTTGAGTTGCTCGGAGGCGTCGCGGGTGGTTTCCAGCGGCGTCCGGTAGTTGGGCTGGAACAGGCTCGCGCAAGCGCCCAGGGTCAGGGCGATAGCGGCCACGGAGGCGATTTTGAAAAGCAACATGAGCGTCCTTTCTGAAACAGGGGAAGGCAAAAAGTTACCGGCTTCGACTCTCAACAAAGCAGTCAGTTCGCCACTAAGCTAATTAGAGTGGGTTTCGCCCTCACCGTCTATCCCGCTGACGGGAAAGGGGCTGCATCAAACGTCACGGGCGCGTTAGGATGGCGCGAAGTCGAGGCCCAGGAAAAAAGCAACCTCGAACAGGATTTGCAGTAAAAGAGGATAGTCATGACGGATTTTGCCAACGCCATTCCGACCGCCGTTGATATCGTGCGGCGCGAAAAGTGCTACGAGGGCTTCTACAAACTCGAACGCGTGCACTTGCGCCACGAATTGTTCGCCGGGGGCATGAGCCGCGAGATCAATCGTGAAGTGTTCGTTCGCCATGACGCGGTCTGCATGCTGCCTTACGACCCGCAGCGCGATGAAGTGGTGCTGATCGAGCAGTTTCGCGTCGGTGCCATGGGCAAGACCGACAACCCGTGGCTGATCGAACTGGTCGCTGGTCTGATCGACAAGGATGAAGTGCCGGAAGCAGTTGCTCACCGCGAGGCGCAGGAGGAAGCTGGGCTGGTAATCGGGGCGCTCTGGCCGATGCTCAAATATTTTCCATCGCCGGGCGGCAGCAACGAGTTCGTGCATTTGTACCTGGGGCGTTGTGACACCACCGGGGTTGGCGGCCTGCATGGGCTGGAGGAAGAGGCAGAAGATATTCGCGTCACGGTCTGGGCTTTCGAAGATGCCCTGCAAGCCGTGCGCGACGGACGTATTGCCAACGCGGCGAGCATCATTGCCTTGCAATGGCTGGCTTTGAACCGTGTTGAAGTGAGGGGGTTATGGTCGTAAACAAGCTGCGCGATCGCTATCGGGTGGACCTGGTGGGGCTGCAAGCGTCCTGCGAGGCGAACTACGCGCGCCTGATGCGACTGCTGCCGGACATGCGCAGCGAGCCTGCCGCGCGGCGCATCGCCGTGACCCATGGCGACCAGATGCTCGGCGTGCTGGCCCTGGAAGTGCTGCTGACCTGTCCTTACACCACGACCCTGCAAGTGCGTCAGGAGCACAGCCTGCCCTGGCTGCCGGTGCCGCAACTGGAAGTGCAGGTCTATCACGACGCGCGCATGGCCGAAGTGGTCAGCGCCGAACATGCACGACGCTTTCGCGGCATCTATCCTTACCCGAATGCCTCGATGCACCAGCCGGACGAAAAGGCCCAGCTGAACATGTTTCTGGGCGAATGGCTGAGCCATTGCCTGGCGCTGGGGCATGAGTACGAAGTAGTACGTTAGTTGTGAAGCGCAGTTGTGAACTGTGTCAGGTTCACAGGTTTCCCCTTTTGATCGTCCCCCAGCATAATTGCGGCACTTATCCATCCCCGTGATCACGCCCTGGGAGAACGCCTTGCCGAGCGTATCCACATTGACCACCGCCGATCCGGCGTTGCTGGTGCAAATCTCCGACAGCCACCTGTTTGCCGAAGCGGACGGCGTGTTGCTGGGCATGAACACCCGCGACAGCCTGCAAAAGGTCATCGAACTGGTGCGCGCGCAACAGCCGCGGATTGACTTGATCCTGGCCACAGGTGACCTGTCCCAGGACGGGACGCTGGAGTCCTACCAGCTGTTTCGCGACATGACGCGCCAGCTCGATGCGCCGGCGCGCTGGATTCCCGGCAATCACGATGAGCCGCAGATCATGGCCGAGGCGGCGGTGCAGAGCGCTTTGCTGGAACCTGTGGTGGATATCGGCAACTGGCGGGTCACCTTGCTCGATTCGGCGGTGCCAGGCTCGGTGCCGGGTTATTTGCAGGATGAACAGCTGCAGTTGCTCGCCCGCTCGTTGAGCGAAGCGCCGGAACGCCATCATCTGGTGTGCTTCCACCATCACCCGGTGTCCATCGGTTGTGCATGGATGGAGCCGATTGGCTTGCGCAATCCCGAGGCGCTGTTCGCCGTGCTGGACCGTTTCGAACAGGTGCGTGCAGTGTTGTGGGGGCATGTGCATCAGGAAGTCGACCAGATGCGCAATGGTGTGCGGTTGATCGCCTCGCCCTCGACCTGCATCCAGTTCGAGCCGGGGAGCGAGGATTTCAAGGTCGGGGAACAGGCGCCGGGCTATCGCTGGTTGCGGTTGCTGCCCGACGGGCGGCTGGAAACCGGGGTGGAGCGGGTCACCGGGTTTGATTTCACCGTGGATTACGGTTCCAACGGCTACTGAAACACCCCCCCCTGTAGGAGCAGCCGGTCGACGCTCGATTGCTCGCGATTAGCCTGAGAGCGCCGCAGGGCGCCAGGTTTTCACCGTTATCGTTGACGACCATCGCGAGCAAGCTCGCTCCTACAGTAAACTCCGCCTCTTTAGCCGACGCACAGGGAGCTCAAATGTCCGGTTCGATCCTTTATATCCACGGCTTCAACAGCTCGCCGTTGTCGAAGAAGGCCTGCCAGTTGATCGACGTGATGGAGCGACTGGGCCTGAGCGAACACTTGCGTGTTCCGGCATTGCACCACCACCCGCGCCGCGCTATCGAGCAGCTGGAACAGGCGATCGCCGAGCTGGGGCGACCACTGCTGGTCGGCAGCTCGCTCGGCGGCTACTATGCCACTCACTTGGCTGAGCGCCTTGGCTTGAAAGCCCTGTTGATCAACCCTGCCGTCAGCCCGCACCGGATGTTCGACGGCTTTCTGGGGACGCAGAAAAACCTGTATACCGAAGAGACCTGGGAAATGACCCACGACCACGTGACGGCCCTGGCCGAACTGGAAGTGCCGGCACCCCAGGAACCGCAGCGTTATCAGGTATGGTTGCAGACAGCTGACGAAACGCTGGACTATCGCCTCGCCCAGCAGTATTACCGGGCATGCGCCTTGCGTATCCAGGCCGGCGGCGACCACAGTTTCCAGGGTTTTGCCACGCGACTGCCGGCCATGTTGAGTTTTGCCGGCATTGGCGCCGATTTGTATCAGGCAATCGATTTCACCGCATTGTGAGCGATAGCCCATGAATTCTTTTTTCACCGAACACTGACGACGAGACCCCATGGCCACTCCCAGCGCTAGCTCTTATAACGCAGACGCCATCGAAGTCCTCTCGGGCCTCGACCCGGTGCGCAAACGCCCCGGCATGTACACCGACACCAGTCGGCCGAACCACCTTGCCCAGGAAGTCATCGACAACAGTGTCGACGAAGCCTTGGCCGGGCATGCCACATCGGTACAGGTGATCCTGCATGCCGACCATTCCGTAGAAGTCAGCGACGACGGCCGTGGCATGCCGGTGGACATTCACCCCGAGGAAGGAGTTTCGGGCGTTGAGTTGATCCTCACCAAGCTGCATGCCGGTGGCAAGTTCTCCAACAAGAACTACCAGTTCTCCGGCGGTCTGCACGGGGTGGGTATTTCCGTGGTCAACGCCTTGTCCACCGAAGTGCGGGTGCGGGTAAAGCGTGACGGCAACGAATACCAGATGACCTTCAAGGATGGCTACAAGGCCACCGAGCTGGAGATCATCGGTACGGTCGGCAAGCGCAACACCGGCACCAGCGTGTTCTTTGCGCCGGATCCGAAATACTTCGACTCCCCAAAATTCTCCATCAGCCGCCTCAAGCATGTGCTCAAGGCCAAGGCCGTTCTGTGCCCGGGCTTGCTGGTCAGCTTTGAAGACAAGGCCACCGGCGAGAAAGTCGAATGGCATTACGAAGACGGCTTGCGTTCCTACCTGGTGGATGCGGTCAGCGAATTCGAGCGCCTGCCGAACGAACCGTTCTGCGGCGCTTTTGCCGGTAACAAGGAAGCCGTGGATTGGGCGCTGCTGTGGCTGCCGGAAGGCGGCGATGCGGTGCAGGAAAGTTACGTCAACCTGATCCCGACCGCCCAGGGCGGTACCCACGTCAACGGCTTGCGCCAAGGCCTGCTCGACGCCATGCGCGAGTTCTGCGAGTTCCGCAGCCTGCTGCCGCGTGGTGTGAAGCTGGCGCCGGAAGACGTCTGGGAGCGCATCGCCTTCGTGCTGTCGATGAAGATGCAGGAACCGCAATTCTCCGGCCAGACCAAGGAGCGCCTGTCTTCTCGTGAAGCGGCGGCGTTCGTCTCCGGTGTGGTCAAGGATGCGTTCAGCCTGTGGCTCAACGCCAACCCGGAAACCGGCATGCTGCTGGCGGAACTGGCGATCAACAACGCCGGTCGTCGCCTCAAGGCCAGCAAGAAGGTCGAGCGCAAACGCATTACCCAAGGCCCGGCGCTGCCGGGCAAGCTGGCCGATTGTGCCGGGCAAGACCCGATGCGTTCCGAGCTGTTCCTGGTCGAAGGTGATTCCGCTGGCGGCTCGGCCAAACAGGCGCGGGACAAGGAATTCCAGGCGATCCTGCCGTTGCGCGGCAAGATCCTCAACACCTGGGAAGTCGACGGCAGCGAAGTGCTCGCCAGTCAGGAAGTGCACAACATTGCCGTGGCCATCGGCGTCGATCCAGGCGCGGCGGACATGAGCCAGCTGCGCTACGGCAAGATCTGCATCCTCGCCGACGCCGACTCCGACGGTCTGCACATCGCAACTTTGCTGTGCGCCTTGTTCGTCCAGCATTTCCGCCCGTTGGTGGATGCCGGTCACGTCTACGTCGCGATGCCGCCGTTGTACCGCATCGACCTGGGCAAAGAGATCTACTACGCCCTCGATGAAGCCGAGCGCGATGGCATCCTCGATCGCCTGGTGGCCGAGAAGAAGCGCGGCAAGCCGCAAGTCACCCGATTCAAGGGGCTGGGCGAAATGAACCCGCCGCAGTTGCGCGAGACCACCATGGACCCGAACACTCGGCGTCTGGTGCAGTTGACCCTGGAAGATTTCGAGGCTACCTCGGAAATGATGGACATGCTGCTGGCGAAGAAACGCGCCGGTGACCGCAAGACCTGGCTGGAGTCCAAGGGCAACCTGGCCGAGGTGCTGGGCTGATGCGTCTGGGCTTTGCCCTGGCCTGTGGGTTGCTGCTGACGTCGATTACGGTATTTGCCGAGCCGGCGCCACAGCTGCGCCTGTTGTCCGGGCATGCCGTCGAAGGCATGCGCGGCGGCAACCTGTCCGGGCTGGCGCAGTGCGGCAATGACCTGTGGACGGTTTCCGACCGTGATGATGACCAGATCTACCGCCTCGATACCCGCGAATCCGTATGGCAGGCCGAAACGGTGCACATCGACGTACCGACGGTGCCTGACAGCGGTTTGCCTTGGGGGCTGAAGGCTCGCGTCTGGGGGGCTTCGTTTGTGCGTGGCGGTGATCTGGACTTCGAAGGCATCACCTGCGACAGCGCCGGCAATCGCTACATCGTCAGCGAAGGCCATGCCGCTGTCTTGCAAGTGCCGCCAACGGGGCCTGCCACCTGGCTGAAAGTTTCGCCAATGATGGTTCGCGAAGCACGGGCCAGAGGCCTGCTGTTGCAATTCAATGCGCTGTTCGAAGGGCTGGTGATCAATCCGGCGGGGGATCAGATGTGGCTCGCCGCCGAGCGTCAAGGCCGGGGACTGCTGATGATCAAGCGCCAGCAGACGTTGTGGGATTGCGACGGTGGTTGCGTGCTGCTGAGCGAGGCGGGCATGGAAATGCAGCCCGAGCAGTTTCCCCATGCCAAGCCTGTCCCGCGGGATTTTTCTGACCTGTCGCTGTTCAACGGCAAGCTGTTCACCCTTGAACGCAATGCCTTCCAGATCTGCCGCCGTGATGCACAGACGGCCAAGGTCGAGCGCTGCTGGTCGTACGCCGACGAGCTGTTGCAGGAAAACCGTCGTTATTCACAGAATTACGGGTTGGAAGAAGCGTTGATCGTGGATGCCGATGGCGCCTGGATCGGCGTTGACAATAACTTCGGCGCGCGCGCCGATGGCGAAGTCCGCCCGGTGGTCTGGCGCTTCGCTGCACCGGACGGTGGCTGGAGTGCCAATCCATGAGGCAACAAAGCCCGGGGCAGCGAATCGGCCGGGTGTTCATGGTGCTGGCCTGGTGTGCGGCGCTGTTTCTGGCCACGCGTTTTTTCGGCCAGTGGGAAGCGCGTCAGCAAAATCCGAATGTGGTAGTCAGTTCGGAGCAGGGCGAAGGTTTCATCGAGGTGAAACTGGTGAGCAATGTGCAGGGGCATTTCGTCGCCAGCGGCCAGATCAACGGCCAGCCGGTGGACTTCATGCTCGATACCGGGGCGACCGATGTATCGATCCCTCTGGACCTGGCCAAGCGTTTGAAGCTCGAAGAAGGATTCGGCGTGACCCTGAGCACGGCCAATGGCCTGAGCCAGGGCTATCGCACCCGTATCGAGCGCCTGCAACTGGGCGACATCGTGCTGCGGGATGTACGCGCACTGGTGGCCCCGGGGCTGCATGGCGATCAGGTGTTGCTCGGCATGAGCGCACTGAACAAACTTGAATTTACCCAGCGCGGTGGCACCATGCTGCTGCGCCAGACAACGAACCGATGAGGCCCGCATGAGCGACTCCCTTGATCTCAGCCTGGACGGTGTAGAACGCCGGTCACTGGCTGACTTCACCGAAAATGCCTACCTCAACTACTCCATGTACGTGATCATGGACCGTGCCCTGCCGCATATCGGCGACGGCCTGAAACCGGTACAGCGTCGCATCATTTATGCGATGAGCGAGTTGGGGCTGGACGCCGATTCCAAGCACAAGAAATCGGCGCGTACCGTCGGTGACGTGCTCGGTAAGTTCCACCCCCACGGCGACTCGGCCTGCTACGAAGCCATGGTGCTGATGGCCCAGCCGTTCAGCTATCGCTACACGCTGGTCGACGGCCAGGGCAACTGGGGTGCGCCGGACGATCCCAAGTCCTTCGCCGCCATGCGTTATACCGAAGCGCGGCTGTCGCGTTATTCCGAAGTGCTGCTCAGCGAGCTGGGCCAGGGCACGGCGGACTGGGGCCCGAACTTCGACGGCACGCTGGACGAGCCACTGGTGTTGCCGGCCCGTCTGCCGAACATCCTGCTCAACGGCACCACGGGTATCGCCGTGGGCATGGCCACCGACGTTCCGCCGCACAACCTGCGGGAAGTCGCCACGGCGTGCGTGCGTTTGCTCGACGAGCCGAAGGCCACGGTCGAGCAGCTCTGTGAACACATCCAGGGCCCGGACTACCCGACCGAAGCGGAAATCATCACCCCGCGCGCCGACCTGCTGAAAATCTACGAAACCGGTCGTGGTTCGGTGCGCATGCGCGCCGTGTATCACATCGAAGACGGCGACATCATCGTCACCTCGCTGCCGCATCAGGTCTCGGGCGCCAAGGTGCTGGAGCAGATCGCCGCGATGATGCAGGCCAAGCCGTCCAAAGCGCCGCAAATTGCCGACCTGCGTGACGAATCCGACCACGAAAACCCGTGCCGGATCGTGATCATTCCGGGTGCGCGGAAAAACTTCGACCACGATGCGCTGATGCAGCACCTGTTCGCCAGCACCGAGCTGGAGTCGAGCTACCGGGTCAACATCAACATCATCGGCCTGGACGGCAAGCCGCAGCTGAAAAACCTGCGGGCGCTGCTGGTCGAATGGCTGGAGTTCCGGGTGCAGACCGTGCGTCGTCGCCTGCAATTCCGCCTCGACAAGGTCGAGCGTCGCCTGCACCTGTTGGATGGTTTGTTGATTGCCTACCTCAACCTGGATGAAGTGATCCACATCATCCGAACCGAGGAGCATCCGAAAGCTGCGCTGATCGAGCGTTTCGCCCTGAGCGAAATCCAGGCTGACTATATCCTCGACACCCGTCTGCGTCAGTTGGCGCGACTGGAAGAGATGAAGCTGCGTGCCGAGCAGGATGAACTGCTCAAGGAACAAGCCAAGCTGCAGGCCCTGCTGAGCAGCGAAACCAAGTTGAAAAAACTGGTGCGCAGCGAACTGATCAAGGACGCTGAAACCTACGGGGATGACCGTCGGTCGCCTATCGTCGAGCGCGCCGAAGCCAAGGCCCTGACCGAGCACGATCTACTGCCGAACGAGAAAGTGACGGTCGTGCTGTCGGAAAAAGGCTGGATTCGCTCCGCCAAGGGCCACGAGATCGACGCCACCGGGCTTTCCTACAAGGCCGGGGACGGTTTCAGGGCGCTGGCAGCCGGGCGCTCCAACCAGTTTGCCGTGTTTATCGACTCCACCGGCCGCAGTTATTCGGTGGCCGCCCACACCTTACCGTCGGCCCGTGGCCAGGGCGAGCCGCTGACCGGTCGCCTGACGCCGCCGCCAGGGGCGAGTTTCGAATGTGTGCTGATGCCGGAAGACGATGCGCTGTATGTGATTGCCTCCGACGCCGGCTACGGCTTCGTGGTCAAGGGTGAAGACCTGCAGGCCAAGAATAAGGCGGGCAAGGCCCTGCTGAGCCTGCCGAACAACGCCAAGGTCATGCTGCCGCGCCCTGTGGCCGATCGTGAGCAGAACTGGCTGGCGTCGGTGACGACCGAAGGTCGCCTGCTGATCTTCAAGATCAGCGACCTGCCACAATTAGGTAAGGGCAAAGGCAACAAGATCATCGGGATTCCCGGTGAGCGAGTGGCCAGTCGCGAAGAGTATGTGACGGACATCGCCGTATTGCCGGACGGTGCAACATTGGTGTTGCAGGCCGGGAAACGTACCTTGTCACTGAAAGCGGACGACCTCGAACACTACAAGGGTGAACGTGGCCGTCGTGGCAATAAGTTGCCGCGTGGCTTCCAGCGGGTAGATGCGCTGCTCGTCGAAAACCTCAATTAGGCGACCTAGGGGGCGTTCTCGACTGGTTTCACCACCGCGCCGGGTCTGCTGTTGAGCAGGGCAAGGCGCGAGAAGCGAGGTTTGGTCATTCCAAATAAGCTTCGAGCAACACAGCCCTGCACAACAGCAGGTCCGGCCCTTCGGGTTGTGCCTTAAAGCGGGCCAGGCTGCGTTGGAGGCCTTGGAAAGGGAACAACCATTACCAGCGGCCTCCGCCTTGCCTGGCCCGCTTTAAGGCGACAACGCGGTGGTGAAACCAGGCGAGAACACCCCCTGGAAGCGCCGAACTACGAATTAACCCGTAGTTCGGCGCTTTGCGCTGGAGTCGGAACGCATATTCACGGATGATATGGCCTTTCAAACGCCGGCATTGCCGCGCGTTCTTCATATTTGTTGAGTATTTTCACTGTGGTCAGCCTTTTAGCAACCACCTGGATGGGACGATGACTGCTCTGCGCCTTCCTTTTATTCTTTTGCTCGCCGGCGTTCTTGGCCTGGCGGGTTGCAGCGTTCACCAACCGGTGTCGCTGTATCAGCTGGACGCTGGTAGTCCGGTTCAGCCTGCGCAGAACGCGGGCATGGCGGTATTGTTGGGGCCGGTCACGGTGGCCGACTACCTGCAACGCGAAACCCTGTTGCAGCGCCAGCCGGATGGCAGCCTGCAAGCCTCGACCGACGGTCGTTGGGCTGGCAGCCTTTCGTCGGATATCGATCAGCTGCTGCTGCGTCAGGTTGCAGGTCGCCTGGACAGCCAGCGCGTAGTGCTGGCCCCGGCGACAGTAGGCTTCACCCCAGACGTTCAGGTGCTGCTGACCATCACGCGCCTGGATTCAGGTGAAAAACAACCGGCGATTCTCGACGCGCAATGGCGCCTGATCGACCGTCGCGGGCAGGTTCGCGAAAACCGCATCATCCATTTGCAGGAGCAGCATGCCGGCAGTACGGCGGCTCAGGTTCAGGCACAGGGTGTGTTGTTGCAACGCCTGGCCGAACAACTGTCGGTGGCGCTCAAGCCCCTGGCCAATCAGCCACCGATCGCCGAAGTCCCGCGCAAGCCGGCAGCCAAGGCGGCAGCACCTGCGGTAGAACAGGAAAAACAGCCGAAGATTCCGATGGCCGCGCCTATTCGTACGGATATGGAAGTGTTCCGCTTCTAAGCCTGGATGGATTTGAAACAAAGCCCGCATTGATGCGGGCTTTGTTGTTTCTGCAGGTTGGAGATATCTGGTGTCAGTTCCGGCCTCTTCGCGGGCAAGCCCGCTCCCAGAATTATCTCTGTGAACACAGATCTTGTGTACGACCACGTCCCCTGTGGGAGCGGGCTTGCCCGCGAAGGCGTCATGACAGGCAACAAAAAAGCCCGCAGACGATCGCTCATCTGCGGGCGTCTTCACATCGGGGTCAAGGCTTAAGCGCGACGCTCGTGCATCCGCGCCAATTGCCGTTCAAGCATCGATGGATACGGCTCCATCAACCGTTCCACGCAGCACGCACCTTCAGGGCTGGCAATCGGGCGGATCCGTGCGCGTTGGCGGATCAACGCGTCGTCACTGATCTTGCGCTCCACCAGCAGCAGGTTGCGGCTGTGTTGCGACAGGGCCAGTGCGTCCTGGGCGGGATCAGTCAGCAGCAGGTCGATCTGGCTCAGGCCGAACAGTTCCTCACCCAGTGTCAGGCCCAGCTGCAATTGCAGGGTGATGCCGCTGTCCGCGACTTCGATCTGCAACTGGTGGCCCAGGGCCCGCAGCAGCTCGCCACAGCAAATGGCGTTGGTCAGGTAGTCGTCGCCGCTGTCTTCGGTGTGGAACAGCATCAACGTGCTGCCATCGTTCAAGGTTTCCACTTCGCCTTGATACAGCGACGCGGCCTGGTCGAGGCAGTCGCGATAGCGTTCGAGCAGTTCTTCAAGACGCGCCCGCGGCAGGCGTCGCAGTTGCTCCTGAGAGCCCAGTTGCACCGCCAGCACCGCGCTGTGTTGCGGCACGCTCGGTGTGGCCTTGCGAATCACCGGTTGCGGGGTGCTATCCAGCGACTCGTCGCGCAGATCGGCGAACGGGTCTTCATCATCGTCATCTTCGACGGTGCTGACGATCTGCCGTGGGGCTGGCTTGAGCGCCGCTACCGGGCGGCTCTCGTCGAAACTCGGATCGCGCAGGTTACGGACTTCGAAGGCCGGGTCGGCCTCGTCATCCATGTCGTCGAATTCCGGTTCCGGTTCCGGTTCCGGCACAGGGGCGGGCTCCGGGGCGAAGTTGGCGTGCAGCTGACGCGCCAGGTCGCCGATTTCGTCCTGGCGGTCGGTGGCCGGGGTGTATTCATCGATATTGCGCAGCCACACCCGCAATTGCAGCAGCGGCGTGGAGAGATAACGCCCCATGCGCAGGCTCAGTGCCAGGGACAAAGCCAGCAGGATGGCGCTCAGAATGCCCATGCTTTGCAGGCTGATGGTCATCGGTTGCTGGAACTGGTCCATGTCCAGGCTGATGCGCAATTGCCCGGCAGTCACGTCCTGGAAGGTGATCTTGCTCTGGTACATGCCCTCGGCTTCGCCCAGCAGGCCATGCTTGGGACGCTGGCCGGACTCGGCGAGGATGCGGTTGTCCGGGCTGTAGATGGCGGCGTGGGCCACCAGCTTGTTCTTGGTCAGGTTATTGAGCAGCACATTGAGGCTGAGGATGTCGTTGGACACCAGCAGCTCGGTGGCCGAGGTGGCCGTCTGCGTGGTCAGGCTTTCGCCCAGCGCATCCGCCTGCTCGTGCATGGCCTGCTTGAACTGCAGGCCCATCACACCGGCATAGATGACCAGGGCCAGGGCGACCAGGATCACGTTATGGCTGGCGATGCGCAATGCAATCGGTACACGGCGGTGGCGCAGTGCCCGGAAGATCAGCAGGAAGAAGTTGTCGGTTTTTACTGGCGTAGGCCGGTTCACTTGAGCTCGGCTCTTTTGTCCGTGGAGTTGACGCGCAGTATAGCGACAGGCCCTAGGCCGTCAAAGCGCTCACGGTGCCCGATGGTCACTGAAAGTGGGTAGAATGCGGTTTTTTTCCACCTGCGGGGGTGCGCCTTGCGCGAAATCGTCCTGATAAACATCACGGGAGTCGACCGTCCGGGTCTGACTGCGGCCATTACCGGCGTTCTGGCCCAGGGTGGTGTGAATATTCTCGACATCGGTCAGGCGGTGATCCACGACACCTTGTCGTTCGGCATCCTGGTTGAAATTCCCGACACCGAGCAAGGCAAGTCTGTGCTCAAGGACATCCTGTTCAAGGGTTACGAGCTCGATCAACAGGTGCGTTTCACGCCAGTGTCCGAAGTGGATTACCAGCAGTGGGTCGGCAACCAGGGCAAAAAGCGCCACATCGTGACCCTGTTGACCCGCAAGGTGACAGCCGGGCAGTTGCAGGCCGTGAGCTCGATCACCGCCAAATATGGCCTGAACATCGATCACATCGATCGTCTGTCCGGGCGCATGCCGCTGGACACCCCGGCCGACAAGGGCAAGGGCTGCATCGAGTTTTCCGTGCGTGGCGAAGCGGCTGATCCGCAGGCGCTGCGTGCCGAATTCCTCAGCGTCGCCCAGGAACTGAACGTCGACATCGCCTTCCAGGAAGATTCGCTGTTCCGTCGCAACCGTCGCCTGGCAGTGTTCGATATGGACTCAACCCTGATCGAAGCCGAAGTGATCGATGAACTGGCCAAGGCTGCCGGCGTCGGCGACAAAGTGTCGGAAATCACCGAGCGGGCGATGGCAGGTGAACTGGACTTCCGCGCCAGCTTCAAGGAGCGCCTGGCCTTGCTCAAAGGTCTGGACGTCAATGTGCTGGATTCCATCGGCGCCTCGCTGCGCCTGACCGAAGGCGCCGAAACCCTGTTCGCCGAACTCAAGCGCCTGGGCTACAAGACTGCGATTCTGTCGGGCGGCTTCACTTACTTCGCCAAGCAATTGCAGGCCAAGCTGGGTATCGACTACGTGTTCGCCAACGAACTGGAAGTGGTCGACGGCAAAGTCACTGGCGTGGCGGTCGAGCCGATTGTCGATGCGCAGCGCAAGGCGGATTTGCTGAAGGAACTGGCACACAAGGAAGGCTTGCGCCTGGAGCAGACCATTGCGGTCGGCGATGGTGCCAATGACTTGCCGATGCTGGCGATTGCCGGGTTGGGCGTGGCGTTCCGCGCCAAGCCGCTGGTGAAGCAGTCGGCCAAGCAGGCGATTTCCACCTTGGGCCTGGATGGCGTGCTGTACCTGCTGGGCTTCCGCGATCGCGACGGCCAGCTCTAAAGCGAACTGTAGGAGCGAGGCCTGCTCGCGATGGACGTTAACGATGACGCGGGCATTCTGAATGCACGCGTCGCCCTTACACTCATCGCGAGCAGGCTCGCTCCTACAGGTTTGCGAACAGGTCAGGCTTTTGGTGAGCCCATGCCCTGCCCCATCTGCACCGCTGTACCGGCGGTCATTTCTTCAGCCCACTTAACCTGATCCGGCCCGAACAGCACGACGGCGGTCGAACCCAGCTTGAAGCGTCCCAGTTCCGCACCTTTTTCCAGATGGATCGGCGCGCGCGCGGCTTCGTCGTAGCGGAAGGTTTTCAGCTCGCGTTTCGGCGGCGTAACCAGGCCGGCCCAGACGGTTTCAATCGACGCAACGATCATCGCGCCCACCAGCACCACGGCCATCGGCCCGCGCTCGGTGTCGAAAATGCACGCCACGCGCTCGTTGCGGGCGAACAGTTCCGGAACGTTTTCAGCGGTGGTCTGGTTGACCGAGAACAGGCGACCCGGGATGTAGACCATCTCGCGCAGGGTGCCGGCCAGCGGCATGTGCACGCGGTGGTAGTCCTTCGGCGACAGGTAGATGGTCGCGAAGTCGCCACCCATGAACGGCGCAGCGTTTGCCGCGTCGCCACCCAACAATTCCAGCACGCTGAAGCTGTGGCCCTTGGCCTGGAACACGCGGCCGTGCTCGATCGGGCCGAGCTGGCTGATCGCGCCGTCGGCCGGGCTGAGGATCGCGCCCGGGGTTTCGTCCAGCGGACGGGCGCCGTCTTTCAGGGCGCGGGTGAAGAAGGCGTTGAAGTGCTCGTAGGCGGTCAGGTCTTCGACCAGCGCCAGGGACATGTCCACCTGATAACGCTTGGCGAACCAGGCGGTAAAGGCATTCTTGAACCAGCGCACGCGGCATTCGGCGATGCAGCCGGCCAGTCGCGAGAGCAGGTTGTGGGGCAGCAGGTACTGGCCGAGGAGAAACAGACGCTTGTTCATTAACGGTCCTTAAAAATCTTAAATTTCTACCGGGGTATCGGGATGGTTGCCCCATTCGCCCCAGGAGCCGGCGTAGCCCTTGACCCGCGGATAACCGAGAGCCTTGGCCACCAGATAGGTGAAGCCAGAGCGATGGTGTGTCTGGCAGTGGGTAATCACTTCTTTGTCTTTGCTGATCCCGAGTTGTTCGAGAATCTGCGGCATGTCGGTGCGGATGCGCAGCTGGCGCGTCTGATCCATGCCGGCGGTCCATTCGAAATTGACCGCGCCGGGAATGTGCCCGCCCTTGGCTGCCAGGACTTTCTCACCGGAGTACTCCAGCGGCCCGCGTGCATCCCAGATCGCCAGGTCGGCGGCGCCGAGACGGCTTTGCAGGTATTCGCGGGTGGCGGTGGGTTCGTCGTGCAAGGTCAGTGGAACCGGGCCGCCCACGGATGGCGGGATCTGGATCGACATGGGCAAGCCTTCCGCCAGCCAGGCCGGCAGGCCGCCATCTATATAGTGGTACTTGCTGTGGCCGATGACATCCAGCAGCCAGATGAAGCGCCCGGCCCAACCGCCGCCTTCGTCGTCATACACCACGTAGACCGCATCGGGGTTGTGTCCCAGCTCACCAAACAGCGCTTCGAGTGCTGCCTGCGGAGGCATCAGCCCCGGGGCGGGGGCCTGGCCGAGCTGCGTGCGTTTCGGATCGACAAAGCGCGCGCCGGGAATGTGCCCTTCGGCGTAGCGGGCGGGACTGGTCAAGTCCACGAGAATCAGTTCGCGGGCGTCGAGTCGAGGGAGCAAGTCGCTCGGCTCGATCACCAGCGGCAAGCCAGAGAAGTCAGACATGTGAGGTCTCCAGAGCACAAAAGGGAGGATTGTAACGCAGCTTATTGGCCTCGGTGGCTAAAGCTGTGCAGGGCTTTTTCGATGCACTGTGCGGTTTTACCGAAGGCCTGTACGGAAATTTCCGAAAATGGCCCGCCGCCCTGATCCGCCACGACGATCATGATCACCCGGCCATTGTTGACCAGCGAACGCAGCAGCAAGTGTTCGCCGCTGAACTGCGAACGCAGGCTGTTGGGCAACAGGGCCGAGAATTGCGCGTTGTTGGCGGGCGTCAGGCGCACCTGGGCCTGCTGCGCGAGCAGGCGCTGCAACACGTTGCTCTGGCTGACCACGAAATTCAACCCGGCTGCCTCCTTCGGCAGCCCGGCCGTCTGGTGCACGCGCAGGTTGGCGTGGGTGCGGTCGGCCATCAGGATCATCACCCGGCGCATGCCGCAGGCCCCGAGGGCGTCCCGGGCGGCGATGGTCAAGTGCATGGCGTTGGTGAAGCGACTCGGCTCGACCAGTAATTCGGCGCATTGCTTGCGCCACTTCGCCAGGTCTTCGGCGGTGGGTGCCGCCGCCGGCAGCAAGCCTGCGTGGACACGGGTCATGCCCCATGGCCAGATCAGCGACTCGGCGGGGTGCCAGAGGTCGGGCATGGCGTGTTGGCGTGCGCTGTTTGCGGCCTGCTGGTGCAATTGTTGCTGCAGTTCGTCCATCGGCATTTGCAGGTAAAGGCTGGTCAGGTACTGCCAGCGCTCACTGTGGGGGCTGTCCCAGGCGTGTTGCGCCGACAGTGCCAGCCCGTTGGCCAGCAGCACCGTATTGGCTGGTTGATTGAGCCAGCGGCGAAGGGTCGGATCGTCATCGAGGCGGTTCTGCTGGCGCAGTGGATGCCCGCTGTCACGGGCAATGCGCAGCACTTTCACCAATTCCCGCTGCTCGGTGAGCAGCAGTCGATAGCCTTGCTGCACCCAGATCGGCAAGCGCCAGGCCTCCACCAGCGCCTGGCCGATGTCCAGCAGGCGTACGCCAAACAGTTGCTGCTCGACTTTGTGTGCCGACTCGCCTTTATGGATGACCCGCAGCTCCCAGTCTTCGAGCAGTTTTGGATGGGTCAGTGCCAGTGGCCACAGGGGCGAAAGAAACAGCAGGCTGCCCCAGTGGATGTCCTGCCACAGGCGCGCCAGGCGACTGGCAAAAAAACCGTTGGCCTGTTGCGTGGCGTGCTGGCTGATCATCTGCAACTGACGCAGGGCTTTGGGAATCTCGGACTGGGGTTCGGCGGGCAGGCGCGCGAGCAGTTCTTCGGTGCGTTTCAGGCCGAGGCGATTGATCGCGACCTCAAGGTTTTCCGCAGGCTCGGCCATGCCGCCATGGGGGTGCCGGTTGGCTTCGCGAATCACGCTCAAGGCCAGGGCCGGGCTGCTTTGCATGAGGTCGGCGATATCGCGCAGCGAGCTGCGATTGTCGCGGATGGCCCTGCAAACCAGGTCGTGGCTGGCTTGCGGAACCGGCAGGCGCACGCCATCGAGAAGCTTGACCCAGCCTTCGAGAGTGGTCGGTTTCGGGGTTGGGACGTTCGTTTCGTTAACCATGGTGGGAGGCGATCATCGTCAACATTACCTATGCCCGCAAGGGGTCAAATTAGCTTTTCGCCTGAACTGGCTATAGTCTGGCGCAGTTTTGCCGATAAGTAGAAGAAGAGATTTTTTAACTTCCGAATATGACCTTGAACCCGACTCAGTAAGTGCTCTCCTAACCTATGGCTAAAATTATCGGCATCATCGTCGTATTCGCGAGCGTGCTCGGCGGATACGTGCTTTCCCACGGCAAGATTGCCGCCCTGATCCAGCCTTTCGAGGTCATGATCATCGGCGGTGCGGCCCTCGGCGCCTTCTTGCAGGCCAACCCCGGCTACATGACGATGCACGTGCTCAAGAAGTCCCTGGGCATGTTCAGTTCGCGTTTCAACCACGCCTTCTACCTTGAAGTGCTGGGCCTGATCTACGAGATCCTCAACAAGAGCCGCCGCGAAGGCATGATGGCCATCGAAGGTGACATCGAAGATGCCGCCGCGAGCCCGATCTTCGCCAAGTACCCGACGGTGCTAAAGGACGAGCGCATGACTGCGTTCATCTGCGATTACCTGCGCATCATGTCCTCCGGCAATATGGCTCCCCACGAGCTGGAAGGCCTGTTCGACATGGAACTGTTCAGCCTCAAGGAAGACCTCGAACACCCATCCCACGCGGTCAACGGCATCGCCGACGCCATGCCTGGTTTCGGTATCGTCGCGGCGGTACTGGGGATCGTGGTGACCATGGCCTCGCTGGGTGAAGGCGACCAGAAGTCCATCGGCCTGCACGTGGGTGCGGCACTGGTGGGTACCTTCTTCGGTATTCTCGCCGCCTACGGCTTCTTCGGCCCGCTGGCCCATTCCCTGGCCCACGATGCCAAGGAAGAGCTGAACGTCTACGAAGCCATCAAGGCCTCGCTGGTGGCTTCGGCTTCCGGCATGCCGCCATCGCTGGCCGTGGAGTTCGGGCGCAAGGTCCTGTACCCGGCGCACCGTCCAAGCTTCGCCGAGCTGGAACAAGCGGTTCGCGGTCGTTAAGCCATGGAAAATAACCAGCCGATAATCATCAAGCGCGTCAAGCGCATCGCCGGCGGGCACCACGGGGGCGCCTGGAAAATCGCCTTCGCCGACTTCGCCACGGCGATGATGGCGTTCTTCCTGGTGTTGTGGCTGCTGTCCACCGCCACGCCGGAACAGAAGATTGCCATCGCCGGTTACTTCAAGGACCCGATCGGCTTTTCCGAAAGCGGCACGCCCTACATCATCGATCTGGGCGGCACGCCGACCCTGGCGCCGGAAAACACCCTCAACCCCGAGGTGAAGTCCCAGCCGCAGCCGGACAAGGTCACCGTCGATACCGATCAGGTCGAAGGCATGGCCGAGCAGGTCGAAAAAGAGCGCCTCGAACTGTTGCTGCAAGAACTGCAGAACAAGGTCGAAGAAAACCCGCAGATGCAGAAGTTCAAGGATCAGATCCTGTTCGAAATCACGCCGGACGGCCTGCGTATCCAGATCATGGACGCGGAAAACCGCCCGATGTTCGACTCTGGCTCAGCTCGCTTGAAGCCGTATTTCGAAGACATCCTGCTGGCTATGGCAGACACCATCAAGGCGGTGCCGAACAAGATCAGCATCAGCGGCCACACCGATGCCAAGCCATACTCCGGCACCGGTGACTTCGGTAACTGGGAGCTTTCGGCCAACCGTGCCAACGCCGCACGGCGTGCGCTGGTGGCGGGCAGTTATCCGGATGCTCAGGTGGCGCGTGTGGTCGGCTATGCCTCGTCGGCGCTGTTCGATCGCGAGCATCCGTTCAACCCGGTGAACCGCCGTATTGACATCGTGGTGCTGACCAAGAAAGCCCAGCGTGCGATCGAAGGTTCGCAAGGGGCGGAGCCTGCTCCTGATGCGCCGCAAGGTTCGGCTGTTCCGGGGGCCGCACCGGCTGCACCGGCCGACCCGAACGCGTTGCCGGCGGACAAGGAACCGCTGCCGGCCCACGAACTGCGCGAGCGTCTAAACCTGTTCGACGACCCGGCACCGAAACCGGGCGAGCCAGCCAAACCGGCTGAACCGCCCAAGCAGTGACCCACAAAAAAGCCGACAGCGATGTCGGCTTTTTTGTGCTTGTAAGAATGAATTCAGATCCGCTGCATTGCGAGAAAACTCAAGGAATGAGGTTTGGTCCGAGAATTGTGTAGGACGGGGCTGAGACCCGTAAACCGGGTTTTACTTCGCTTGGGGCCTCGGTACAGTTCGCCTGTCGCCGACGAATCGGTGATCGACCTTAGCCGGTCGTAACAGATGACGCACAAGCGCCCGTATAATCGCGGCGCTTTTTGCTGCCTGGCATCTATATGTCTATGGTGGCTGTGCGTGGGACACCTCCGGGTGTGCCGGGTTCATCTGTCCGGTCGGCTAACCCGCGTACAGCTACCACCCCAATTCGTTTAGCCGCGAAAGGGGTGGGAGTTCCACCTATCAGATGAGAATCCAGCCATGTCCAGATACCACCCGCTCCAAGGCAACTTCAGCGTCGGCCCGACGCTATACATCGACACCGAAGCCCGCACTTCCGATCTTCTTGAAACCGCCGTGCATCGAATCAAAGCTGCGCGCAACCTACTTAACAGCGTCACCTGTCTATGCGTCAAAGACGCCGAAGGGCATGACCTGGAGCATTTCGCCAACGCTGCACACATGTTGATCCAGGATGGCTGTGACGCTTTGGAAACGCTGGGTTGGCAGCTGGAAAAAGCCGTACGCTGAGAATCAGAGCGCCGAGTTGTTCGCAGCTTTTTTGTTTGTGGGCTGGGGTTGCCCGCGTAGATACCGGCTAAAAAGGAGAAGGGGTCACTTCGGCTCGAAGAACTTGTGTCTCTGCGGGGACGCTGGTTGGCTCCGACGAGCAGCATGGCCCTCGTCTTCGCATATCTTGCAAGTGCCACAAAGAATCTATACTGTCCCGTGAGTTTTGCGGCAAGACATGATGTCTACTGCTTGAGCGACCCCCATTTCATGTGATGCCATTCTAGGGAGGAGGGATCTATGACCACAGTTCAGAATCTTTACTCCGCCTTAGACAAACAGGGCATTTCGAAAAGAAAGCTCGCTCTTCTGCTGCCTGACTGGTGGACAGATGAGGTAGAGGCATCACCTTCAGGTGTGCAACAAGCCAAGGTTTACTTGGCCAAAGCATTAAGTCTGCGTATGCGTCCTTTCAGTGAGACGCCTCCCCGGATTGAGTTCGACTTACCGGCGGATAAGCGCTTCAAAAAGTCTGCCAAGACCTCTGAAGCAGATGTGAATCTTGCGGTTGCCTTGGCTCGTAGTGCCTCGCGCCTCGCACTTTCTGCGTTAGACACTCAATTCGTTCCGCCTCCACCGGACGCACTGGCGATTCGCGAGCACTTGCTTTCATCGGGGGCTCCTTGGGTGGGGTTGTCTGCGCTGCTCGACTATTGCTGGAACACTGGCATCCCAGTCATACACCTGGCTACACCTCTGCTCGGTCGAAAAATGGACGGTATCGCCATGGCGATCAACGGCCGGCCATCGATCGTTCTTTCTAACAATCGAAAAAGCGGTTTCTTGCTTTTCCATTTGGCACATGAGCTCGGGCACATTGCCTTGGGGCATGTCGGCGCAAATGGAACGATTGTTGATGATGAAATTAAAAAAGACGACGATCTGGGCAAAGACGCTGATGAGCTTGCAGCGGACCAGTTCGCTATCCAATTATTGACTGGGAATGCTCATGGCAATCTAACGCTTCAGCACTTGATCAAAGCACCTGTGCTGGCCCGGCAAGCAGTGCAGTATGGGGCAGAGCATAAAATCGATCCTACACACATCGTTTTAAATTGCGCTCATAACGATAAGCGGCTTTTCCCGTTGTGTGTTTCTGCTGCAAATTTTATCGCTGGAGAAAGCACAGATCAGTCGTTGGTTTCAGACGTTGTTTTTCGGCATCTGCAAGGAAACCTAAAGCACGACAGCGAGCATTTACTGCGGAAACTTATCGCATAAATGATTCTCCTCACCGACAACGACATATTGGTAAAGCTTGCTCAATGTGACTTGATTGATGAGGCTTTGGCAGTTTTTCAGTGCGGGCTTAGTGATTGCTACGTTCTAGACAGTGCCAAGCATTCTCTCTACTTAAATGACGTAGAAAAGTGCGTATCCAGACGCGTCGGCAGCTACCAATCTTATGATCGGCTTTGTAATCTCGTCCAGTCCTGCTGCGTGCTTGATGCGGCCGAAGAAGATCTGGATTTCATGGACGAATTGCTTCAAATTGACAGCGTCGACGATGGCGAGCTTTTGCTGTTGATGCATGCTTTCTCTCTCTATCAAAATCAACAGCCTTACTCATTTACCACAGGTGACAAACGCGCACTCGTCGGTATCTCGATGTCACAGTCCGATAGAGCCAAGCAGATACTTTTCCAGCGGGTGGAATGTGTCGAGTCAATCATTCTGAAAGCAATTCGAATATATGGTTTTGCGCATATCAGCACGAAGCTTATACAAGCTCAGGCTCTTGTTGCTGCGGAAAAATATGACAAGGTTTTGAGAATGGCTTTCGGTGCTGGACGTGATGAACATCACTCTAATGCATGCCTTTCTCAATACCTCGCACCCATCGGCCAGTTCATAAAGCCCTGACTTATGTACGAACTCGGAAGGGCGCCGAAGCCGGGTGAGCCTCTGAAGCAGTGACCTACGAAAAAGCCGACAGTGATGTCGGCTTTTTTGTGGGCGTTTCTGCCTTAAAACCCACGGATGATTCTGGATTTGAGATCCGTGTGGAATCGGTCGGCGTTACTCCTGTTGACGCTGCGCACCGACGCGCTACCTGTCACCGAATCCAGCGACATCGAGCGCTTGAGTGTCGATTCGTTGCGATAGGCATCGATAAAGAACTCGATGTCCCGGTCGCTGGTCAGCTTCGGCCACTTGTCCAGGTACAGCGGCAGCTCTGTCGGGCCGGTCTTGAACGAGCATATGCGTCGGTTGGTAATGGTCGCCTCGCCGATTTCGAACGGCACCCACCAGGACAGCGCGGTTTTCTCCGACACCACTGCCAGCAGGTGCGTGCATTCGCTGATGTTGCGGGTGATCACCCCGGTGATGTCGTCGGTGGTCTGGGATTCGGCATCCAGTACGTCGAGGTAGGTCTTGATGTTGGCCTGGATCAGGCGCGCGTTGATCTTGACCGCGTGGGCGCGGTCCATGTGGCGGTAGCTGATAAACACTGGCATCAGAAATGTCCCTTGATCGCGAGTTCGCGGTAATAGGCACCGAGGGCGGTGAGGCGGCAACCGGTGGAGTGGATGGCGGCGTAGTACATGTGTTCGGCGTCCACCGGTTCGACCAGGCTGTGGCGGTTGCACTTTTGCAGTTGGGCGAAGACCTCGCCCTGTTCCGGGTTGAACTCGGGTTCGGTGGGCTCAAAGCTGGGGGCAAGGGGGTACACTGACTCTGCTTCGGCAAACCATTCGGGGAGTTTGCGCAGGATTTCCTTGGGGATCAGCGGTGACACTTCACGCAGGGAAATGAACTGCGAGACGTTGGTCTTGAACACCGGACGCTGTTCCCAGGCATCAAGGGCGTTGTCGACGAAGGAATAGAGGCTGCCGGGGGTGATCTTGCCCAGGATGTTCGCTGCTCCACCGTGCAGGGCCTGGAGCAGCAATCCGGTGAACACGCCGTGCTGCACGCCCTCCATTGCCGGCTCTTCCTTTTTGCAGGCGGTCAGAATCGTCATGCCTTCTCCGACCACGCTGCCCTCACTGCGCAAGGCGCGCAGTTCGCCGGCCGAGCCGCTCTGGCAGCAGTCGAGAATGATCACTTTGTTTTTGATCTTCGTGGCCTTGCTCGCCCAGTTGAGAATGTCGCTGAGGCGTATCCCGTCCTTGGCGCTCTTGTAATCCTGCGGGATCAACATGCCTTCGTCGGTGTCGGTATCGAAGCTGCCGTGGCCGGCGAAATACAGCAGCGCGACATTGCAGTCCCCGGAAAACAGCTCGACGATCTGGTCTTCGAGTTTTTCCCGGCTCAGGTAGTCCTCGGCGGAGGTCAGTACGATGTTCTTGAAGTTCGGATCGCCATTGGCGTCGGTCCTCAACACCGAGGCCATGGCCATGGCGTCATTGCTGCAACCGCTCAGGCGCGACACATGGGTGTAGTCGTTGATGCCGATAAACAGTCCCTTGCGCATGGTTACACCGCCGTATGCTTGCGAATCGCATCGATGATGCTGTTGGTGTTCCACGCACATTCGGCATGTGCCGCGTCACGCACCACCGTGGAAATGCGCTCGGCACCGAACGGCTTGATCGCAATGATCACCTTGCCCATGCGCTTGGCGATCTCGATTTCCTTGTTGATCCACTTGCTGTACGTGGAATACATCCCGGCCATGATCAATACCGCCGAACACGGGCGGATCTTGTTTTCGATAGCCTCCTCGAGTTGTTTGTCGGTTTTTGCGCCGACAATCGGGTTGTCCGGTGGCACCGAAAAATTCTTGTAGGTGAAACCGGGCTTGGCGTTGAGCAGGCGCACGAGATTGTCGTGGGCGTCGGAGTAGTTCCACGAATGGCTGATGAACAGGTGGTAGGTTTGCATGGGTGTCCCTCGGAGTCGCTGGAGTGCGAAGAGGGTCTGAAACTAGGCTATTGGCTGGCGGCTACAAGGGGATGTGATTTAAAGAGAAATGCCCTACAAGCGTCGGTGCGGGTGTCTTACAGAAAAGTCTGATGTTTAAGCGGGGGGGGGGGAGATCCAGCCGCCGACCGCCCCGCTGCAGGCAGGGCGGTCGGCACGTCTGTTTAGTAGCCGTTTTCCGGCAGGCTGGCGATGATCGAGCGGTAGCTGTTCATCCGTTGCTGCTGCACGCGACCGTCTTCCAGGGCCTTGAGCAGGGCGCAACCGGGTTCGCGGTCATGCTTGCAGTCACGGAAGCGGCAAGTGCCGAGCAGATCGTTGAACTCGATGAAGCCGGCTTCGACGTCGGCACGGCTGACGTGGCCCAGGCCGAATTCGCGGATACCCGGGGAGTCGATCAGCTCACCGCCGCCGGGGAAGTGGAACAGGCGCGCGGTCGTCGTGGTGTGGGTGCCCTGGCCGGACAGTTCGGACAGCGGACCGACGCGGGTTTCGACATCCGGCAGCAGGCTGTTGACCAGCGACGACTTGCCGACACCGGACTGGCCGACGAACACGCTGATGCGTCCGTCCAGTTGCGTCTGCAATTGCTCCATGCCGTTGCCGTGGTGCGCCGACACTTCCAGCACCGGATAACCGAGGGTGCGGTATACCGCGAGCAAGGCATTCAGCGCAGGGGCGTTGTTTTCGTCGATCAGGTCGAACTTGTTCAGCAGCAACAGCGGCTTGATGCCTGCATGCTCGGCCGCCACCAGGTAGCGGTCGATCAGGTTTGCGTGGGGCTCGGGCAGCGGTGCAAACACGATGACGATCATGTCGACGTTGGCCGCTACAGGCTTGAGCTGGCCACGGCTGTCCGGGCGACACAGCTCGGTGTTGCGCGGCAGTTGCGCCACGATCACGCCGATGCCCTGGTTGCCGGCACGCCAGACCACCTGATCACCGGTCACCAGCGCCGGCAGGTTGGCGCGCAGGTGACAACGGAATACCTGGCCGGCCAGTTCGCCGTCGCGGGCCTCGACTTCGACCTGCACACCGAAGTGCGCGATCACCAGGCCGTGCTGTTCCGGGCCCAGATCGCCGCCCTCAAGCGCCTCGACAGCCGAGGACTCGCGTTTGGCGGCGCGGGCAGCGCGTTCGCCCTGAATCTTTTCGATGCGCCAGTTTTGACGACGATTGAGTTGGCGTTTGGCCATGGGTGTTCCGTATCAAGAATGCAGCGATTAGGTAAAACGGCCGCGAGTTTAGCACGCCCGGCTACCGGCCTAGGCTAAACTGCGCAGCATTGCCTAGGAGCCGACACATGCAAAACCCACAGAACCTTATCTGGATCGACCTGGAAATGACCGGTCTGAACCCGGACACCGATGTCATCATCGAAATGGCCACCATCGTCACAGACAGTGACCTGAACACCCTGGCCGAAGGCCCGGTGATCGCCATTCACCACAGCGACGCAATCCTCGCCGGTATGGATGAGTGGAACACCCGTCAGCACGGCGGTTCCGGGCTGACCCAGCGGGTTCGCGACAGCCGCATCAGCATGGCCGAAGCCGAAGCCGAAACCATCGCCTTCCTGGAGAAGTGGGTGCCGAAGGGCAAATCGCCGATCTGCGGCAACAGCATCTGCCAGGACCGTCGCTTCCTTTATACCCACATGAAATCTTTGGAAAGCTATTTCCACTACCGTAACCTCGACGTGTCCACGCTCAAAGAGTTGGCTGCGCGCTGGGCACCGGACGTGCGTGACAGCTTCAAGAAGGGCAGCACCCACCTGGCGCTCGACGATATCCGTGAATCCATCGCTGAGTTGCAGCACTACCGCAAGCATTTCATCAAGGCTTGAAGATGCCCGGCGAGGGCTTCTGTGGCGAGGGGGCTTGCCCCCGTTGGGGCGCGCAGCGGCCCTAAACCAGCCAGCGTGTTCTATCAGGCAAGCCGCGCGTGCTGGTTTACGACTGCTTCGCAGCCGGACGGGAGCAAGCTCCCTCGCCACAGGGTGTGTCTGCCCTCTTTTGGTGCTCCAGCGAAGTCAGTAGACTGCGCGCCTTTCTGCAAGGACCGCCACTATGCTGCTGATGCTCTATCTGATTGCCATCACCACCGAAGCCATGACCGGAGCCCTGTCTGCCGGCCGTCGTGGCATGGACTGGTTTGGTGTGGTGCTGATCGCTTGCGTCACGGCGCTGGGTGGCGGGTCGGTGCGCGATGTGCTGCTCGGGCACTACCCGCTGACCTGGGTCAAACACCCGGAATACCTGGTGCTGACCACGGCTGCCGCCATGATCACGGTGTTCACGGCGCGCTGGATGCGGCATCTGCGTTCTCTGTTCCTGGTGCTCGATGCCATGGGCCTGGTGGCGTTCACCCTGATCGGCTGCATCACCGCCCTGGAAATGGGCCATGGCATGTTGGTCGCCTCCGTCAGTGGCGTGATCACCGGCGTCTTCGGCGGCATCCTGCGGGACATTTTCTGCAACGATATTCCGCTGATCTTCCGGCGTGAGCTCTATGCCAGCGTTTCGTTTGCGGCGGCATGGTGTTACATGCTGTGTATCTACCTGCAATTACCCGGTGAACAATCGATTCTGATCACCCTGTTCGGTGGATTTTTGCTGCGCTTGCTGGCGATCCGCTTTCACTGGGAAATGCCAAAGTTTGTTTATAACGACGAGCAGTGAGTGTTGTGACTCTTACTGCTTCAAGAAAATGTGCGGTAATTATTTAACACTTTATGAACTATTACTTTTTATAAACTGATTTTTCATTTCAGTTTATAGGCTACTTGTAATGGTTGATGCATGTTCAGAGAGTTGCACTGGTAATAGTCGTAATCGACTCATCGAAGAAAAAATCCCGGACTGGCTAATCCAGGCATCAGCTCACAGACGCTTGGCGCTGCGTCGAGCGCCTGTCGCCGTTGCTGATTGGTACAGAACCGCATCAGAGGCCTCTCACGCCACCCTGGCTCAAGCTATCAAGACTGCCTGGTTGTCGCAGTCCAGGCTGGATAGAGTGTTCGAGCCGCTTGCCGATGTCCGTCGGTTTGCCGAGCCTTTGCTCCAGAAGGCATTGAAAGATCGTTTTGGTGTTGAGCTGGATGTCTCCCGAACGTTTCTGCGACTCTACCTGCCAACGGGCATTGTGAAGGGGTATCAAGTTAAAACCCTTTCCCTGCTTGATGCCGCTCTGCATAACTTCGAAATGAAAGAATCGGCGGCGAATTACTTTGACAGTGCTTCCTGTTTTATCAGCGAGCCCGATACTCGTGGCCACTTCAATATTCTGTCGATTAATGAGCGAATAGGTATTGATGCTTTTATTTCGATTTGTCGTGATCTGGATATCGGTGGCCAGTACTCACAGCAAATGGAAGCCATATTATTACCGAAGGATGCGGTAGCCAAAGCCGGCCTTGAATACAGAGTCAAAACCAGTCAAAAGGACGCGTTCAGAGCGGCTGTGTTATTGGCGCGGATGAAAGGGGATATCGGCGCGGATTCACAGGCCTTGCTGCTGCGCCTGCTTGATGGCGTGCGCAGCCCGGCCATGCATTGTTATCAATTGCAGATCATGACGGCCCGGCTGACCGGGATCATGCTGTTGGCGGGTGATCTGGAGCGTTCTTCCAGGGTTGAGCCGCTTTTGGTGTACATACCCGATGATCCACAGCACCCGATCAAGGAGTATCCGTCGACGCTGGCGTTCAAGGCAGTATTGACAGAGCAACTGCGCTCACCGGCCTACCAAAGGTTTTTTGCCCGGTTTATCGCCCATGAGCAGCGCGGGGCATTTTTTGCCGCGCTCGACCAGCAATTGAACGCTGTGAAGTGGCATCCCCCGCAACCAGCAGACCCACGACCTGCCTGGCGCAATACGCCAATTGATAAACCCGTACTGCGATTTCACGTGCATAAGGTTCAGAGTGACCCGTGGCAATGGCTGTACCAGGGCGCGCTCAACAAAATCCTCAACGATGCACGCACCATCGCTGTGCCCACGGCGGACGAAGACCGCCAGTCTCGCTGGGCGTTTTGGGACAGTGTGCAGAGGGTGGCATCCATCATCCTTCAGGTCGCCACCCTGGTAGTCATGCCGTTCGTGCCTTTCGCGGGCGAGTTGATGTTGGCCTACACAGCCTATCAACTGTTGGACGAGACCTTCACCGGCATTCTCGATTGGGCCGAGGGACAGGTCGCCGAGGCGGCCGATCATCTGCTGGGCATTGCCGAAAATCTGGCGCAGCTTGCGGCCTTCGGAACGGCGGCGGCCGTGGTTGGCAGGGTTCTGGCGGTCAAGCCATCGGCATTTGTCGAGGGGCTCAAACCGGTGATACTGCACGACAGCCGCACTCGTTTGTGGAGTCCCGACCTCAAGCCTTATGAGCAACCTCTCTCGCTACCGACGGGAGGTGCTACAGACGAACTGGGGCTTGAGCATCACGCTGGCAAGACTTTCCTCACGCTTGAAAGTCGCACCTATGAAGTGGCTGTCGACCCTGACAGCAGCGCCTACCACGTGCTCCACCCGGAGCGGCCGAACGCCTATCGGCCGCGCCTGACCCACAACGGCGAAGGCGCCTGGGCCCATGAAGTCGAGCGCCCAATGGAGTGGCAAGGTGCACAACTGTTCCGGCGCCTGGGGCACTCGGTTGCGGAATTCTCCGACGAGACGGCGCGACGCATCCTGACGGTCAGCGGTATCGACGAAGCCATGTTGCGGCACTTGCATGTTCACGCACATCGCCCACCAGCCTTGCTGGAAGATACGATCCGACGGTTCAAACTCGATCAGCGCATTCAGGTTTTTCGAGAGCAAATGCTCAGCTCTGATCCGGACATCCATGCCAAGGCTGAAGTTCAACTGCAAAAACGTTTGTTGCAGATGCAGCAGGTCAGTCTGCCCGAAGGTCAGTCAGGCGATGGCCATCTATTGGAAGCCTTGTGGGACGTCCTTGACGAGCGCGAGCAGAAACATCTTCTGGGTTTGAGCCCGGCACCGGACGACCCGCTACCAGCGCGGCATGTTCGAGCCACGTTGCTGCGTAAGAGGATGGCTCGATGGACAGAGGAATTCCGAACGTCGCTGTTCACGTTTATGGAAGAGGTGTTCGAGTCGGCGGCGGATATGGATACTCAGCAGATGCGCCGGATTTTTCCGGATCTGCCTCGAACCATTGCTCAAGAGCTATGGCGTGAAGCCAGCGCCGCCGAACGACTGCACCTGCTGAACAGGCCGGGAATGCCTCGGCGCATAGCGCATGAGGCGTTGTTTTACTTGCGCGAGTTACGGCTTAACCGCGCCTGTGAAGGGCTTTACCTGCATGCGTTATCCAGCGCAGACACCGACAGACTGGCTTTGCACATGCTCGAGTCCCTGGAAGGCTGGAAAGCCGATATTCGCCTGGAGGTGCGTGACGGGCACTTCGAAGGCTTGCTGCTGGACAGTATTGGGGCGGTCGACACGCCGATTCGTAAAGTGTTGGTCAGGCGGGGTGGGCTATATGAGGCCCATGATGAGCGGGGCGAGCTACTGCACGGCCCCGACGATCTTTTTGGCGCGATCCAGCATGCACTTCCGCAGACATGGCGCGATGCTCTGGACCTGCCGCATGTAGGTCAGGGCCGCGATCTCGAACAAGCGCTCAGGCGTCTTCCCTTGCTGCCTCGCCCTGAAGTGAGGGCACTGTTTGGGCAGCCACCACTGGAGCCTGGCAGTCGCTCTCCCATGCGGCTGGCTATCGGTCGTACCGGTTATCTGCTGGGCGGTGGCGATAGTCCTCCAGCGGAGGCCGGGTCAATCACCCAGCGTCTTCGAAGGCTGTTTCCAACGCTTGACGAAGAGCAACTCGACATCATGCGTCGAGAGCACCTGTCCGGCGATCCATCAGGGGCGGTGGCTCGCCTGGAAGGTGAACTCCTTACATTGGTCAATGACCTGGAGACCTGGGCCGCGGATGTCCCTGCCGTTCACCCGCTGACCGGGACATCCCTGAATGCCGGAGAGGTCGCCGTGCAGCGCCAGCGCCGGACGCTGTTTGCTCAGACCGTGCAGGCGAGTTGGCGTCGGCAGCTCACTGATCACAATCGTTTTGATACCGGCCGGTTTTATTCCAGGCTGGATATGCTCGGCGAGCTACCGAAGGTGACGGCCGACTTCAGCCATGTTTCCGAGTTCCTGCTGATCAATGACAGTCCGTATCTGCTCATGGGCGATTTCCTCGAAAATTTCCCCAACCTGAGGTTTCTGGCCCTCAAAGGTTTGCGACTGGACAGGTTTCCAGGTGCAGCCTTGCGTATGCGCGAATTGGTCAGCCTGAGTCTCGAAGGTTGCCATCTGCGTTTGGACGAGGCGTCCGTGGACGGTCTGGCGCACATGGAGCGACTTGAACGGCTTGACCTGGACAACAACCCGTTGGGGGTGACGCTGCATGTGGGGCACATGAAGGGGCTGGAGGAGTTGCGACTCAGATCAACGGAGTTGACGGTAGTCCCTGAAGGGTTGTTTGACCTGGAAAAACTGCGCTATGCCGACTTGAGCGGCAATCAAATCGTGGAACTGCCGGACGAATTGTTCGAGGTCGAAGACGTGCGCGAGGTCGAATACAACTTTGCTGACAACCCATTGAGTGAGTCGAGCAAAATTCGTATTGCTGCATATGATGAAAACTCCAGTCTCGACAGAAAACTATTGATTCAGGTTGATGATGGAGTTGAGGGTTTTAGTGAAAGTGAATCATCGAGTGATTCCGAGGTTGATGATAGTGGGGTGGGTAGTCCCAGTGAGGTGTCCGATGAGGAAAATTGAATATTGTTGTTTGATGTTTATTTGGGTAGCTAAAGATGCATGGAAACAATGTTTTTGGTTTTGGAAATAACCTGTAGTTCAGTGTCTGGTTTTGTCTTCTGTAGGTGTTTAGGTCGTTCATTTTAGTCGGTTGAAATGACGCAGGCTGTTTGCTATTGGTTGTCAGCGTAATGCGGGTTCTGGGTTTTTTGTTAATGCCAGGGTCTGAATTAAATGACGTTGATAAATAATGAGGCTGACTTATGAACGATATGAAAAAACCAACAGTGGCGGGTTATTCGACCCAGGATGAAATTACGATATCGAGCCTGAAAGTAAGATTCGACGCTCCCGGAGTCGAGTCTAAAAGAATTTTTGCCAACGGCAGGATGCAAGTCCGGATCTTGGTATTTGTCGTCGCGGTCAACCAGTCCGGTGCGCCGGTGCCCTTGCAGTATTTTCCGGACTTGATCAGTACACGGCTGATTCGGTTTCATGACGGCCAGCCGTTGGCACAGGACGCCTATGCAGGCGTGCCAGTGCCAGGCTGGAGCGTAAGTGTACTGGAGAACAGATATGCCCATGACATGCCGGGAACGACTCCAGCCACTGGAGGGACTGGCGGAACTACGGGCACCCCGCTTGAGTTCTGGGTGTCATCTTCAGAGATAGGGCAATTGCATATTGCGGCTGAGGTGACGGTGCAGGGCAAGGTCTATAGAAGCAACAATACGGTGAACCCTGACGGTACAATGAATAATGAAAGCATTGTCGTTAGTGCTGAGCGGAGTCCGGAATACAGTCATGAACTGTTTTCCTGGAGGTCGCATGAAATCTTCGGTGCATGGAATGGTGTCCGGTTGTTCCGTTATGACCTTGGCCTGTACTTGGGCGGGCAACAAGTAAAGCTGATTGATTGGGATACTCATCAGTACGGTGAGTCGGGCCGATGGCCGGTCAAGTTTTGCTACACAGGCATGCTTACATCGCTTCGGGGCTCAAGGTCTTTTACGGGGATAATGCTTCCCGTACGAGCAGCAGAAGTTGATGTTGTCGGTGTCAGGTTGCCTGTTATTCAACGCGTCGGAGAAC
The DNA here is from genome assembly GCF_019956275.1 of Pseudomonas sp. GL-RE-26. Classification (NCBI taxonomy): domain Bacteria; kingdom Pseudomonadati; phylum Pseudomonadota; class Gammaproteobacteria; order Pseudomonadales; family Pseudomonadaceae; genus Pseudomonas; species Pseudomonas sp. GL-RE-26. Next base: position 129,514 of record NZ_JAHBDI010000033.1, read on the forward strand.
TGGTTGCTTTTAAAGGTATTCCTCCGGTGTATAAATTCAGTCGTGAAGAGCTGAGGCTGGAGCCTTTCTTTTTTACCGCGTTGGATGAGTTTGGCAACACTCATCATCTGTCATTGGTTGTTGATATTCAAAGCAATGAGTTTTTGTTGGTTAGAGGTTGAGTCGAGGTTTCGGCGGTTTTTCAGCTTTATGAAGAACCATTCGCACATGACATTTGAAAGGAGTTCAAATGGCTGCTTTAAAACAGGAGAATTTTCATTCTGCGGCATTCAACTTTGAAGGTTTTCTGGCCGGGGGAGTCGATCCCCGTACGGGTATCTATACCTGTTCTCTGACGCTGGGCGAGTTGACCTCCGGAGTCATGAACGGCCCATCCTTGCCGGTCAGGCTTTTCTATAGCCCGCTCAATGGCGGCGATGACGGTTTGGGGCGGGGCTGGTCCCTGGCATTGACCCGTTACGACATCGTCAGTGGCATGTTCACGCTGTCGGCGGGGGAGCGTTACAAGGCGCGGCAGACATCAACGCAACTGGTGTTTGATGAGTTGAAGCTGGAGACGCTCAAAGTTCAGCGCTCCGGTCCAGGGCGCTTTGACGTTGTGCACAAGAGTGGTTTGCGTGAGCAGTTGCGTGTTTATGGCGACAGCGATCTGGCGGTGCCAATGAAGATCGTTGCCGCCAATGGTACGGCGATCCTGCTCGATTACACGGCGATCAATGGTGAGCCGGTCCTCGCGGCGGTGCGAGACGAACATCGGACGTTGCTGAGCATCACCCGCACCGCAGGGCAGGTGAGACTGACCCAGAATCCCGGTACTCCATGCGAAGCGACCTTTGTACTGAAGTTGGCTAACGATGCAGTGTCCACCATTCGTTTGCCGGACGGTGGGCTCTGGTCGATGACCTACGAGACCATCAAGGGGCTCGAGTGCCTGACACAAATGACCTCGCCATTGGGCGCCCGTGAGTTGATTCGCTACCAGAGTGACGGCCATCGCTTTCCTCCGGGAGCGCCGGTCCCCGCCATTCCCTATGTGATTTCACACACGGTGTTCCCCGGGCAAAAGCAGCCTGCAATCACGACGAACTACACCTACTCGCGACAGAATTTCCTGGGCTTTGATGACCCGGATATCCGCTGGTCCAAAGACGGCGATACGCTTTACCAGAGCTCGTCGGATTACCACTATGCCTCAACCGAAACGTTGATGAGGGGGCCCGTGGTGCACCGTTCCATCAAGCGAACCTACAACAAATACCATCTGCTGGTCGCGCAAGTGAGGACCTGCAATCAGAAGCTGACGTCCCAATCGATTGAGTACCACCTTGAGCCCGGCAAGAGCTTCGATCGGCAGCCGGCGCAGTTTCGGATGCCCAAGGCCCGGACGCTGCGCTATGACAATCGCAAGACCGGGGCCTCTCGCGAAGAAGTGATCAAGACCGAGTTTGACGCCTGGGGCAACCTGCTCAAACAGGTGGAAGCGAACGGCGTTGTCACCCTTTCGGAGTTTTATCCGGCGGCGGGTGCTGACGGTTGCCCTGCTGATCCTTTGGGTTTTGTGCGTTTTGAAAAGCAAAGAACCGTGCTCCCCGCATCAGGTTTTGCCGATGCCGCGACTATGCTGGTTCGCTTTCGCTACCGTTCGCTCGGGCAGGCCGGGCAGGCCGGTCACGATGTAGTCCTTGAGCAGAAAGTGCTTTATGAGCAGGCGACGGCCGGTGACCTCCGGTGTTCACAGGTCGACCTGATGTATGTCGATCAGCCAACGGACACCCTGCGTCACGGTCTGCTGAAAAAACAGACCACCACCCGTAACGGTATGGCCAATGAAACCGAGTTTTACTACACCTTCAACGATGTCTCGCTCGACCTGAAAACCATTGAGACCAGTTTTGATGGCGCCCGCAAAACATCGACCCTGACGTATTCGACACTCAACGGCTTGAAGTTGGCGGAGCAAAGCGAAGACGAAGGGCAAGTCGAATACACCTACGACGGCCTCGGTCGCGTGCTGAGTGAAACGGTCGCTTCCACATCGGCCTTCGCGGTGACGCGCAGTACGCAATATCAACTGCCGAGCATTGGTAATGTGCCGGCGGCGACGCTGACGACGGATGTCAACGGCGTACAGCAAAAGACCTGCTTCGACGGTCTTGGCCGGGTGATCTCGATCGATGAGCAGGATGCCGATCAATCAACACTGGGTGAGTTTCGCCAGGTTTATGCCACGCGCTACGACAGGCTAGGACAATTGACTGACGAAACGCTGACCGACTGGTGGCCGGGGCAGACGCGAATGCTCAACACTCATTTCGATTTCGATGACTGGGGGCAACTCAAAACCACAGTCCACCCCGATGGTCGCCAGGAACATTGCGATTATGATCCGGTCAGCAGGCAGGAGGCGAAATGGCAGGAGGGCATGGGCAAGTCGGTCACCACCTACAATGCATTCGGAAAACCCGACAGCGTTGAGCTGTTCGATACCGGTGGGCAACGCCAGGGCAAGCATCAGTATGAGTACGACGGACTGGGCCGCAGTGTCGGGCAGACCGACCCGGTCGGCAACCGGACGACTTTCGAGTATGACGTCTTCAATCGCCTGACCCGCAGCGTTCTACCCGATGCTCATGTGGTGCAGACTGAATATGCCGCTCATAGTGATGAGCCCTTGCCCATTGAGGTCACGCTGGCCGGTCGCAGTCTGGGGCAACAACGTTTTGACGGACTTGGGCGCCTGGTTCAGAGCCGTTGTGGCGGCCGGACGACCGATGCCGGATACGAGGCCGGTTTCAGCCAGCCAGCCTGGAAGCAGATGCCCAGCGGCGAGCGGATCGAGTTTCAATATGAGCACCACTTGGGTGGCCGCGTGAAGGAGCGCAAGGCGACCGGTCTGTTGGCCCGTTACGAGTATCACCCGCGACTCGGCGAATTGACCAAGTGCGTCGAGCAACAGCGCGAAACCCGACTGGAGTACTACCGGTCCGGGCGTCTCAAGCGTGAGACCTTGAAGGTGGAGGCGGTCGAGAAGAGCCTCTCCTACACGTATACGCTGCTCGGTCGGCCGCTCAGTTGCACCGATGTGCTGGGTGAGGAACACAAGACTGAATACGACGAACAAGGGCGCCCGAAATCCTTTGCGCAGCCTGCGCTCAAAGCCACGTTTGCCTACAACGCACTGGGGCAACTGTCGACCGTTGATGCACGAGCAACCGATGGCCAGGGTTCGATGGTGACCCGGTTGATCTACGATGATCTGGGGCGTGAAGTCACGCGCACATTCGAAGTGAGTGGTGGCATTACGCGGACCCTGTCGTCGAGCTACACCCTGGCGGGGAAGCTGGCGCAAAAGACCCTGAAGCAGGGAGATGAAGTCGTGCGCAGCGAGCAGTTCTCCTACGACTCGCGCGGCCGGCTTGGCAACTATTCCTGTACGGGCACACAACGACCGCTGGACGCCCAGGGCAAAGAAATCATCCGGCAGCGCTATGTGTTCGACGCCTTCGACAACATCGTGTCCCTGGAAACCGAATTTCCCGGTGGCCGCAATCTCGCGTTGTTCGAATTCAGCGCCAGTGATCCGACCCAATTGACGGGCATTCGCAACAGTCATGCGGATTACCCGGCGCCCGTCGTGTTGCAGTACGACGCCAACGGTCACTTGATCGTCGACGAACAAGCGCGTCGGCTGACTTACGATGCGTTAGGGCGCCTGACTCAGGTGGCGGGTGCCGTCGGGGTGGTGGTACGCAGCTATCACTACGATGCGCGGGATCAATTGGCGGAACTGTCGCAGCCGTCAGGCACGGCGATCCAGCGTTTCTACCGGGCCGGGCGGGCGATCAACGAAATCTGTGGTCCGGACGCCAGCACTTCATTGCGTCAGGACGACATTTTGCTGGGCCAGGACCGCAAGGGCGACGCTGCCGGCGTTCGCTTGCTGGGTATCGATCAGCAACAGACCACGCTGACCGAGCTTCTGGCTGGACAGAGTCGCCATTTGGCCTACAGCCCTTATGGACATCGTCCGGCGGAAGGCGGGCTGTTCAGCCTGTTGCGTTTCGCCGGCGAATCACTCGATCCGCAGACCGGTTTGTATCTGCTGGGTAATGGCTATCGGGCCTACAGCCCGGCGCTGATGCGATTTATCAGCCCGGACAACCTGAGTCCCTTCGGCACCGGTGGCTTGAACCCCTATGCCTACTGCGCGGGCGACCCGATTAACCGAGTAGACCCGACCGGGCACATTTGGCAATCGTTGCTTGGCATCGCCTTGTCCGTTGCCGGCTTGGCTCTCAGTGTTGTCACCCTGGGCGCGGCCACGCCCTTGGCATTGTTGAGCATATCGCTCGCAGCCACATCGACCGCGTTAGCAATTTCCGGGATTGTCGTGGATGAACTTGCGCCGGATTCTGGTGTTGGTGACGCACTGGGCTGGGCGAGTCTGGTCACGGGCGGGTTGTCCGCAGCCTGCGGGGTAGGTGCCTTGGGTCGAAGTGCGGTCAAGGCAGGCAACAGGCTGGCCGGGGCCTACAAGTCGGGGCTGAGCAGCGATCCAAAAGCGGCGGCCAAGGCGATGGCCAGCGGGATGGGAAAGGCCAAAAAAGCCTCGGGCATCGTCAAGGGCAAGGGGGCCAAAAAGGCCGCGAAGGCAGCCCAGGCCGGTGAAAGCGGTCCGAGTACCCCGACGCGGTGGACGCGAACCGGTATTGGTGACGAGTCAATCCCGTCAGACCTGAAGCCGGCCTACCGGGGCGAATGGGAGAAGTTCAAAGGCGGTCTGGATCAGGGGCTTCATCCCAAGCAGGCGGCCGAGCTGATGGATGACCCGTTTTTCAAGAAACTGAGTGGCGCCAATAATCAATGGACGGTGCGCATCGGAGGCAAGGACCGTGTTTCGTTCGCGATCCACGACAGAAGCCACGAAGTGCAGATCCTGCAAATCGGCGGGCATCCCTGATTTGTTTACATTGGCGCAGGTTACAGCGGCGTTGCCTGCCGCTCGGCATGCTGGCGTAGCGCCCACTCCACATGCTCCCTGACCAACTCCGACGGATACTCCCGTCGCGCCTTCAGCGCCTCCAGCACCGGGATCGTTGAAGGCGCATTCCCCAGCCCCACCGCCAGGTTGCGCAACCAGTTTTCGTAACCGGTCCGGCGCAGCGGCGAGCCTTCGGTGCTGCTGAGAAATTTCTCTTCATCCCACATGAACAGTTCCGCCAGCCCGGCATTGTCCAGATTGTGCCGCGGCTTGAAGTCGCTTTCACCGGACGGGCGGGCGAAGCGGTTCCATGGGCAGACGATCTGGCAGTCATCGCAACCGAACACCCGGTTGCCGATCAGCGGCCGCAAGTCTTCAGGGATCGCGCCTTTGAGTTCGATGGTCAGGTAGGAAATGCAGCGTCGGGCATCCAGCACATAGGGGCCGACGAAGGCGTTGGTTGGGCAGATGTCGAGGCAGGCGCTGCACCGCCCGCAGTGTTCGGTGGCGTGGGGCGGGTCGACCGGCAGCGGCAAGTCGACGAACAGTTCGGCGAGGAAGAAATAGCTGCCTGCCTTGCGATTCAAGACCAGGGTATTTTTGCCGATCCATCCAAGACCCGCCTGTTCGGCGATGGCTTTTTCCAGCACCGGCGCGCTGTCGACGAAGGCACGAAAGCCGAACGGGCCGATCTCGGCCTGAATTTTTTCCGCCAGTTGTTGCACGCGTTTGCGGATCAGCTTGTGGTAATCACGGCCCAGAGCATAACGGGAGACGTAGGCTTTTTCCGGTTGGGCCAACACTTTCGCCATTTGGGTGTCGCCGGCCAGGTAGTCCATGCGCAGCGAAACCACGCGCAACGTACCCGGCACCAGCTCTTCCGGGTGCGAGCGTTTGCTGCCGTGGGCGCCCATGTAGTCCATTTCGCCGTGGTAGCCGGCTTCGAGCCAGCGTTCCAGGTGCTGCTCATGCTCGGCCAGGTCGAGGCCGCTGATGCCGACTTGCTGGAAGCCCAGCTCGCGACCCCAGTCCTTGATGGATTGGGCGAGAGCAGGCAGGTCTGTGGTAATAGCGGGCATGAGACGAGAGAAACCGGAGCTGAGGTGCGTATAATTCTGCCAGACATCGGAGCCCGAAGACGCATGCCGCACACTAAAGATGAATTACCCGACGCGCTGTATAGCGCCGCCCAGGTACGAGCACTCGACGCGAGCCTAATTGCCGCCGGCACAGCGGGCTTCGAATTGATGCAGCGCGCGGCGCGAGCGACGTGGCGGGCGCTGGTGCGGCAATGGCCGACAGCGAACGAACTGAGCGTACTGGCCGGACATGGCAACAACGCCGGGGACGGGTATCTGGTGGCCGTATTGGCCCAGCGTGCCGGTTGGTCGGTGCGGGTGCTGGCGGTAGGGGAACCGCAGCGCTTGCAGGGTGATGCGGCGTTGGCCCATGCCGAGGCGGTGTCTGAAAAAGTGGTCATCGAGCCCTGGACGGCACAATCCGGATTGCGCGGCATTGTGCTGGATGCTTTGCTTGGCACCGGTTTGAGCGGCGATGTCCGTGAGCCGTATACCAGCGCCATCGCCGCGATCAATGCCAGCGGGCTGCCGGTTGCGGCGGTGGATATTCCGTCAGGATTGTGCGCGGATACGGGCCGCATCCTTGGTCATGCCGTGCATGCCGACCTGACGGTCACGTTCATTGGCTTGAAGGTGGGGTTGTTCACCGGCGAGGCGGCCAATGTGGTCGGTGAACTGCTGTTCAACGACTTGCACGCTGACCCACAGCTGATAGAGGGCGCTGCTTTCGCCGCCCGTCGCCTGACCGCTGCTAACCTGCAGCGTCCAACGGCGCGGGCACAGGCTTCCCATAAAGGTAAGTTCGGCCATGTGTTGCTGATCGGTGGCGACCGTGGGTTGGGTGGCGCGATTCTGCTGAGCGCGCAAAGTGCGCTGCGTAGCGGGGCGGGCATGGTGTCGGTGGCGACTCGCAGCGAACACGTGTGCGCCGCGCTGGCGCGGATCCCCGAGGCGATGGTGCTGGGCACTTCGTCGGCCAATCAGTTGATGGGTTTGCTTCAAAAAGTTTCTGTGTTGGTTGTCGGTCCGGGGCTGGGCCAGGCTGGCTGGGGGCGCAGCTTGTTGTCGGCCGCTGCCAATGCACCGCTGCCGCAAGTCTGGGACGCCGATGCGCTGAACATGTTGGCCGAGGAGCGTGTGAGTTTGCCCGGCAATTGCGTGATCACTCCGCATCCGGGCGAAGCGGCACGTTTGCTTGGGGTGAGCACTGCCGACGTTCAGTCTGACCGTCCCGCCGCAGCCCATGCCTTGAGTAAAAAATATACAGCTGTCGTCGTACTGAAAGGTGCCGGCAGCCTGATCGCTCATCCCGATGGGCGTCTGGCGCTGTGTCGTCAGGGGCACCCGGCCATGGCCACCGCCGGTTTGGGCGATGTATTGGCCGGTCTGGTCGGCGCATTGCTGGCCCAGGGCATGGAGCCATTCGACGCAGCATGCCTGGCGGTCTGGTTGCACGCCAATGCCGGCGAGCAACAAGGAAAATTCGGCCGTGGGCTGGCGGCCAGTGATCTGATTCCAGCCATTCGTCAGTTGTTGGAGGAGCAAGCACCGTGTCTGAAGTAACCCTGTACCTGGCTGATGAGCAGGCCATGAGCGACTTTGGCGCACGCATTGCCCGAATCACCCAAGGCCATGGCCTGATTTTCCTTGAGGGCAACCTGGGGATGGGCAAAACCACGTTGTCCCGAGGCATCATCCGCGGTCTGGGGCATGTCGGGGCAGTCAAAAGCCCGACCTTCACCCTGGTCGAGCCTTACGAGATCGGCGACATTCGCGCCTTCCATTTCGATTTGTACCGTCTGGTCGATCCGGAAGAGCTAGAGTTCCTCGGTATCCGCGACTACTTCGAAGACGATGCCCTGTGTCTGATCGAATGGCCCGATAAAGGTGCAGGCTTTTTGCCAAAGCCTGACCTGACCATTACCATTAGCCCGCAAGACAGCGGGCGTTCGCTGAAAATTTTATCCCAGGGCTCGCGTGGCGAGGCCTGGTGTGCCGCTTTGGCATTGGAATCCAAATAGATGATGGGGTTAGGTATGCGCTTTCGCGCGTTGGTGGCTGCCGTAGGGGTGTTGTTTTTGGCGGTGACCGTCGACGCTGTGGCCGATTCGAAGGTCAACAGTGTTCGTCTGTGGCGGGCACCGGACAACACTCGACTGGTGTTTGACCTGACTGGCCCGGTGCAACACAGCGTCTTTACCCTGACGGCTCCGGATCGCCTGGTCATCGACATCAATGGCGCGACCCTCGGTGCGCCGCTCAACGTCAACACCTCGAACACCCCGATTACCGCCATGCGCTCGGCCCAACGCACACCGACCGACCTGCGGGTGGTCATCGACCTGAAAAAGGCCGTGACGCCGAAAAGCTTCTCCCTGGCGCCGAACGCCCAGTACGGCAACCGGTTGGTGGTCGATCTGTTCGATAACGCCGCAGACGCCGCGCCTCCTCCAGCACCGACACCGTCGGTCGCCACGGTGCCCGCCGTGCCGGTCTCGCCTGTGGAACCGGCGATCAAGCTGCCGCCGGCTCCGGCCGGCAAACGCGACATCATTGTGGTAATCGACGCCGGTCACGGCGGCGAAGACCCGGGTGCCTCGGGCTCCCGCGGTCAACGGGAAAAAGACGTGGTACTGGCCATCGCCCGTGAACTGCAACGGCAGGTCAGCGGTATGAAAGGCTTCCGCGCCGAACTGACCCGTACCGGCGACTACTTCATTCCGTTGCGCGGCCGTACTGAAATCGCCCGCAAGAAAGGCGCCGACCTGTTCGTCTCGATCCACGCCGACGCCGCACCCTCCGCTGCCGCGTTCGGTGCCTCGGTGTTTGCCCTGTCCGATCGCGGCGCGACTTCCGAGACCGCCCGCTGGCTGGCCGACAGCGAAAACCGTTCCGACTTGATCGGTGGTGCCGGCAACGTCAGCCTCGATGACAAGGACCGCATGCTCGCTGGCGTATTGCTCGATTTGTCGATGACGGCATCCCTGACCTCCAGCCTGAATGTCGGCCAGAAAGTTTTGAGCAACATTGGCCGGGTGACACCGTTGCACAAGCAACGGGTTGAGCAAGCCGGGTTCATGGTGCTGAAGTCGCCGGATATTCCGTCGATCCTGGTGGAAACCGGGTTCATCTCCAACGCCAACGAAGCCTCGAAGCTTGCGGCGTCGAGCCACCAGCAGGCGCTGGCGCGTTCGATCAGCAGTGGCGTGCGCCAGTTCTTCCAGCAGAACCCGCCGCCGGGCACTTACATTGCCTGGCTGCGCGATTCCGGCAAGATTGTGCAGGGGCCGCGTGACCACCGCGTCAACCCGGGCGAGACCCTGGCGATGATCGCCGTGCGCTATCAGGTATCGCCCGCGACCCTGCGCAGCGCCAACAACCTGTCGAGCGATGAACTCAAGATCGGTCAGCACCTGACGATTCCGGGCACTGAACTGGCGGCCAAAGAATGAATCAGGTTGTGAACAGCGGCGCTCGAATCGAGCTGCTCAGCCCGCGACTGGCGAACCAGATTGCCGCGGGTGAGGTGGTCGAGCGCCCGGCTTCGGTGATCAAGGAGCTGCTGGAAAACAGCCTCGACTCCGGCGCCAAACGCATCGACGTCGATGTGGAGCAGGGCGGCGTCAAGCTGCTGCGGGTGCGCGACGATGGCAGCGGCATTTCCGCCGATGACCTGCCGCTGGCCCTGGCCCGTCACGCCACCAGCAAGATCCGTAACCTGGAAGACCTCGAACAGGTCATGAGCCTGGGGTTTCGCGGCGAGGCCCTGGCATCGATCAGTTCCGTCGCGCGCCTGACCCTGACCTCCCGAACCCGCGACGCCGATCAGGCCTGGCAGGTCGAGACCGAGGGTCGTGACATGGCGCCCCGTGTGCAGCCTGCGGCCCACCCGGTGGGCACTTCGGTTGAAGTGCGCGACTTGTTTTTCAACACGCCGGCGCGGCGCAAGTTTCTCAAAACCGAAAAAACCGAATTCGATCACCTGCAAGAAGTGATCAGGCGCCTGGCCCTGGCGCGCTTCGATGTGGCGTTCCATCTGCGCCACAATGGCAAGACCATCCTCAGCCTGCACGAGGCCCATGATGATGCGGCCCGTGCCCGGCGCGTGGCGGCGATCTGCGGGCCGGGTTTCCTGGAGCAGGCACTGCCAATCGAAATCGAGCGCAACGGCCTGCATCTATGGGGCTGGGTCGGCCTGCCGACCTTCAACCGCAGCCAGGCCGACTTGCAGTATTTCTTCGTCAATGGCCGTGCCGTGCGCGACAAACTGGTGGCCCACGCGGTGCGCCAGGCCTATCGCGACGTGCTGTTCAACGGTCGGCACCCGACCTTCGTGCTGTTTTTCGAAGTCGATCCGACCGGTGTCGACGTCAACGTGCACCCGACCAAGCACGAAGTGCGCTTCCGTGAGGGGCGCATGGTTCACGATTTCCTCTACGGCACCTTGCACCGCGCCTTGGGCGATGTGCGCCCCGACGATCAACTGGCGGCACCGGTTGCCACGGCCATCGTCCGGCCTACCGGCCTCGAAGCCGGTGAATTTGGGCCCCAGGGAGAAATGCGCCTGGCCGCCAATGCGCTGCTGGAACAGCCCCAGGCTCAGCCGTCGTTCAATGCACCGGCGGGTTCGGGAGCTGGCGCGGGTTATCAGTATCAATACACGCCGCGACCGCAGTCCGGTGTGCCTGTCGCCGAAGCACAGGCCGCCTATCGCGATTTTTTTGCGCCGCTGCCCGAGGCCAATGCCGTCGCGCTGCCGGCCGGGCAGGACGACATCCCGCCGCTGGGTTATGCGCTGGCACAACTCAAGGGCATCTACATTCTTTCGGAAAACGCCCAGGGCCTGGTGCTGGTGGACATGCATGCGGCCCACGAGCGGATCATGTACGAGCGTCTGAAGGTGGCGATGGCCAGTGAGGGCCTTAGCGGCCAGCCATTGCTGGTGCCGGAGTCCCTGGCCGTCAGTCAGCGTGAAGCCGATTGTGCCGAGGAGCACGTCGCCTGGTTCCAGCGCCTGGGCTTTGAGTTGCAACGCCTGGGCCCGGAAACCCTGGCGATCCGGCAGATTCCGGCACTGCTCAAGCAGGCCGAAGCCAACCGGCTGGTCGCCGACGTCCTGGCGGATCTGATGGAGTTCGGCACCAGCGACCGCATTCAAGCGCACCTGAACGAATTGCTCGGGACCATGGCCTGCCACGGCGCGGTTCGTGCGAATCGGCGCCTGGCTCTGCCGGAAATGAACGGTCTGCTGCGTGACATGGAAAACACCGAGCGCAGCGGTCAATGCAACCATGGCCGACCGACCTGGACCCAGCTGGGCCTGGACGATCTGGACAAACTGTTCCTGCGCGGTCGTTGATGAGCCAGTTCCCACCTGCGATTTTCCTGATGGGCCCGACCGCCGCCGGCAAGACCGACCTGGCTATCGAACTCACCAAGGTCCTGCCTTGCGAGTTGATCAGTGTCGATTCGGCGCTGGTCTACCGTGGCATGGACATCGGCACCGCCAAGCCTTCCAAAGAGCTGCTGGCGCAATACCCGCATCGCCTGATCGATATTCTCGACCCGGCCGAGAGCTATTCGGCCGCGGATTTCCGCCGTGACGCCCTGGAAGCCATGGCCGATATCACCGCGCGCGGAAAAATTCCGCTGCTGGTGGGCGGCACCATGCTCTATTACAAGGCTTTGGTTGAAGGCCTGGCAGATATGCCGGCCGCCGATCCCGAGGTCCGCGCGCAAATCGAAGAAGAGGCTGCACGCCTTGGCTGGCAAGCCTTGCACGAACAATTGGCGGTGATCGATCCGGAGTCCGCGGCGCGAATACATCCGAACGATCCCCAGCGATTGAGTCGAGCACTGGAAGTTTATCGTGTCAGCGGTCAAAGCATGACCGCCCTACGATTGCAACAATCTGTGCAAAGTACTGAAGCAGCCGCTTCGGGACTGCAACAATTGCCCTATACTGTCGCGAACTTGGCCATTGCTCCGGCAAATCGCCAGGTACTGCATGAGCGAATTAAACAAAGATTCACTTTAATGTTGGAACAGGGATTCATTGACGAGGTCGTAGCCCTGCGTAATAGAGGTGACCTGCATGCCGGGTTGCCGTCTATACGTGCAGTAGGCTACCGCCAAGTCTGGGACTACCTGGATGGCAAGCTGACGTCAGCCGAGATGCAGGAGCGTGGAATCATTGCCACGCGCCAATTGGCGAAACGCCAGTTCACCTGGCTGCGCAGTTGGACTGATCTGCATTGGCTGGACAGTCTGGATTGCGACAATCTGCCGCGCGCCTTGAAATACCTTGGGACCATCTCCATATTGAGCTGAGTCCTTGCAATTGCCGTCTATCCTTGGGGGTGTGGCGGCCAAAGCCATCTGATTACCTATTTTTTATATTGAATCCTTAAAGGAGTGCGGCACATGTCAAAAGGGCATTCGCTACAAGACCCTTACTTGAATACTTTACGTAAAGAGAAAGTTGGGGTGTCCATCTACCTGGTCAACGGTATCAAGCTGCAAGGCACGATCGAGTCTTTCGACCAGTTCGTTATCCTGCTGAAAAACACCGTCAGCCAGATGGTCTACAAACACGCTATCTCTACAGTGGTGCCGGTTCGTCCAATTCGTCTGCCTAGCGCAACCGAATCCGAAGCAGGTGATGCTGAGCCAGGTAACGCCTGATAGGAGTCTCCTTTGTTCTTTGAGCGCCACGGTGGTGGTGAGCGAGTAATCCTCGTTCACTTGGATGGACAGGACCCTGAGGCGCGCGAAGATCCGCAGGAGTTTCAGGAATTGGCTAATTCGGCGGGTGCCGAGACCGTCGCGTTTTTCAACGTGCCGCGTCATCGGCCAACCGCCAAGACCCTGATTGGCAGTGGCAAGGTCGAGGAACTGCGCGACCTGGTCAAAGCCGAACAGGCCGATCTGGTGATTTTCAATCACATCCTCACACCCAGTCAGGAACGTAACCTCGAACGTGTTTTCGAGTGTCGCGTGATCGACCGTACCGGTCTGATTCTCGATATTTTCGCCCAGCGCGCCCGTACCCATGAAGGCAAGCTCCAGGTCGAACTGGCCCAGCTTGACCACATGAGCACCCGGCTGGTTCGTGGTTGGACTCACCTTGAGCGCCAAGGTGGCGGTATCGGTATGCGTGGCCCGGGTGAAACCCAGCTGGAAACCGACCGCCGTTTGCTGCGGGTTCGCCTGCGGCAGATCAAGGGTCGGCTGGAGAAAGTGCGCAGCCAGCGAGAACAGTCGCGCCGTGGCCGATCGCGTGCGGATATTCCTACCGTGTCCCTGGTGGGGTACACCAACGCCGGTAAATCCACGCTCTTCAATAACGTGACGAAATCCGACGTCTACGCAGCTGACCAATTGTTTGCCACGCTGGACCCGACGCTGCGTCGTCTGGATATAGACGATCTGGGGCCGATTGTCCTGGCGGACACTGTGGGTTTCATTCGCCACTTGCCCCACAAGCTGGTCGAAGCATTTCGGTCTACCCTCGAAGAGTCGAGCAACTCCGATCTGTTGTTGCACGTGATCGATGCGGCCGAACCAGATCGCATGTTGCAGATCGAGCAGGTAATGGTGGTGCTCGGCGAGATTGGTGCTCAGGACTTGCCGATCCTCGAGGTCTATAACAAACTCGATTTGCTTGAAGGCGTTGAGCCACAAATCCAGCGTGACGAAAACGGCAAGCCCCAACGAGTCTGGCTTTCGGCGCGTGATGGCAGTGGTCTGGAATTGCTTGAGCAAGCCATTGCCGAGTTACTGGGCAGTGAATTGTTTGTCGGTACCTTGCGCTTGCCGCAACGATTCGCTCGACTGCGTGCGCAGTTCTTCGAACTCGGTGCGGTGCAGAAAGAAGAGCACGACGAAGAAGGCATCAGTTTGCTGGCCGTTCGTTTGCCCCGGGTCGAGTTGAATCGACTGGTAAGCCGCGAGGGATTGCAGCCGATGGAATTCATCGAGCAACACACTTTGCAATAAAAGCCTGGGAAAGCGGTTGTGCCGTGGTGACAGGCATTCTGTAGCATTGGTCGGCGCGCCGTGGGTGCGTCTTTGCTTTATCAGATGGAGAGCGCTATGGCTTGGAATGAGCCGGGTGGCAACTCGAATAATCAGGATCCTTGGGGTGGCAAGCGTCGTAACAACGGCGACCGCAAGGGGCCACCGGATCTCGACGAGGCCTTCCGAAAGCTGCAGGAAAGCCTGAACGGTTTGTTCGGTGGCGGTAAGAAACGTGGTGGCGACGACGGCGGTGGTCCGGGCAAGAGTGGCGGCTTTGGCGGCCTGCTCGGCATCGGTCTGGTCGTGTTGGCCGCCGTTTGGCTGTACAGCGCGGTTTATGTCGTCGACGAGCAGGAGCAGGCCGTGGTGCTGCGCTTCGGCAAGTACTACGAAACCGTGGGTCCGGGCCTGAACATCTACTTCCCGCCGATCGACAAGAAGTACATGGAGAACGTCACGCGTGAGCGTGCCTACACCAAGCAGGGCCAGATGCTGACTGAAGACGAGAACATCGTCGAAGTGCCGTTGACCGTGCAGTACAAGATCAGCAACCTGCAGGACTTCGTGCTGAGCGTCGATCAGCCGGAAATCAGCCTGCAGCACGCGACCGACAGCGCCTTGCGCCATGTGGTGGGTTCCACCGCGATGGACCAGGTACTGACCGAAGGTCGTGAGTTGATGGCTAGCGAGATCAAGGAGCGTCTGCAACGCTTCATGGACACCTATCGCACCGGTATCACCGTTACCCAGGTCAACGTGCAGAGCGCAGCGGCACCGCGTGAAGTCCAGGAAGCCTTCGATGACGTGATCCGTGCCCGTGAAGACGAGCAGCGTTCGCGCAACCAGGCCGAAACCTATGCCAACGGCGTCGTGCCGGAAGCTCGTGGTCAGGCCCAGCGCATCCTTGAGGATGCCAATGGCTACCGTGACGAGACCGTCTCGCGCGCCAAGGGTGAGGCCGATCGCTTCACCAAGCTGGTCGCCGAGTACCGCAAGGCTCCTGAAGTCACCCGCCAGCGTCTGTACCTCGACACCATGCAGGAAGTCTTCAGCAACACCAGCAAGGTTCTCGTGACCGGCAACAAGAACGGCCAGAGCAACCTGCTGTACCTGCCGCTGGACAAGATGGTCGAAAGTGGTCGCAACACCGGCACTCCGGTGACCAGTGCGGCAGCCACCGGCAATGAAGCGAATGCGCGTGCGGCAGCAGATCTGCAGCAACAGCAAGCACGTACCAGGGAGAGTCGCTGATGAGCAATAAATCGCTGATCGCCCTTATTGTCGGCGTCGTCGTGGCGATCGCTGCCTGGAACTGCTTCTACATCGTGGCTCAGACCGAGCGTGCGGTGTTGCTGCAGTTCGGTCGCGTGGTCCAGACCGATGTTCAGCCAGGCCTGCATGTGAAAGTGCCCTACGTTAACCAGGTGCGTAAATTCGACGCACGCCTGATGACGCTGGATGCACCGACACAACGCTTCCTTACGCTGGAAAAGAAAGCCGTGATGGTCGATGCCTACGCCAAGTGGCGCGTGAAGGACGCAGAGCGTTTCTACACCGCGACTTCCGGCCTCAAGCAGATCGCCGACGAGCGTCTGTCTCGTCGCTTGGAATCGGGCCTGCGTGACCAGTTCGGTAAGCGCACCCTGCACGAAGTGGTGTCGGGTGAACGTGATGCGCTGATGGCGGATATCACGGCTTCGCTGAACAAGATGGCCGAGAAAGAGCTGGGAATCGAAGTGGTCGATGTTCGGGTCAAGACCATCGACCTGCCGAAAGAAGTGAACCGCAGCGTGTTCGAACGTATGAGCACCGAGCGTGAGCGTGAAGCTCGCGAGCACCGCGCCAAGGGTAACGAACTGGCCGAAGGCATCCGTGCCGACGCCGATCGTCAACGCCGCGTGCTGCTGGCTGAAGCCTATCGTGAATCCGAAGAGGTTCGCGGTGACGGTGATGCCCAGGCTGCTGCGATCTACTCCAAGGCCTACGGTCAGGATCAGGAGTTCTACGCGTTCTACCGTAGCCTGCGCGCCTACCGTGAAAGCTTCGCGAACAAATCCGACGTCATGGTCCTCGACCCAAGCAGCGACTTCTTCCACTATCTGGAAAAAGCCAAGCCTTGATACGGCGTTGACCTGAATTATCCCCCGCCGGGCGGCTAAAACCTCTGGCGGGGTGATCCTTTGGGAAAACGTGTGTATGATGCGGCAGCCGGGAAATTCCCGGCTTTTTTGCGTCTGCATGTTTGATTGCTGTTTTAAAGCAGATGCCGGGCCGATTGGCTCGACAGTTTTTCGAGGAAAGTGGTTGGCGAAGCCGGTAGAAGGGCTTTTCGCTCCGTCGCTCATGCGCGTGGTTTGTGCGCAAGCCGATCATTTTCTGCTTCACTCAAGGCTCGCCGACAGGCTGGTCGCCCGGAGATAGGGGAAGGCGTAATGGCAACGGTAGACCGCTGGCTTCTGCCAGATGGCATCGAAGAAGTACTGCCACCGGAAGCTGCGCGTATTGAAATCGCGCGTCGTCAGGTGTTGGATCTGTTCCAGAGCTGGGGTTACGAGTTTGTCGTGACTCCCCATATCGAGTACCTGGAATCCCTGCTGACCGGCGCGGGCCAGGACCTGGATCTGCGCACCTTCAAGGTCATCGACCCGCAATCGGGCCGTCAGATGGGTTTCCGTGCCGACATCACGCCGCAAGTGGCGCGCATCGATGCGCATACCCTGCGCCGTGAAGGCCCAAGCCGCCTGTGCTATGCCGGTAGTGTCCTGCACGCTCAGCCTCGTGCCTTGTCGTCCTCGCGCAGCCCGATTCAACTGGGTGCCGAGTTGTACGGCGACGGCAGCCCGAGCAGCGACGTCGAAGTCATCAGCCTGATGCTGGCCATGCTGCAACTGGCCGATGTGCCGGATGTGCACATGGACCTCGGTCATGTTGGCATCTATCGCGGCCTGGCCCGTGCCGCCGGTTTGTCCGGTGAAGTCGAGCAGCAGTTGTTCGATGCCTTGCAACGTAAGGCCATCGACGAGGTCATTACCTTGACCGAAGGCTTGCCTGCCGATCTGTCGGGCATGCTGCGGGCGTTGGTTGATCTGTGTGGCGATCGTGAAGTGCTGGCTGCGGCCCGCGAGCGCTTGGCCAAGGCGCCGGCCCCTGTTCTGGCAGCGCTGGACGACTTGCTGGCGATTGCCGAGCGGCTGTCCGTGCGTTTCCCTGAGCTGCCGCTGTATTTCGACCTGGGCGAGCTGCGTGGTTACCACTACCACACCGGTGTGGTGTTCGCCGTGTTCGTGCCGGGCGTTGGCCAGTCCATTGCCCAGGGCGGTCGTTACGACGACATCGGCGCCGACTTCGGTCGCGCCCGTCCGGCGACCGGCTTTTCCACCGATTTGAAAACCCTGGTGACCCTGGGGCGTGCTGAGATCGAGCTACCGTCTGGCGGTATCTGGATGCCTGACAGTACGGATGCGGCACTCTGGCAGCAGGTTTGCCAGTTGCGCAGCGAGGGTCAGCGTGTCGTTCAGGCCTTGCCTGGACAACCTTTGGCCGCCGCCCGTGAAGCGGACTGCGACCGGCAATTGATTCAGCAGAACGGGCTTTGGCAAGTTTCGCCACTGGCTTCTTGAGTTTTCCCGCCGGCTGCCGCCGGCACCAAGTTTGCGCGAATGAGGACAAGTGTTATGGGTAAGAATGTCGTAGTCCTGGGCACCCAATGGGGTGATGAGGGCAAAGGCAAGATCGTTGATCTGCTGACCGAACATGCTGCCGCCGTAGTGCGCTACCAGGGTGGCCACAACGCTGGTCACACTCTGGTGATCGATGGCGAAAAAACTGTCTTGCACCTGATCCCGTCGGGCGTGCTGCGCGAAGGCGTGCAGTGCCTGATCGGCAACGGCGTGGTAGTTGCACCTGACGCTCTGCTGCGCGAGATCACCAAGCTGGAAGAAAAAGGTGTGCCAGTGCGCGAGCGCCTGCGTATCAGCCCGTCCTGCCCGCTGATCCTGTCCTTCCACGTTGCGCTGGACCAGGCCCGTGAAAAGGCCCGTGGCGAGCTGAAGATCGGTACCACCGGTCGCGGCATCGGCCCGGCCTACGAAGACAAGGTTGCACGTCGTGGCCTGCGTGTGGGCGACCTGCTCAACATGCCGCGCTTTGAAGACAAGCTGCGTGAACTGGTGGATTACCACAACTTCATGCTGGTGGGTTACTACAAAGAGCCAGCCATCGAATTCGACAAGACCCTGGCCGAATGCAAAGAATACGCTGAGCTGCTCAAGCCGCTGATGCTGGACGTGACTGCCGAGCTGCATGACCTGCGTCGCGCTGGCAAAGACATCATGTTCGAAGGCGCCCAGGGTTCGTTGCTGGACATCGACCACGGTACCTACCCGTACGTGACCAGCTCTAACACCACCGCTGGCGGCGTTGCTACCGGTTCGGGTGTTGGTCCTATGTTCCTGGACTACATCCTGGGCATCACCAAGGCTTACACCACGCGTGTAGGTTCGGGTCCATTCCCGACGGAGCTGTTCGACGAAGTCGGTGCGCACCTGGCCAAACAAGGTCACGAGTTCGGCGCGACTACCGGCCGTGCTCGTCGTTGTGGCTGGTTCGACGCTGTTATCCTGCGTCGCGCTATCGATGTGAACAGCATCTCGGGCATCTGCCTGACCAAGCTGGACGTACTCGACGGTCTGGAAACCATCAACATCTGCGTTGGCTACAAAGATGCAGAAGGCAAGGCCGTTGCCCCGACTGACGCTGACAGCTACGTGGGCCTGCAGCCTGTGTACGAAGAAGTGCCGGGCTGGACCGAATCGACCGTGGGTGCCAAAACCCTGGAAGAGCTGCCAGCCAACGCCCGTGCTTATATCAAGCGCGTTGAAGAGCTGATCGGCGCGCCGATCGACATTATTTCGACGGGCCCGGACCGCAACGAAACCATCGTTCTGCGCCATCCGTTTGCTTAATAAGCCGTTGATGTAAAACACAAAGGCCCCTTAATTGGGGCCTTTGTCGTTTATGCCTGTTGGACGGCATGACCTTTGCTGTGAACATAAAAAAAAGCATTGCTTCCGGCGTGCTATCAATTTAATGGCGCCAAAGCAGAGGGATTTCAGATGTCGGCCGTTCTCTCATTGTTACAAAGCCGTTTGTTGCGGCCCGTGTTCGTTACCCTTGGTATCGCCCTTTTGGTGCAGGTGCTGGTGGCTGTCGCTCTGACCCGGAGCACGGTCACCGCGCTGGAAGCCGATCTGGGCATGCGCCTGGGTGCGGACAGCCAAAAGCTTTCCGCTGAGCTTGAGCAGGCGGGGCGCGAAGTCACGTCGAGCCTCGACAGCCTCTCCACCAGCACGCGTCAACGCCTGACGGCCGGTTTGTCCTCGCGACTGAAGGACGAGCAGGCGCAGTTGCGCTCAACGCTGGAAAAAGACCTGAAGGACTCCGCCAGCGACATGGCGCAGCTTCTGGCTTCCGTCGCGCCCCGCGCCATGTGGGACAACGACGTTCCGACACTTTCCGAGTTCGCCCGCCGGGCCCAGCGCAATCCCAATGTGCTGTTCGTGGTGTATGACGACGCCACCGGCCAGCACCTGACGCGCTACCTCAACCGGGAAAACCCGATCAACAAGGCGCTGCTGGAAAAAGGCCAGGGCGAGCGTGCGCTGGACAAGGTGCTGGATGCTGCGAAGAACGATCCTTCGGTGTTCTACATCGAGGCCCCGATCAATCCTAACGGCGTAGAAATCGGCAAGGTCCTGATGGGGGTCTCGACGGCTTCGGTGGAGACTGACTTGGCGGCCCTCGACAAGCGCTTCTCGGCCTTGATCGCCAGCAGCGATCAACTGGTGGGCGACAGCCTCAAGGGCGCGGCCGCCGACAGCGCAGCGGCCATGCGCTCGCGGCTGCAGTCGGCGCAGTCCACGGCGGCTGAAATGAAGGCCAATACCACCAGCACCGTGCAGGAAGCCGCTACGACACTGCGCTGGCGCATCGGCGTGTGCCTGGCGGTGGTGGGCTTCGGTGTCCTGCTTTTGTTGGCGGTGGTGCTTGGTCGCCGAGTGGTCAATCGCCTGAAAATGCTGATCGTTGCCATGGATGACCTGGCGGCGGGCGAGGGCGATCTGACCAAGCGTGTGCAGATCAACAGCAAGGATGAAATCGGTGACATGGCCTCGGCGGTCAATCGCTTTGTGGATAAGTTGCAGCCGATCGTGCGCGAGGCGGGCGATGTAGCCCAGCGTACCGGTGTGGAAATCGGTGCCATGACCTTGCGCAACGCCGGTGCGGATGCGGCGGCTGGCATGCAGCGCGACGAGGTGGCGGAGAGTTTGCGCGCGCTGTCGCAAATGGCTGATGAAGCCCAGTCGGAAAGCCATGCCATGCAGGCGGCGCTGAAGCAGGTGGTGGACATTCGTCAGGCCACCGATGAAAACACCCGGACCTCGGCGAAAGTCGGCAGCCTGATCGAGGCGTTGGCCGGTCAGGTCGACACCGGGGCGCAAGTCATCGAGCGGCTGGCGCAACAAAGTGAACAGATTGAGGTGGTGCTGACGGTGATCCATGGCATCGCTGAGCAAACCAACCTGCTGGCGCTGAACGCGGCGATTGAAGCGGCACGTGCCGGCGAGACCGGGCGCGGGTTTGCGGTGGTGGCCGATGAGGTGCGGGCGCTGGCGAGCAAGACGCAGAGCTCCACCGGCGATATTCAGGCGCACATCGTGGCGTTGCAGCAGGGTGCGCGTGAAGCGGTGGCGGCAATCGGTCAGGCCGGGCGCCAGGCCAGTGAGGGTTTGCTGGTGCTGCGTGACAGTGCGCGGTTGCAGCAATCGGTGCAGGCATCGGTCGAGCAGGTTCATGCGGCGATCGGTCTGGCGACCCAGGCGGCGGCGCATCAGGCACAGGGCGCGCAGGCAGTGCGGGGGCGGGTCCAGACCATTCACGCCCAGGCCGAGAAAGCGGCGCAAGCTGTCGTGGAGACCACGGCGAGCGGCAAGGTGCTTGATGGTCTGGCGGCGCAGTTGAAGGCGAGCCTGGGGCAGTTCAGGGCTTAAAAGATCAAAGGATCGCAGTCTTCGGCAGCTCCACAGGGGGCTTTGCGTTTCTCTGTAGGTGCTGCCGAAGGCTGCGATCTTTTGCTTTGTCAGCGGCTCAGATACATCCGGGTCGTGAGCAAATAGACCGGCAACCCCGACACCAATATCAACAACGCTGCATAAGGCGCAGCCGCCGCAAACTCCACATTCGCGGTGTGCGCCCAGACTTCCGTCGCCAGGGTGTTCAGCCCGGTGGGGCTCAACAGCAAGGTCGCCGTCAGTTCCTTCATCGCATCCAGGAACACCAACGCAAACGCCGCCCCCAACGCCGGGAAAATAATCGGCAGCGTCACTCGGCAGAAGGCGCTGAATGACGAGGCTCCCAGTGTGCGAGCGGCCTCCTCAAGCTGCGGTGCTGCTTTGTTCAGGGCGGTGCGGATTGGCGCCTGGGCCAGTGGCAGAAACAGCAGGGCGTAGGCGATCAGCAGCAATGCCGAAGTCTGGTAAAGCATCGGCACGTAGTGCAGGGCGAAATACACCAGGGTCAGGGCAATGACCAGTCCCGGCAGCGCATGCAGCAGATACGGCAGGCGCTCGGCCCAGATCGCCAGTTGGCCTTTGTAGCGCACGACCAGCAGGCCGACCGGCACCGCCAGCACCAGGCACAGTGCAGCGCCACCCAGCGACAGTGCGAGGGATGACATCAATGCCTCGCCGATTGCCGCCACGGGAAAGGCTGCCGATGATCCCACTGCCAGCCAGTAGGCGAGCATGCCCAGCGGAATCCCGCTGCCAATGATTGCCAGTAGCAGGCAATAAAGCTGTCCCGCCACTGCCCAGGGGCCCAGTTGAACCTGTTCCGCGCGTCGCGCCGCACCTTGGCCGGTGCGTACGTGTCGACCCTTGCCGCGAACGCGCAGCTCCAGCCACAGCAACGCCAGGCACAACATCAGCAGTACGGCGGAGAGCATCGCCGCGTTGGCATTGCTGAACTCCAGCTCGAACTGCTGATAGATCGCCGTGGTGAAGGTTTGCAGGCCGATGATCGACAAGGCGCCGAACTCCACCAGCATGTGCAGGGCAATCAGCAACGAACCCGCCAGCAGCGAAGGCCAGAGCAGGGGCAGGGTGACCTTGAAAAATACGCCCCAACGATTCTGCCCCAGCGTGCGCGCGGACTCTTCGAGGGACGGGTCAAGGTTGCGCAGGGTCGCCGCCACGGGCAGAAAGATCAGCGGGTACTTGGACAGGCTCATCACCAGGATCGCCCCGCCAAGTCCCTCAAAATGAGCGCTGAGGGAAACCCAGGTGAAGCTGCTGACAAAGGCCGGAACGGCGAACGGCAGGCAGAGGATCACGCCCCACAATCGTCGGCCCGGCAGATTACTGCGCTCCAGCAACCAGGCCAGCGACAAGCCGATTACCCCGCAAACAACGGTGACCCCGATCATCAACGCGAGAGTGTTGCGCAGCAGGCCGAACACATAAGGTCGCCATAGCAAATGCAGTGCTTCTGCCCAGCCTGCCTGCCAGGCTTTCAGGCCGACATACAGCAGAGGCAGGAGGCTGAGCGCCACCAACAGCAACACGGGCAGTATCAGCCAGATAGACGGCTGCTTGCGTCGTGGTGCGTATGCGTGATGCGCGGACAGTGAGGCGCCCATCAATTCAGGCCAACGTCACGTTCCAGGTCCAGCGCTTCTTCGGCGTTGCCGAGGTCGGCAGGCGTGACTTTTGGTGCTTCCAGTTCGCTGAATGGCTTGAGCCCGCGATCTGATTCCATGCCTTTGTGCAGCGGGTATTCGGCGGTGGTCTGGGTGATCACGCGCTGGCCTTCCTCGCTGGCCATGTAGGCGAGCAATTGCTGTGCTTCCTTGGGGTGTTTGCTGGATTTGAGCACAGCAGCACTGGAAACCGTGATGAGTCCACCGACGTCGCCGCCAGTGAAGTAATGCAGTTTCGAGTCGAGCTGGCCTTTTTCACGCTGCAGGGCGAACCAGTAGTAATTGTTTACCAGCACGGTGGCGACTTCGCCATTTTCCACTGCTTTCAATGCGACCATGTTGTTGCTGTAGGTCTTGCCGAATGCGCGCAGACCGGTCAGCCATTCTTCGGCTGCGTCCATGCCGTGCACCTTGATGATCGCTACCGCTTGCTCCTGGAAGGCACCGCTGGTGGGTACGAAGCCGACCTTGCCTTGCCATTTCGGATCGGAGAATTCCATCACCGAGGTCGGCAGGTCTTTTTCATCGATCAGCTTGGGGTTGAACGCAACGACGCGCACCCGGGCAGTCACGCCAATCCAGGTGCCGTTGCCGGCGACGTATTCCTTGGGCAGAACGGCCAGCGTGGAGTCATCCGTCTTGGCCAGCAGGCCTTGTTCGCCGAGTTTGTTCAGTGGTGGCGACTCTTCGGTGTAGATCACGTCGGCGGGGGAGCGATTGCCTTCTTCGACGATCTGGCTGGCGAGCTGGTTGCTGCTGCCTTTGCGCACATTGACGTGGATGCCGGTCTTGGCTTCGAAAGCTTTGGCGACCGCGTCGCCGACTTCTTTGTGCTGGCCGTTGT
Organism: Pseudomonas sp. GL-RE-26; assembly: GCF_019956275.1. Lineage (NCBI taxonomy): Bacteria > Pseudomonadati > Pseudomonadota > Gammaproteobacteria > Pseudomonadales > Pseudomonadaceae > Pseudomonas > Pseudomonas sp. GL-RE-26. The sequence goes on from NZ_JAHBDI010000033.1 coordinate 153,192, forward strand.
AGAGGGTCAGGGCAACCGGATCGGCGGCTTGGGTGAGGGGAGTGGCCAGTGCCAGGCCGAGCAGGGTGATTGTCAAGCCGCGGCGCAGGGTATTTCGAAACATCATTCGCAGGGTTCCTCACTGTCGCATTGCAAAAACTTGCAACAATGATAAACGATATTGTTTCTCAAATGCGCGCTGCGATGTTGAAGGGCGTTTGGTAAGTGCGGTAAATGGAAGGGCTTTTGTGGCGAGGGGGCTTGCCCCCGTTCGGCTGCGAAGCAGTCGTAAACTCGGCAAATGCGGTGTAGCGAAGTATGCGCTGGCGCCGCTTCGCGACCCAACGGGGGCAAGCCCCCTCGCCACATGAATGGTGGTGGTTCGAGCATTTTCAAATGCCAGAAACGCAAAAACCCGCTTTCGCGGGTTTTTGTGAAATCCAAGGTCGTAACCTTGAATTTGAATTGGTGCCCAGAAGAAGACTCGAACTTCCACGACCTTGCGGTCACCAGCACCTGAAGCTGGCGTGTCTACCAATTTCACCATCTGGGCATTCATCTTCAGCGTTGCCGCTGTTGATGTGGCGCACTATACGGAGAGCGTTTTGATCTGTAAACCCCTGATTCTAAAAATAATAAACCAGTGGTCAAAAATGCAAAAACCCGCTTTCGCGGGTTTTTGTGTGAGCCTTGAAATTGAACTAATCTCAAGCTCGAAATTGGTGCCCAGAAGAAGACTCGAACTTCCACGACCTTGCGGTCACCAGCACCTGAAGCTGGCGTGTCTACCAATTTCACCATCTGGGCAGTATCGGCAACGTTGTCCGTCGTCGATGGCGCGCACTATACGGAGCGTCTTTTTAACTGTAAACCCCCAGGGTCAAAAAAACCTGGAAAATTTCGCCAGTGGTCTTCAAAACAGCTTTGCGGTGTCGATACAGGGCTTTAGAAGGGGCGTCTTAGCCTGAAATTTCCCGTTTCATTACGCCTATGCCAAACTAACCCGCATATAGACAAGGTGAAAACTCTCTAATGGCCGATTGGCAGTCCCTCGATCCCGAGGCCGCTCGTGAAGCGGAAAAATATGAAAACCCTATTCCTAGCCGTGAACTGATCCTTCAGCACCTTGCTGATCGAGGTTCGCCTGCTAACCGCGAGCAACTGGTCGAAGAGTTTGGTCTGACCACAGAAGACCAGATCGAAGCCCTGCGCCGCCGTCTGCGCGCCATGGAGCGCGATGCTCAACTCATCTATACCCGCCGCGGCACTTATGCGCCGGTGGACAAGCTCGACCTGATCCTGGGCCGCATCAGCGGTCACCGCGATGGCTTCGGCTTCCTGGTGCCGGACGACGGCAGCGACGACCTGTTCATGAGCCCGGCGCAGATGCGCCTGGTGTTCGATGGTGACCGTGCGCTGGCCCGGGTTTCCGGTCTGGACCGTCGTGGTCGTCGCGAAGGCATGATCGTCGAAGTGGTGTCCCGCGCTCACGAAACCATTGTCGGCCGCTACTTCGAAGAGGGCGGCATCGGTTTCGTGGTTGCCGACAACCCGAAAATCCAGCAGGAAGTGCTGGTGACGCCAGGTCGTAACGCCAACGCGCAGATCGGTCAGTTCGTCGAAGTGAAGATCACTCACTGGCCGACGCCACGCTTTCAGCCGCAAGGCGACGTGGTTGAAGTCGTGGGCAACTACATGGCGCCGGGCATGGAGATCGATGTCGCCCTGCGCACCTACGATATTCCTCACGTCTGGCCTGACGCTGTGCTCAAGGAAGCCGGCAAGCTCAAGCCGGAAGTCGAAGAGAAAGACAAAGAGAAGCGCATCGACCTGCGTCATCTGCCGTTCGTCACCATCGACGGCGAAGATGCCCGCGACTTCGATGATGCGGTCTACTGCGAAGCCCGTCCGGGCAAGCTGCGTCTGTTCTCCGGCGGCTGGAAGTTGTACGTGGCGATTGCCGACGTATCCAGCTACGTGAAACTCGGTTCGGCGCTGGATGCCGAGGCCCAGGTTCGCGGCAACTCGGTGTACTTCCCTGAACGCGTGATTCCGATGCTGCCTGAGCAGTTGTCCAACGGCCTGTGTTCGCTGAACCCGCAAGTCGATCGCCTGGCCATGGTTTGCGAGATGACCATCTCCAAAACCGGCGAAATGACCGACTACTGCTTCTACGAAGCGGTGATTCACTCCCATGCGCGTCTGACCTACAACAAGGTCAGCGCGATGCTGGAGACGCCGAAAGCCACCGAAGCGCGCAAGTTGCGCGGCGAATACACCGACGTGGTGCCGCACCTCAAGCAGCTCTACTCGCTGTACAAGGTATTGCTGGCGGCTCGCCATGTGCGTGGCGCGATCGATTTCGAAACCCAGGAAACCCGGATCATCTTCGGTTCCGAGCGCAAGATTGCCGAAATCCGTCCGACTATACGTAACGACGCGCACAAGCTGATCGAGGAATGCATGCTGGCGGCCAACGTGGCCACCGCCGAATTCCTGAAGAAGCACGAAATCCCTGCGCTGTATCGCGTTCACGATGGTCCGCCACCGGAGCGTCTGGAAAAGCTGCGCGCGTTCCTCGGCGAGCTCGGTCTGTCCCTGCACAAAGGCAAGGACGGTCCGTCACCGAAGGATTACCAGGCACTGCTGGCTGGTATCAAGGATCGTCCGGATTTCCACCTGATCCAGACCGTCATGCTGCGTTCGTTGAGCCAGGCGGTGTACAGCGCCGATAACCAGGGCCACTTCGGCCTGAATTACGAGGCGTACACCCACTTCACTTCGCCGATCCGCCGCTACCCGGACTTGCTCACGCACCGGGCGATCCGCAGCGTGATCCATTCGAAGCAGAACACCCCGCACGTTCGCCGTGCCGGTGCGATGACCATTCCGAAAGCGCGTATCTATCCGTACGACGAAGCGGCCCTGGAGCAGCTCGGCGAGCAGTGCTCGATGAGCGAGCGCCGTGCCGACGAAGCGACCCGCGACGTAGTGAACTGGCTCAAGTGCGAGTTCATGAAAGATCGCGTTGGCGAATCGTTCCCGGGTGTGATCACCGCCGTGACCGGGTTTGGTCTGTTCGTCGAGCTTACAGACATTTATGTCGAAGGCCTGGTGCACGTCACCGCGCTGCCGGGCGATTACTACCACTTCGATCCTGTGCACCACCGCCTGGCCGGTGAGCGTACCGGTCGCAGCTTCCGCCTGGGCGACACCGTGGAAGTGCGGGTCATGCGCGTCGACCTCGACGAGCGCAAGATCGACTTCGAGATGGCTGAGAAGACCATCAGCGCGCCGATCGGCCGCAAGAAGCGTGGCACCGAAAGCGCAGCACCTGCAGCGAAAGTCGAAGCAGAGCCGGCCCCGGCGAAAACCGGCCGTCGTCCTGCCAAGGAAAAGGCTGTAGAAGCCTATCGCCCGAGCGATGCGGCGGCGAAAAACGCCGAAGTGCGCAAAAGTCGTGAAATGAAACAGGCGTTGCTGGCCGGTGCGAAAAGCGGCGGTAAAGCGGCGTCTGGGGGAAAGACCAGTCGGTCGACGCCTGACAAGGCCGTCGGCGGCAAGCCAGCCAAACCGAGCAAACATCGTAAAGGCCCGCCAAAAGCGGGCTCGGCTCCAGCCAAGAGTGGCGGGGCGCGTAAACCTAAGGCCAAGCCATGAGTCAGTTGGAAAAGATCTACGGCGTACATGCTGTAGAAGCGTTGTTGCGTCACCACCCGAAACGCGTGAAGCAGATCTGGTTGGCCGAAGGTCGCAATGACCCTCGGGTCCAGACGCTGATCGAACTGGCCAACGAAAACCGGGTCCAGGTCGGCCAGGCCGAGCGCCGCGAAATGGACGCCTGGGTTGATGGTGTGCACCAGGGTGTGGTCGCGGACGTGAGTCCGAGCCAGGTCTGGGGCGAGGCGATGCTCGACGAGTTGCTCGATCGCACCGATGGCGCGCCGTTGTTGCTGGTGCTCGACGGCGTGACCGATCCGCACAACCTCGGTGCCTGCCTGCGTTCGGCTGACGCAGCGGGTGCGCTGGCAGTGATCGTGCCGAAGGACAAGTCGGCGACCCTGACTCCGGTTGTACGAAAAATCGCCTGCGGTGCGGCGGAAGTGATTCCGCTGGTTGCCGTGACCAACCTGGCGCGCACCCTGGAAAAGCTCCAGCAGCGTGGCTTGTGGGTTGTCGGTACGGCCGGTGAAGCTGAGGTCAGCCTGTATGACCAGGACCTGACCGGCCCGACCATCCTGATCATGGGTGCCGAAGGCAAGGGTATGCGTCGCCTGACCCGCGAGCATTGCGACTACCTGGTGAACCTGCCGATGGGCGGTAGCGTCAGCAGTCTCAACGTTTCCGTGGCGACGGGTGTCTGCCTGTTCGAAGCGCAGCGTCAGCGTAGCGTCAAGGCCAAGGCTGCTGCCAAGAAGTCCTGATCCACACGCGCCCCAATGTAGGAGCTGGCTTGCCAGCGAAGGCGGAGTAACATTCAGCAACTATGTTGGATGTAATGCCGCTTTCGCGGGCAAGCCAGCTCCTACAGTGTTTTTTGGCAAGGCATGAATGGGTGGCTGTTCAAATAATCACCAATTACCTTGCGCCTCCCTCGCCCCTTCTCTACAATTGCGCCCCTTGCTGTGATGGCAGGCACCAACGTGTCTAGCGTCCGCAAGTCCATAAGTGTCATTCACTCCTTGTCTGACCGCTTTTGAGCGGCAGGCTACAACCCGTAAGGAGCATTCATGCGTCATTACGAAATCATCTTTTTGGTCCACCCGGATCAAAGCGAGCAAGTCGGCGGCATGGTTGAGCGTTACACCAAGCTGATCGAAGAAGACGGCGGCAAAATCCACCGTCTGGAAGATTGGGGCCGTCGTCAACTGGCCTACGCAATCAACAATGTTCACAAGGCTCACTACGTGATGCTGAACGTTGAGTGCACTGGCAAGGCCCTGGCCGAGCTGGAAGACAACTTCCGCTACAACGATGCAGTGATCCGTAACCTGGTCATCCGTCGCGACGAAGCCGTTACCGGCCAGTCCGAGATGCTCAAGGCTGAAGAAAACCGCAGTGAGCGCCGTGAGCGTCGCGACCGTCCTGAGCACGAAGGCGCTGAAAGCGCTGATAGTGATGACAGCGACAACAGCGATAACGCTGACGAGTAATCCACGGACCTTTTAAGGAGCCAATTACATGGCACGTTTCTTCCGTCGTCGTAAATTCTGCCGCTTCACCGCTGAAGACGTGAAAGAGATCGATTACAAAGATCTCAACACTCTGAAAGCCTACGTATCCGAGACCGGCAAAATCGTTCCAAGCCGCATCACCGGTACCAAAGCTCGTTATCAGCGTCAGCTGGCCACCGCTATCAAGCGCGCCCGCTTCCTGGCCCTGCTGGCCTACACCGACAGCCACGGCCGCTGAGACCGGGCAGTCGACACGTAGCAAAGGATTGAATGCATGCGGGCCATAGCTGAGTTCATCATGCGCGGCCGTATGCAGGCCACTCTCGTAGTGGCTGGATGCGCGGCATTGCCGTTGTTGTATTGGTTGGGTGCTGCCGCCGGATGCCTTGTGCTCCTGCGGCGCGGATTGAGGGACGCCCTGGGCGTTCTTGCTCTGGGACTGCTGCCGGCATTGGCCTGGTGGCTTTACTCCGACGACCCACGGGCACTTCTGGTGCTGCTGGGGTCTGCGAGCCTTGCGTTGGTTTTGCGCGCAAGCGAGTCCTGGAACCGCGTGCTGCTGGTCAGCATAGCGATGGGAGTGGTGTTTTCAGTGGTGTTGGGGACAGCTTTTGCTCCCCAGATCGAGATGCTGGCGCAGGCTTTGATCAAAGTCATGCCGTCGCTACTCGGCGATGTCTACCAGAAGTTGTCGGTAGACGAACAAGCGCGTTTCGCGTCCCTGATTACACCGGTCCTGACCGGCCTGATTGCGGCATTGTTGCAAATCGTCAGCTTGCTGAGCCTGCTTGTCGGGCGCTACTGGCAGGCGTTGTTGTACAACCCGGGCGGTTTTGGTCGCGAGTTTCGCGCCATCCGCTTCCCGCTGTTGCCGGCGATGTTGCTGCTGGCGTGCATGCTTCTGGGGCCGAATCTCGGTTCGCAGATGGCCATGTTGACGCCGTTGTGCAGCGTACCGCTGGTGTTCGCCGGGCTGGCCCTGATTCACGGGCTGGTGGCGCAGAAGCGACTGGCCAGGTTCTGGCTGGTGGGGTTGTACGTGACGCTGTTGCTGTTCATGCAACTGATCTATCCGTTGCTGGTGGTCTTGGCCATCGTCGACAGCCTGATTGATTTTCGCGGTCGTTCGGCACCGAAAGATGCCGATAACGCGAACGGTGAAGGTTAAAAGTTAAGAGGATTTTCACATGCAACTGATCCTTCTGGAAAAAGTCACCAACCTGGGCAACCTGGGTGACAAAGTGAACGTTAAGGCTGGTTACGGTCGTAACTACCTGCTGCCTTACGGCAAAGCTACCGCTGCGACCCCAGCCAACCTGGCTGCGTTCGAAGAGCGTCGCGCTGAGCTGGAAAAAGCTGCAGCAGATCGCAAGACCTCGGCTGAAAGCCGCGCTGCCCAACTGGCCGAGCTGGAAGTGACTATCACTGCCACCGCTGGCGACGAAGGCAAGCTGTTCGGTTCGATCGGTACTCACGACATCGCTGACGCACTGACCGCCTCTGGCGTTGAAGTGCAGAAGAGCGAAGTTCGTCTGCCGAACGGCACTATCCGTAACGTAGGTGAATTCGACGTGGCCGTGCACCTGCACGCCGAAGTTGAAGCCACCGTACGCGTTGTCGTGGTAGCAGCTTAAGCAGCACTTGTCGGCTGGTACCCTCGGGTGCTTGCCGGTAACATCGGGCACGATCCTGTTTACAGGTCGTGCCCTTTGTCTTTCTGCGACCCCTGTTTTTTTATCACCAAGAATCAAGTGGCCATGAACGATATCTCCGCTCCCGAGCAATACGATCTGCAAACCGCTGCCCTGAAGGTGCCGCCGCATTCCATCGAGGCCGAACAGGCCGTGCTCGGTGGTTTGATGCTGGACAACAACGCCTGGGAACGCGTGCTCGATCAAGTGTCGGACGGCGATTTCTATCGGCATGACCACCGCCTGATCTTCCGGGCGATCGCCAAACTGGCCGATCAGAACTCACCGATCGACGTCGTGACCCTTGCCGAGCAATTGGACAAGGAAGGTCAGACCTCGCAAGTCGGTGGCCTCGGTTACCTGGGTGAGCTGGCAAAAAATACGCCGTCTGTCGCCAACATCAAGGCGTATGCCCAGATCGTCCGCGCGCGAGCGACCTTGCGGCAGTTGATCGGTATCGCCAGCGAAATTGCTGACAGCGCGTTCAACCCGGAAGGCCGTACGGCAGAAGAGATTCTCGACGAAGCCGAACGGCAGATCTTCCAGATCGCCGAGGCCCGGCCGAAAACCGGTGGCCCGGTGGGCGTCAACGACCTGCTGGCCAAAGCCATCGACCGCATCGACACCCTGTTCAACACCGATAACGCCATCACTGGCCTGTCCACTGGCTACACCGACCTCGACGAGAAGACCAGCGGCCTGCAACCGGCCGACTTGATCATTGTTGCCGGCCGTCCTTCCATGGGTAAAACCACCTTTGCGATGAACCTGGTGGAAAATGCCGTGTTGCGCAGCGATAAGTGCGTACTGGTTTACTCGCTCGAGATGCCAGGCGAATCGCTGATCATGCGTATGTTGTCGTCCTTGGGCCGTATCGACCAGACCAAGGTCCGTGCCGGCCGCCTGGACGATGACGATTGGCCGCGCCTGACCTCGGCGGTCAACCTGCTCAACGATCGCAAGTTGTTCATCGACGATACGGCTGGCATCAGCCCATCGGAAATGCGCGCACGGACCCGTCGACTGGTGCGTGAGCACGGCGACGTCGCCCTGATCATGATCGACTACCTGCAGTTGATGCAGATCCCAGGTTCCGCCGGCGACAACCGGACCAACGAGATTTCCGAAATCTCCCGTTCCTTGAAGGCGTTGGCCAAAGAGTTCAACTGCCCGGTGGTGGCGTTGTCCCAGCTCAACCGTTCCCTGGAGCAGCGCCCGAACAAGCGCCCGATCAACTCCGACCTCCGGGAATCCGGAGCGATCGAGCAGGATGCTGACGTCATCATGTTCGTATACCGGGATGAGGTCTATCACCCGGAGACCGAGCACAAAGGCATCGCCGAGATCATCATCGGCAAGCAGCGGAACGGCCCGATCGGTACGTCACGGCTGGCGTTCATTGGCAAATACACGCGCTTCGAAAACCTCGCGCCAGGTAGCTATAACTTCGACGACGAATAACCCTGTGGGAGCGGGCTTGCTCGCGAAGAGGGAGTGTCGGTCGACATCAATGTCGACTGATGTATCGCTTTCGCGAGCAAGCCCGCTCCCACATGGGTTACGCGTAATTTCCGACCATAGCCGTCGGAATTGGTTGTTTTTTGTGCTATATTCCGCGCCCGCGATTTTTCATCTCAACACCGGTCATCGTCATGCAAACAGCCAAGCCGTTATTTGACTATCCCAAGTACTGGGCCGAATGCTTCGGTCCAGCGCCATTCCTGCCGATGAGCAGGGAGGAGATGGATCAGCTCGGCTGGGACTCCTGCGACATCATCATCGTCACCGGTGATGCCTACGTCGATCACCCGTCGTTCGGCATGGCGATCATCGGCCGGCTGCTGGAGTCCCAGGGCTTCCGCGTCGGGATCATTGCCCAGCCGAACTGGCAGTCCAAAGACGATTTCATGAAGCTCGGCGAGCCGAACCTGTTCTTCGGTGTCGCGGCCGGCAACATGGACTCGATGATCAACCGCTACACCGCGGACAAGAAAATCCGTTCCGACGATGCCTACACGCCAGGTGGCATGGCCGGTAAGCGTCCGGATCGTGCGAGTCTGGTCTACAGCCAGCGCTGCAAGGAAGCCTACAAGCACGTGCCGATCGTGCTCGGCGGAATCGAAGCCTCCCTGCGCCGCATCGCCCACTACGACTACTGGCAGGACCGTGTGCGCAACTCGATCTTGATCGACGCCAGCGCCGACATCCTGCTCTACGGCAACGCCGAGCGTGCGATTGTCGAAGTCGCCCAGCGTCTGTCCTACGGTCACAAGATCGAAGACATCACCGATGTGCGCGGCACCGCGTTCATTCGTCGCGACACGCCGCAAGGCTGGTACGAAGTCGACTCCACGCGCATCGACCGTCCGGGCAAGATCGACAAGATCATCAACCCGTACGTGAACACCCAGGACACCCAGGCCTGCGCCATCGAGCAGGAAAAAGGTCCGGTCGACGATCCGCAGGAAGCCAAGGTCGTGCAGATCCTGGCCAGCCCGCGCATGACCCGCGACAAGACCGTGATCCGTTTGCCGTCGGTTGAAAAAGTCCGTGGCGATGCGGTGCTTTATGCCCACGCCAACCGCGTGTTGCACCTGGAAACCAACCCGGGCAACGCCCGTGCACTGGTGCAGAAGCATGGCGAAGTGGACGTCTGGTTCAACCCACCACCGATTCCGATGACCACCGAAGAAATGGACTACGTGTTCGGCATGCCTTATGCGCGCATTCCGCACCCGGCGTACGGCAAGGAGAAGATCCCGGCCTACGACATGATCCGCTTCTCGGTGAACATCATGCGTGGCTGCTTCGGCGGGTGCACCTTCTGCTCGATCACCGAGCACGAAGGCCGGATCATCCAGAACCGTTCCCATGAGTCGATCATTCGCGAAATCGAAGAGATTCGTGACAAGGTCCCGGGTTTTACCGGCGTGATCTCCGACCTCGGCGGCCCGACCGCGAACATGTACCGCATTGCCTGCAAGAGCCCGGAAATCGAATCCGCGTGCCGCAAGCCATCGTGCGTGTTCCCTGGCATCTGCCCGAACCTGAACACCGACCACTCGGCGCTGATCCAGCTGTACCGCAGCGCCCGTGAGTTGCCGGGTGTGAAGAAAATCCTGATCGCTTCCGGCCTGCGCTATGACCTCGCGGTCGAGTCGCCGGAATACGTCAAGGAACTGGTGACCCACCACGTCGGTGGTTACCTGAAGATCGCCCCGGAACACACCGAGGAAGGTCCGCTCAACCAGATGATGAAACCGGGCATCGGCAGCTATGACAAGTTCAAGCGCATGTTCGAGAAGTACTCCAAGGAAGCGGGCAAGGAGCAGTACCTGATTCCGTACTTCATCGCCGCCCACCCGGGCACCACCGATGAAGACATGATGAACCTGGCCCTGTGGCTCAAGGGCAACGGCTTCCGTGCCGACCAGGTGCAGGCGTTCTACCCGTCGCCGATGGCCACCGCCACCGCGATGTATCACTCGGGCAAGAACCCGCTGCGCAAGGTCACCTACAAGAGTGACGCGGTGACCATCGTCAAGAGCGAGGAGCAGCGCCGTCTGCACAAGGCGTTCTTGCGTTATCACGACCCGAAAGGCTGGCCGATGCTGCGCGAGGCACTGACCCGCATGGGCCGTGCCGACCTGATCGGGCCGGGCAAGAACCAGTTGATTCCTTTGCATCAGCCGTCGACTGACAGCTACCAGAGCGCCCGTCGCAAGAACTCGACGCCGGCCGGCAGCCACAAGGTTGCAGGGGAAAAGACCACCAAGATCCTGACTCAGCATACCGGCCTGCCACCTCGTGCCAGCGATGGCGGCAATCCGTGGGACAAGCGCGAACAGGCCAAGGCTGCGGCGTTCGCCCGCAACCAGCAGGCGGCCAAGGAGCGCAAGGACGCGGCCAAGGGCAAAGGGCCAAAGCCGACCCGTAAGCCGGTCGTGCCGCGTTAAGCCGCGCTTGAGCTGAACAGAACGCCAACCTTCGGGTTGGCGTTTTGCATTCCAGGCTTGAAAAATGTACTGGAGCTGCTGGCCTCATCGCGAGCAGGCTCACTCCTACAATGAAATGCATTCCCCTGTAGGAGCGAGCCTGCTCGCGAAGAGGCCGGAGCTGCCAACCAATTTCTGGCTGATCGCCACATTTACGTGCACCTACGTCAAACCATTTTCCTGCATCGCCCGATTTTGGTGCTGTACTGCCTCAGGCAACCGAAGAAAGCGCCAGCGCTGCTGGATGGCATAAGTCTTGCGCGCTTTCCCATACGCTCAAGGCTCGCAGGAGGCACGCCGTGTCGATTCATGTCGCATTGCACCACGTCACGCATTACCGCTATGACCGCGCTGTCGAGCTCGGCCCGCAGATCGTTCGCCTGCGCCCCGCTGCTCACAGCCGCACGCGGATTCTGTCCTATGCGTTGAAAGTCTCTCCTGAGCAACACTTCATCAACTGGCAGCAGGACCCTCAGGGCAATTACCTGGCGCGACTGGTGTTCCCGGAAAAAACCGAAGAATTGCGAATCGAAGTCGATCTGCTGGCCGAAATGGCGATCTTCAATCCGTTCGACTTTTTCCTTGAGCCTTACGCGGAAAAGATCCCCTTCGCCTATGCCGCGGATGAGCGCAAGGAGCTGGCGCCGTATCTGGAAACCCTGCCCCTGACGCCGAAGTTCAAGGCCTACCTGGACGGCATCGACCGCACACCGTTGCCCGCCGTGGACTTTCTTGTCGCACTCAACCAGCGTTTGAGCGAAGACATCGATTACCTGATCCGCATGGAGCCCGGCGTACAAACACCTGAGCACACCCTCGACCAAGCCTCCGGCTCGTGCCGTGACTCCGCGTGGTTGCTGGTGCAACTGCTGCGCAACCTGGGGCTGGCGGCGCGTTTTGTGTCGGGCTACCTGATCCAGCTGACCGCCGACGTCAAAAGTCTCGACGGTCCGTCAGGAACCGAAGTGGATTTCACCGACCTGCATGCCTGGTGCGAGGTGTACTTGCCCGGAGCGGGCTGGATCGGCCTGGATGCGACCTCCGGGCTGTTTGCCGGTGAAGGACACATTCCGTTGGCCTGTAGTCCCGATCCGTCCTCTGCGGCGCCGATCAGTGGCTTGGTGGAACCGTGCGAGTGCGAATTCAGCCACGAAATGTCCGTGGAGCGGATTTGGGAGGCTCCACGGGTCACCAAGCCCTACACCGACGACCAGTGGCTGGCGATCCAAACCCTGGGCCGACAGATCGATGCCGACTTGCTGGAAGGCGATGTGCGCCTGACCATGGGCGGCGAGCCGACCTTTGTGTCCATCGATGACCCGGATGGCGCCGAGTGGAATACCGCGGCACTGGGGCCGGATAAACGGCGGTTGTCCGCCGAACTGTTCCAACGCATGCGTAAACACTACGCGCCCCAGGGGTTGGTGCATTTTGGGCAGGGCAAGTGGTACCCCGGCGAGCAACTGCCGCGCTGGTCGCTCAATTGCTACTGGCGCCGTGACGGTGTGCCGATCTGGCACAACAGCGCGCTGATCGCCGACGAACAGGAAGACTACGGCGCCGACGGGGCGCTGGCCGGGCGTTTTCTGGCGAGTGTCGCCGAACGGCTGAAGATTCCGACACGCTTTGTGTTTGCGGCCTACGAAGACAATTTCTATTACCTCTGGCGCGAAGGCATGCTGCCGCAAAACGTCAGCGCCGAAGACTCGCGTCTGGAAGAGCCGCTGGAACGAGCACGCCTGCGCAAAGTGTTCGGCCAAGGCCTGGACAAGATCATTGGTCAGGTCCTGCCGCTGGCGCGCACCGCCAAGGGCGATCAGTGGCAGAGCGGGCGCTGGTATCTGCGCGACGAGCACTGCCGACTGGTGCCGGGAGACTCACCGCTGGGGTATCGCTTGCCGTTGGGCTCGCAACCCTGGGTGAAAGCGGCGGAGTATCCGTTTATCCATCCGCAAGACCCGAATCAAGACTTCCCGCCGCTGCCCGACACCGCGCAACTGCAAAGCCAAAGCGAAGCTGCCGAGGTGCAGGAGCGCGCACCGAAGATCGACGAATCCGCCGACTGGCTGACCCGCACCGCCTTCTGCGCCGAAGCGCGGGATGGCCGGTTGTACCTGTTCATGCCGCCGCTGGAGCGTGTCGAGGATTACCTCGAACTGGTCGCTGCCATAGAAGCCACCGCCGAAGAGCTGATGTGCCCGGTGTTGCTGGAGGGCTATGAGCCGCCGAGCGATCCACGCCTGAGCAACTTCCGCATCACCCCGGATCCGGGGGTGATCGAGGTCAACGTGCAGCCGTCCGCGACCTGGGATGAGTTGGTCGAGCGCACCGAATTTCTCTACGAAGAAGCGCGCCAGACCCGGCTGACCACCGAGAAATTCATGATCGACGGCCGGCATACCGGCACGGGCGGCGGTAACCATTTCGTGTTGGGTGGCGCGACTCCGGGGGACTCGCCGTTTCTGCGTCGCCCGGATCTGCTGCGCAGCCTGATCAGCTACTGGCATAACCATCCGTCCCTTTCCTACCTGTTTTCCGGATTGTTCATCGGCCCGACGTCCCAGGCGCCCCGTGTCGACGAAGCGCGCAACGATGCCTTGTACGAACTGGGGATCGCTTTCGCGCAGATGCCTGAACCGGGTGAGGAATGTCCGCCATGGCGGGTGGATCGACTGCTGCGCAATCTGCTGATCGATGTGACCGGCAACACCCACCGCGCCGAGTTCTGCATCGACAAACTCTATTCGCCGGACGGTGCCACCGGGCGCCTCGGATTGCTGGAGCTGCGTGCATTCGAGATGCCGCCCCATGCGCGCATGAGCCTGGCGCAACAGCTGTTGCTGCGGGCGCTGGTCGCGCGGTTCTGGCGCGAGCCTTATGCGCCGCCGAAACTGGCGCGCTGGGGCACGGAGCTGCACGATCGCTTCCTGTTGCCGCACTTTATCGAGCAAGACTTCGCCGATGTCATCGTCGACCTCAACGCCGCCGGTTATCCGGTACGGGCCGAATGGTTCGCCGCGCATCTGGAGTTCCGCTTCCCCAAGGTCGGCGACTACGCCGTCAGTGGCATTGCACTGGAGTTGCGTCAGGCGCTCGAGCCTTGGCACGTGCTGGGCGAAGAGGGCGCCATGGGCGGTACGGTGCGTTACGTGGATTCGTCGCTGGAGCGTTTGCAGGTCAAGCTCAGCGGCTTGCCGCCCCAGCGATATCTGCTGACCTGCAACGGCATTCCGGTGCCATTGCAGCCCACCGGGCGTGTAGGCGAATTCGTCGCGGGCGTGAGATTTCGTGCCTGGCAACCGGCCAACTGCCTGCAACCGACGATTCCGGTCCACGCGCCTCTGGTGTTCGACCTGCTCGACACCTGGATGCAGCGCTCGCTGGGTGGTTGCCAGTACCACGTCGCCCATCCGGGCGGGCGCAACTACGACAGCTTGCCGGTCAATGCCAATGAAGCGGAGAGCCGGCGAATGGCGCGTTTCTTCCGCATCGGACACACACCGGGGAAACTTCCTATACCCAATCTGGAAATCAGCGACGAGTTGCCGATGACACTCGATTTGCGACGTTTCTAAACCGTACGCGACGCTCGGATTTTTCGTATATCCGGGTGTCACGAGCCTGCGTTAGTCTGACCGTTCATTGCTGTCTGCCGAGCCTTCCATGCCTGACCTGCTAGACCGCTACCCGCTGACGGCGGGCACCTATCACGAACTGCTCGACGACAGTGGCGCCGTGCGCCCGCACTGGTGCCGGCTGTTCGAGCAGTTGCAACGCAGCACGCCGGCACAATTGGTGCAGCGTCAGGCCCTGCTGACCCGGCAGATTCAGGAAAACGGCGTTACCTATAACGTCTATGCCGACCCCAAGGGCGCGGACCGGCCGTGGGAGCTGGACCTGCTGCCCCATGTCATCGCGGCCGATGAGTGGCAACAGTTGTCGGCCGGCATCGCTCAGCGGGCGCGCTTGCTCAATGCCGTGCTGGCTGATCTTTACGGTCCGCAACGGCTGATTGCCGAAGGTCTGCTGCCCGCTGAGCTGGTGTTCGGTCACAACAACTTCCTTTGGCCCTGCCAGGGCATCAGCCCGCCTGACGGAGCCTTTCTGCATCTGTATGCCGTGGATCTGGCGCGCACACCCGATGGCCGCTGGTGGGTGACGGCGGATCGTACCCAGGCGCCTTCGGGAGCCGGGTATGCGCTGGAAAACCGCACGATTGTGTCCCGGGCCTTTCCCGAGTTGTACCGCGATCTGAAAGTGCAGCACCTGGCCGGGTTCTTCCGCACCTTGCAGGAAACCCTGGCCCGTCAGGCCCCGAGTGACGGGGACGCGCCGTTGGTGGTGCTGCTGACACCGGGACGTTTCAACGAAAGCTATTTTGAACATCTGTATCTGGCTCGCCAGCTCGGTTATCCGCTGGTGGAGGGTGGTGACCTGACAGTGCGCGACGCCACGGTTTACTTGAAAACCCTGAGTGGCCTGCGACGGGTCCACGCGATCATGCGCCGGCTCGACGATGATTTCTGCGACCCGCTGGAGTTGCGCACCGATTCGGCCCTCGGCGTGCCGGGGCTGCTTGAGGCCGTGCGGCAGGGGCGGGTGCTGGTGGCCAACGCCCTCGGCAGCGGTGTGCTGGAATCGCCGGGCTTGTTGGGTTTCCTGCCGAGGATCAATCAATTTCTGTTCGGCGAAGAACTGATCCTGCCGTCCATCGCCACCTGGTGGTGCGGTGAAGCGCCGGTTCTGGCCCAGGCCCTGGAGAAACTGCCGGAGCTGCTGATCAAGCCGGCGTTTCCGTCCCAGAGCTTTGCGCCGGTCTTTGGCCGGGATTTGAGTGAGAAACAGCGTCAGGAACTCGCCGAGCGCATGCAGGCGCGGCCCTACGCCTATGTCGCGCAAGAACTCGCACAATTGTCCCAAGCGCCGATCTGGCAAGCCGAAGACGGTCAATTGCAACCCCGTGCCATCGGCATGCGCGTGTATGCGGTGGCCAGCCGCGAGGGGTATCGGGTACTGCCCGGCGGCCTGACCCGGGTCGCCGCCCAAGCCAATGCCGAAGTGGTGTCGATGCAGCGCGGCGGCGCCAGCAAGGACACCTGGGTGCTGGGCGCGCGTGCGCCCAGCGGCGAACAATGGAAGGCCCAGCGCAACATCGGCGTGCATGACCTGGTGCGGCGCGATCCGTACCTGCCGTCGCGGGTGGTGGAAAACCTGTTCTGGTTCGGCCGTTACTGCGAGCGTTGCGACGACAGTGCCCGTTTGCTGCGCATCATGCTGGCGCGCTATGTCGACGGCGACGACCCGCAAGCCTTGCAGGCCGCGGTGGATCTGGGCGAACGGCTGATGCTGCTGCCCGAGGAGGGCGAGTTGCCGGAACGCCTGTTGGCGGCGTTGCTCGGCGATGACTGGCCGTTCAGCCTGCGTTCCAATCTGCAACGCTTGCAGTGGGCCGCTTCACAGGTGCGCGGCAAGCTTTCGCGGGAAAACTGGCAGGCGCTCGTGGAGTTGCAGCGCGAAGCCATGGAGCTGGAAACCGAGGAGCCGGATTTCGGCGAGTTGCTGGATTTCCTCAACCGTCTGGTGATGTCCCTGGCGGCGCTGTCCGGCTTTGCCCTGGACGACATGACCCGGGACGAAGGCTGGCGATTCCTGATGATTGGCCGGCGGATCGAGCGCCTGCAATTTCTCAGCGGCAGCCTTGCGGCGTTCTTGCGGGGCGCCGGGGCTTTCGACCAGGCGGGGCTGGAATGGCTGCTGGAACTGGGCAACAGCAGCATCACCTACCGTTCTCGCTACCTGGCGGTGGCGCAACTGATCCCGGTGCTCGACCTGTTATTGCTTGACGAGCAGAACCCCCACGCCGTGTTGTTCCAGTTGAAACTGGTGACCCGTACCCTCAAACGCCTCAACGATGACTTTGGTGTGCCACGCGAAGCAGCGCTGCCGCAACTGGTCGAGCGGCTGGCGCGATTCGATCTGGGCTGCCTGGAAAACCCGCTGTTTGGCGACGCCAGTGTTCGCGCCGCCATCGAGGGGCTGGCCGCGCTGCTGCAAGAGATCGCCGACGCCAGCGGGCAAGTTTCCGATCGCCTGGCGCTGCGGCATTTCGCCCATGTCGACGATGTCAGCCAGCGCACGGTGTCCGTCTGATGAGTGCTCATTACCAGATTTTTCACGACACCCATTATCACTACGACAGCCCGGTGTCCCTGGCCCAGCAACTGGCGCATTTGTGGCCACGGCCTTGTGCCTGGCAGCGCTGCACCGAACAGAAATTGCAGATCAGCCCCGAGCCGACCTCGCGTCGCGATGAGCTGGATGTGTTCGGCAATCCGTTGACCCGGCTGGCGTTCGAGCGTCCCCACGATGAATTGCTGGTCAACGCCAGCCTGACCATTGAAGTGCTGCCCCGGCCTGCGTTGGACTTCAATCGGTCACCGGCTTGGGAACAGACCCGTAGCGCGCTGACCTACAGCAGCCAACCGCTGTCGCCAGAATTGCTCGAAGCCTGCCGATACCGGTTTGAATCGCCGTATGTGCATTTGAAGAAAAACTTCGTCGAGTTTTCGCAAAGCTGTTTTCCGCCCGGTCGGGCGTTGTTGCTCGGTGTGCAGGCGTTGATGGAGAAAATCTTCAGCGAGTTCACCTTCGATGCCGAAGCGACCCAGGTGGCCACACCGCTGGTGGAGGTGCTGGAGCGCCGACGCGGGGTCTGCCAGGACTTTGCCCATCTGATGCTCGCCTGCGTGCGTTCCAGAGGGTTGGCGGCGCGTTACATCAGCGGTTACCTGCTGACCCAGCCGCCACCGGGCCAGCCACGGCTGATCGGCGCTGATGCGTCCCACGCCTGGGTCTCGGTGTTTTGCCCGGTGCTGGGGTGGGTGGATTTCGATCCGACCAACAATGTGCAACCGGCGCTGGAGCACATCACCCTGGCCTGGGGCCGGGATTTTTCCGATGTGTCGCCATTGCGGGGGGTGATTCTGGGAGGGGGCAATCACGATCCGGAGGTGCGAGTCACAGTGATGCCTTTGGAGTAATGAAGATCAACTGTAGGAGCGAGCCTGCTCGCGATGGCGGCAGCACATTCACCATCCAGTTGACTGTCATGCCGCTATCGCGAGCAGGCTCACTCCTACAGGAATTGCGGTGTTGTGGAGTCATTCGATTGGCCTGTGAGGGTCAGCAGCAAAGCTGCCAACCCTTTACACAGATCCGGTGGGCCTGATCAGGTTATCGGGCCCGGAGGTTCTCAGGCGTCGGGCGCCGAGTCTTTCGGTGCATCAACATCGTCTTCTGCCGCCACTTCACCCTCAGGGTTCAGTGCCGCTTCTTCAGCTGTAGCTTTCTTGCGCTGAAGCTTTTCCTCTTTCTTCTGCTCCTTGGCCAAGTCTCTCTGACGTTTGGCGAAGGAATAATTAGGTTTAGCCATGGGCGATCCTCTGGGGTCGAAGGTGAGGTTGAGCGGCGCATATTCTGCCCTGTATCGGTGCCGAGCCGTTAGTTGGGTTTTTGCTCGGCCCATTTTGGCGCTATGGAAGGTTGCCAGGCATCCAGAGCATCGAGCAGGGTTTGCGGTGATTCGCTCACTTGCAGCATGTCACGGTGCTGGCCGCGAACGAAGCCTTCGCCGACGATGTGATCAAGAAAAGACGTCAATTTGCTGTAGAAGCCATTCACTTCCAGCAAACCCAGCGGTTTGCCGTGGTAGCCGAGTTGGCCCCAGGTCCAGACTTCGAACAGCTCTTCGAGGGTGCCAAGGCCACCGGGCAGCGCGATAAAGGCATCGCTGAGCTCGGCCATCCGGGCCTTGCGCGCGTGCATGCCATCGACGACTTCCAGGCGAGTCAGGCCGCTGTGGCCGATTTCCTTGTCCTTGAGGCTTTGCGGGATGATGCCGATCACTTCACCGCCGGCCACCAGGGCCGCATCGGCGACGATGCCCATCAGGCCCACGGCCCCACCGCCATACACCAGGGTCAGCTTGCGCTCGGCCAACGCCCGGCCAAGGGCCACGGCTGCTTCGCGGTAAGCCGGGTTGGTGCCGGTGCTGGCACCACAAAATACACAAACGGATGTTAAAGACATGCCTTGCTCCATGGTCGATCAGGGCCACAGAGTAAAGGCAGGCGCACGGCACTCCAAGGGCTAGACTTCGTGTTCTGGGGTTTCGTATGTACCGCTGGCGCCGCAGGCGTAGGCGGCCAGCAAACTGCACAACAGGTTGTTGATCGACATGACAGACGCTCCATTTGAAGGGGGACGGCCTGATGATAGGCCCGGGCCAGACACTTGGCTGGTAGATATTTCGCATCGGTGTCATAGCGCGAAAGTTGTATACAATTTTTGATTCAAGTCATATGAACTTGCGAAGTTTTCAGGCAGTCTTCTGTCCATTCGCGATTCTCGTTAACCCTGCCTTGGAGATTCACCATGTTTGCCAAACTTGTTGCGGTATCCCTGCTGACACTGGCCAGCAGCCAATTGATGGCTGCCGAGTGCAAGACCACCATTGACTCCACCGATCAAATGTCCTTCAGCACCAAGGCCATTGAAATCGACAAGAGCTGCAAGACGTTTACCGTGGAACTCAAGCACTCCGGCAGCTTGCCGAAGAACGTCATGGGCCATAACTGGGTGCTGAGTAAAGAAGCTGACATGCAGCCGATCGCCACCGACGGTCTGAGTGCCGGCATCGACAAGAACTACCTGAAAGAAGGCGACGCCCGCGTGATCGCCCACACCAAGATCATCGGCGCCAATGAAACCGATTCGGTGACCTTCGACGTGTCCAAGCTGGATGCGGCTGAAAAATACGGTTTCTTCTGCTCGTTCCCGGGCCATATCTCGATGATGAAAGGCACGGTTACCCTGAAGTAAGACTGTCCACCGCGTTATCGTTCATCGCGAGCAGGCTCACTCCTACAGGTACTGCGCTGTCCTTGTAGGAGTGAGCCTGCTCGCGAATGGGCCATCTGCATCAACAAATGTGCTGGCCAAAGAAAAGCCCGCTGAGGATCACTCTTCAGCGGGCTTTTTCATTCACTCACGCCTCAAGGCGCAAATGGCATCACGCGCTTGTGATGGGTCTTGTTGTACGTATCAACAATGATCCTGAACGCCTCTTCACGCACCGAATTGCCGTGCAGGAAGGCGTCGATCTCGGCGTAGGTCACGCCGTGGGAGGCTTCGTCCGGTTTACCCGGCGACAGATCCTCAAGGTCGGCGGTCGGGACTTTTTCCACCAGAGACTCTGGCGCGCCGAAGCTGCGGGCGATGGCGCGGACCTGGTTTTTCACCAGGCCACTCAGTGGCGCCAGATCGCAGGCGCCGTCACCGAACTTGGTGAAGAAGCCCATCACCGCTTCCGCCGCGTGATCGGTGCCAATCACCAGGCCATGGGCCGCGCCGGCGATGGTGTACTGGGCGACCATGCGCATGCGCGCCTTGGTGTTGCCGAGCACGAAGTCCACCGACACTGCATGTTTGCCTTCGAAGGCTGCCACTTCATTGGCCAGGGATTTGACGGCCGGGCCGATGTTCACGGTGTGGCGCTCGTCCGGCTTGATGAAATCCACCGAAGCCTGGGCGTCGTGCTCATCGAACTGGGTTTCGTAGGGCAGGCGCACGGCGATGAATTTGTACGCGGCATCACCGCTGCGCTGGCGCAGTTCACGGACGGCCCGTTGGGCCAGCAGTCCGGCGGTCAGGGAGTCGACCCCGCCACTGATGCCCAGCACCAGGGTCTTGAGCCCGGAGTTGACCAGGCAGTCCTGAATGAAGGTCACCCGCCGGGCGACTTCGACCTCAAGGGCGGCCTCGTCGGCGAATGGCGGCTGGACCTTGAGCTGTTCAGCAATCTCACGCTGTACGGCTTGCATGAATTCACTCCTTGCTTGATGTACTGGAAAGGGCGGCAGGAACCTGGAAAACGTGTCGCAAGTAAGCGACGAAATTCGGGTCTTTGCAGTGCGTCTTGCCTGGCTCGTCGGATATCTTCGCCACCGGCTGGCCGTTGCAGGCGGCCATTTTAAGCACGATGCTCATCGGTTCGACACCCGGAATATCACAGGTCAGGTTGGTGCCGATGCCGAAGCTGACATTGATCCGACCGCGCAGCGCCCGGAATATTTCCAGGCACTTGGGTAATGTCAGGCTATCGGAGAAGGTCAGCGTCTTGCTCATCGGGTCGATGCCGAGCTTGTGATAGTGGGCGATGGCTTTTTCCGCCCAGATCACCGGGTCGCCCGAGTCGTGGCGCAAACCGTCAAAAAGCTTGGCGAAAAACAGATCGAAATCGCCGAGGAAGGCATCCATGGTGATGCAGTCGGTCAGGGCAATCCCCAGCAGGCCACGGTATTCACGGACCCAGCAATCGAGCGCGGCGATCTGGCTGTCGATCAGCCGCGGGCCGAGTTGCTGGTGCGCCATGATCCATTCGTGGGCCATGGTGCCCAGGGGTTTCATGTCCAGCTCCCGGGACAGGTGCACGTTGCTGGTGCCGACGAAGCGTCCTGGGAAGTCGTGCTTGAGCACATTCACCACTTCTTCCTGCACGCGGTAAGAAAAACGTCGGCGTGTGCCGAAATCGGCCACCTGCAATTCGGACAATTCATCACTGCTGGCATTGGCGCTCAGCCAGTCGAACTTGCGGTAGAGCTGCTCGCGGGCCTGCTCCAGCACGACCTCGCGGTAGCGATAGCGGTTGCGCACCTCGCTGACCAGCGCCAGCAGCGGCACTTCGAACAGGATCACGTGCAGCCAGGGGCCACGCAGGCGGATAAACAGCTCACCGTTTTCGAGGCCGGTGTGGATGTAGCGCAGGTTGAAGCGAAACAAACCGAGAAAACGCAGGAAGTCCGGCTTCAGGAAGCTGATGCGCTCCAGAAAGCTCAACTGGTCGGCGCTCAGGCTCAACTCGGCCAGGCGCTCGATCTGGAAGCGGATTTCCGCCAGGTACGGGCGCAAGTCCTCGCCGTTACGGCAACGAAACTCCCATTCGACTTCGACGTTCGGGTAGTTGTGCAGCACCGCCTGCATCATCGTCAGTTTGTAGAAGTCGGTGTCGAGCAGGTTCTGCACGATGCGATCGGCAAACACACTCTCGCTCATAACGGGAATCTCCAGCGTTGCAGCAGTATTGATCAGTGGCGCTAGTGGCGCATATCAGCGGCAGGGATTGCCAGCAATTTTTTAGACCGCAGCAGATCCCTGCAGGTGTGAGCTTTTGTGGCGAGGGGGCTTGCCCCCGTTCGGCTGCGCAGCAGTCGCAATAGCTCCAGCTACGAAGTTGCAAATTTTGGGGCTGCTGCGCAACCCAACGGGGGCAAGCCCCCTCGCCACAGGGAAAGTGCAAGACGTTAGTGCTGCACCACATCCGGGCTATCAATCTGCTCCAGCATCCACTTCACAAAGTCCCGCACCTTGGGCACTTCCGCCGAGTGCTCCGGGTAGGCAAGGTAATAGGCGTCGGTGCTGGGCATTGCATGCTGCCAGGGAATGACCAGTTTGCCGTCGGCCAGTTCCTCTTCCACCAGAAACCGCGGCAGCAACGCCACGCCGCAGCCAACCTGGGCGGCGCGGATGCACATATAAAAGGTTTCGAAGCGCGGGCCGTGGTAGCTGTGCTCGGTGTGGTAGCCCTGATGCTCGAACCAGTCGTGCCAGGCCTGGGGGCGGGAGGCGTTTTGCAGCAGTACCAGGTCGGACAGTTGCGTCGGATCGGTGAACGGTTGGGCAGGCAGGCTGCCCGGGGCGCACACCGGCACCAGCTCTTCGCCGAACAGCTTCAGGCACTCGGTGCCCGGTCGCGAGCCCTGGCCGAAGTAGAACGCCAGGTCGCTGCGACCTTGCAGCAGATCGTCGGCTTCCTGCTCGCTGCACAGGTCCAGGTGAATCGACGGATGACGCAGGCGCCAGCCTTTCAGGCGCGGCACGAGCCAGCGTGCGCCGAAGGTCGGCGGTGTCGAGACGCGTAGTACTTCTGTTTCGCCACCGTAGGAACGCAGGTAATGGGTCGACATCTCGACCTGCGTGAGGATCTTTCGTACCTCAACCAGGTACAGATCGCCTGCCGGCGTCATCTGCAGGCGGCGGCGTACCCGGCGAAACAGCAGGTGCTGCAACAGCTCTTCGAGTTGCGCGACCTGCTTGCTCACGGCGCTTTGGGTCAGGTTCAACTCTTCGGCGGCGCGGGTGAAGCTCAAGTGCCGGGTGACGGCCTCGAAGCACTGCAACGCAGCGATCGATGGCAAGTAGCGTTTATTCAGCATGGGCGGTCCTTGGTTCTTGTCTCTTTATTGCCAGCAATGCACAGCATGAATAAACGGAATGATATCTCTCTTAATGGTCGTTTGTTGAGTAACCTCCGGGCAGCTAAAACTATAGGTCTGATCAGCCGTGAATTTCCGGCTGCACGTGTTCTGTCTTTTGCTTGAGGAGTGACCCATGGTTGCCGCATTGCTTGATCGTCTAGGTGTGAACCCGGCCCTGTACCAGAACGGCAAAGTGCCGGTGCATTCGCCGATCGATGGCAGCAGGATCGCCGCCGTGAACTGGGAAGGCGCTGCTGAAGTCGAGCAGCACATCAGTCGCGCAGATCATGCGTTCGATCTGTGGCGCAAGGTCCCGGCACCGCGCCGTGGCGAACTGGTGCGGCAACTGGGTGACATCCTGCGTGAATACAAGGCCGATCTCGGCGAGCTGGTGTCCTGGGAGGCCGGCAAGATCACCCAGGAAGGCCTGGGTGAAGTTCAGGAAATGATCGACATCTGCGATTTCGCCGTCGGCCTCTCCCGTCAGCTGTACGGTTTGACCATCGCCTCCGAGCGACCTGGCCACCACATGCGCGAAACCTGGCATCCGCTGGGCGTCGTCGGCGTGATCAGTGCGTTCAACTTCCCGGTCGCGGTCTGGGCCTGGAACGCCACGCTGGCGCTGGTCTGCGGCAACCCGGTGATCTGGAAACCGTCGGAAAAGACCCCGCTGACCGCACTGGCTTGCCAGGCGCTGTTCGATCGCGTGCTGAAGAATTTCAGCGATGCGCCACCGCACCTGAGCCAGGTGATCATTGGCGGTCGCGATGCCGGCGAAGCCCTGGTCGATGATCCGCGTGTCGCGCTGGTCAGCGCCACCGGCAGCACCCGCATGGGCCGTGAAGTGGCGCCGAAAATCGCCGCCCGCTTCGCCCGCAGCATCCTGGAACTGGGCGGCAACAACGCGATGATCCTCGGTCCAAGCGCCGATCTGGACATGGCCGTTCGCGCGATCCTGTTCAGCGCCGTCGGCACTGCCGGTCAGCGTTGCACCACCCTGCGTCGCCTGATCGCCCATGAGTCGGTGAAAGAAGAAATCGTCACCCGCCTGAAAGCCGCGTACTCGAAAGTGCGTATCGGCCATCCGCTGGAAGGCAATCTGATCGGCCCGCTGATCGACAAGCAAAGCTTCGACAACATGCAGGATGCTCTGGAACAGGCCTTGAGCGAAGGCGGACGGGTGTTTGGCGGTGAGCGTCAGCTGCAAGACAAGTTCGCGAATGCCTACTACGTGTCGCCGGCCATCGTTGAAATGCCGGAGCAGAGCGATGTGGTCTGCCACGAAACCTTCGCCCCGATCCTGTACGTGGTCGGCTACAGCGACTTCCAGGAAGCCCTGCGCCTGAACAACGCCGTGCCACAGGGCCTGTCCTCGTGCATCTTCACCACCGACGTGCGTGAAGCCGAGCAGTTCATGTCGGCGGTGGGCAGCGACTGCGGCATCGCCAACGTCAACATCGGCCCGAGCGGCGCGGAAATCGGCGGCGCGTTCGGTGGCGAGAAAGAAACCGGCGGTGGTCGTGAGTCCGGCTCCGATGCATGGCGCGGCTACATGCGCCGCCAGACCAACACCGTGAACTATTCGCTGGAGTTGCCGTTGGCGCAGGGTATTACGTTCGATTAAGCAGCTTCAAGCTACAAGCTACAAGCTTCAAGCAAACTGGCTTGCAGCTTGTAGCTTGCGGCTTGTAGCTGCTCCGACAGGAGCTTGCAATGCCGTTACGCGAAGAGTGTCTGTGGGAAAAACTGACGCCGCAAAGGCCGGACAATTCGGCTCTCAAGGGTGAGGTTTCGGTGGATGTCTGCGTCATCGGCGCCGGGTTTACCGGTTTGTCGGCGGCGGTGCATCTGCTGGAGCAAGGCAAGACCGTTTGTGTGCTGGAGGCTCATCGCGCCGGCCATGGTGGTTCGGGGCGCAACGTCGGGCTAGTCAATGCCGGGATGTGGATTCCACCGGACGAGATCGAAGCCGGGTTTGGCGAGGCGGTCGGCAGCCAGCTCAACCGCATGCTGGGGGCAGCGCCATCCCTGGTGTTCAGCCTTGTGGACAAGTACAACATCGATTGCCAGTTGCGTCGCGAAGGCACGCTGCACATGGCGCACAACGCCCGCGGCGAAGCCGATCTGCGCAGTCGTGAAGAACAATGGAAGCGCCGTGGGGCGCCGGTGGAATTGTTGACCGGTCAGGCCTGTGAACAAGCGACGGGCACCAAGAAGATCGCCGCCGCGCTGCTTGATCGCCGCGCCGGCACGCTCAACCCGATGGCCTACACCACAGGGCTGGCCAAAGCGGCCATCGGCCTGGGTGGTCAATTATTCGATCATTCTCCGGTCACCCGACTCGAACGTCAGGGCCAGCGCTGGTCTGTGCAAACCGCCCAGGGCTCGGTCATGGCTGAGAAAGTGGTGATCGCCTCCAATGCCTACACCGAAGGCGACTGGACGGAACTGCGGCGCAATTTCTTCCCCGGTTATTACTATCAGGTGGCCTCGGCCCCGCTGACCGAAGAAGCCGCCCGGCAAATCCTGCCCGGGGGCCAGGGTTCCTGGGACACCCGCCAGGTGCTGAGCAGCATCCGTCGGGATAAAGACGGTCGCCTGCTGCTTGGCAGTCTGGGTAATGGCAATCAGAAACCGGCCTGGTTCCTCAAGGCTTGGGCCGATCGCGTGCAGCGACATTACTTCCCTTACCTGAAACCGGTGGAATGGGAGTGCACCTGGACCGGTTGCATCGCGTTTACTCCCGACCATTTGATGCGTCTGTTCGAACCGGCGCCCGGTTTGGTGGCAGTCACCGGTTACAACGGCCGGGGCGTGACCACGGGAACGGTGGTTGGCAAGGCCTTTGCCGATTACCTGTGTAACGGAAATCCTCAAGCGCTACCGATTCCCTTTGCTCCCATGCAGCCATTGGCCGGGGTGGGGTTGCGCAGCTGTCTGTATGAGGCGGGATTCTCGCTGTATCACGCAGGCCAGTGCCTGCGGATCGTGATCTGAAGGTTGATTTTTGCAGTGGGAAGCGGCGCTTTTTCGATCTGCAGCTAGCCTGTAGTGGTGCGGGTTGTAGCAGTCTCGCACCAGCAGTGTGCACTTCGGTGACGCACGTTGTTACAGGCTGGTTGCACGTCGTTTAAAGCCGCGGTTGCAATGATGGCGCAGGAGGGTTGCGCCTCAAAAAAATAATGGTTTTACCTTCCGCGGTTTAGACGGTTGCACGCCCAATGAAAATGGGCCCGAAACAGTCGAAATAACAAGAAAGCAGCGACTTTTTTCAGAATAAAAAACCGATGGCACGGCCCTTGCTCTGAGCATTCAGTGAAGTCGCAGTGCCAATTAAAAAAACCATGGAGCACCACCTCATGTCCCAGACGTTTTACAAGAAAGGTTTTCTGGCCCTCGCAGTGGCAACTGCGCTGGGTGTTTCTGCGTTTGCTCAGGCTGACATCAAGATCGGCGTAGCGGGACCAATGACTGGCGCCAACGCGGCATTTGGCGAACAGTACATGAAGGGTGCACAAGCGGCGGCCGATGCGGTCAACGCGGCGGGCGGGGTAAACGGGGAAAAAATCGTACTGGTCAAGGGCGATGACGCCTGCGAACCGAAACAGGCTGTGACGGTCGCCAAAGACCTGACCAACCAAAAAGTCGCCGGCGTGGTCGGTCACTTCTGCTCCTCGTCGACCATCCCGGCCTCCGAGATCTACGACGAAGCGGGCATCATTGCCATCACTCCAGGCTCCACCAACCCGGCTGTGACCGAGCGCGGCCTGAGCGCCATGTTCCGTATGTGCGGGCGTGATGACCAACAAGGCATCGTGGCCGGCGACTACATTGTCGACGTGCTCAAGGGCAAGAAAGTGGTCGTGCTGCACGACAAGGACACCTACGGCCAGGGCCTGGCGGATGCCACCAAGGCTCAACTGGTCAAGCGCGGCGTAACGCCTGTGCTGTATGAAGGCCTGACCCGTGGCGAGAAAGACTTCAGCACCATCGTGACCAAGATCCGCGGCGCCGGCGCTGACGTCGTCTACTTCGGTGGCCTGCACCCGGAAGCCGGTCCTCTGGTGCGTCAACTGCGTGAACAAGGCCTGAAAGACGTCAAGTTCATGTCCGACGACGGCATCGTGACCGACGAATTGGTGACCACCGCTGGCGGTCCGCAATTCGTTGACGGCGTGCTGATGACCTTCGGCGCCGACCCACGCCTGCTGCCAGACAGCAAGACCGTGGTAGACGCCTTCCGCAAGGCCGGTACCGAGCCTGAAGGCTACACCCTGTACGCCTACGCTTCGGTCCAGACCCTGGCAGCAGCCTTCAACGGCGCCAAGTCCAACAAGGGCGAAGAAGCGGCTGCATGGCTGAAGAAGAACCCGGTCAAGACCGTCATGGGCGAGAAGACCTGGGACAGCAAGGGCGACCTGAAAATCTCCGACTACGTGGTTTACCAGTGGGACAAGGATGGCAAATACCACCAGCTGGAAAAACAGAAGTAAGGGCTGACTCAATCGGGTGAACCCCAAGGGTCCCCTGTGGGAGCGAGCTTGCTCGCGATGACGGACTGGCAGGCGACAACTTTGTTGAATGTTCAACCGCTATCGCAGGCAAGCCAGCTCCCACAGGGGCCGTGGTGGCTTGCCTGATCGTGGCTGACATTGCTCCGACGTAAATCTGTATTTTCCTTAGAAGAACCGCACAGCCACATGTGCAGGTTCTCATTGCGTGAGATTGCGTTATGGATGGTATTTTCCTGCAGCAACTGGTCAACGGCCTGACCCTCGGGTCGGTCTATGGCCTGATCGCCATCGGCTACACAATGGTCTATGGCATCATCGGCATGATCAACTTCGCCCACGGCGAGGTTTACATGATTTCCGCTTACCTCGCGGCAATCAGTCTGGCTCTGCTGGCTTACTTCGGTATCGAATCTTTCCCGCTGCTGATGCTTGGCACACTGATCTTCACCATCGTCGTCACGGCGGTGTATGGCTGGGTCATCGAGCGTGTCGCCTACAAACCCCTGCGTAACTCCACTCGACTCGCACCGCTGATCAGTGCGATCGGTATTTCCCTGATCCTGCAAAACTACGCACAGATCTCCCAGGGCGCGAAGCAACAAGGCGTTCCGACTCTGCTCACGGGTGCCTGGCGCGTTGATATCGGTACCGGTTTCGTTCAGTTGACCTACACCAGGGTCTTCATTCTGGTCGCCGCGTTTGTCGGGATGGCCGCGCTGACCTACATCATCAAGTACACCAAGCTCGGCCGCATGTGCCGTGCAACCCAGCAAGACCGCAAGATGGCTTCGATTCTGGGGATCAACACCGATCGGGTGATTTCCTACGTGTTCATCATCGGTGCAGCGATGGCGGCCCTGGCCGGCGTGCTGATCACCATGAACTACGGCACATTCGACTTCTATGCCGGCTTCATCATCGGGATCAAGGCGTTCACCGCCGCGGTGCTCGGCGGGATTGGTTCGCTGCCCGGCGCGATGCTTGGCGGGATCATCCTCGGGATTTCCGAGTCGCTGTTTTCCGGTCTGGTGAACTCAGACTACAAAGACGTTTTCAGCTTCTCGTTGCTGGTCCTCGTTCTGGTCTTTCGGCCTCAAGGCCTGCTCGGCCGTCCTCTTGTGTCGAAGGTGTAAGCGATGTCTTCAACCACTAAAAAAACCATTGATATCAAAAAAAGTCTGGTTGACGCGATTCTTGCCGGCCTCGTGGCTCTGATTGTGTTCGGCCCGATTGTCGGCATCGTCCTCGATGGCTACGGCTTCAATTTGCAGCCCACTCGCGTGGCGTGGATTGTCGCTATTGTCATGGCCGGTCGTTTTGCCCTGAGCATGTTCCTGCAGACACCCAAGGGCCTGAAAATCCTCGAAGGCTTTGAAACGACAGGCTCCGGGGTGCATGTGCTGGCGCCGGACTACAAGTCGCGGTTGCGCTGGATCATCCCGCTGATGATCGTCATTGCCGTGGTGCTGCCGTTTTTCTCCAACTCCTACCTGCTGGGCGTGGTCATCCTCGGGCTGATCTACGTGCTGCTGGGACTGGGACTGAACATCGTGGTCGGCCTGGCCGGCCTGCTCGACCTCGGTTACGTGGCGTTCTACGCCATCGGTGCCTACGGCCTGGCGCTCGGTTATCAATACCTTGGGTTGGGCTTCTGGACGGTGTTGCCGCTGGCGGCGATTACCGCCGGCCTGGCCGGTTGCATCCTCGGTTTCCCGGTGCTGCGCCTGCACGGTGACTACCTGGCGATCGTGACCCTGGGCTTCGGCGAAATCATTCGCCTGATCCTCAACAACTGGTTGTCGCTGACTGGCGGCCCGAACGGCATGCCGGCACCTCTGCCGACCTTCTTCGGCCTGGAGTTCGGCAAGCGGGCCAAGGACGGTGGAGTTCCATTCCATGAGTTCTTCGGCATCGCCTACAACCCCGACGTGAAGTACTACTTCATCTACGCGGTGCTGTTCCTGGTGGTGCTGGCCGTGCTGTACATCAAGCATCGCCTGACCCGCATGCCGGTCGGCCGCGCCTGGGAAGCCCTGCGCGAAGACGAAATCGCCTGCCGCTCCATGGGCCTGAACCACGTGCTGGTCAAGCTCTCGGCATTCACCATCGGCGCCTCTACAGCCGGTCTGGCCGGGGTGTTTTTCGCCACCTACCAGGGCTTCGTCAACCCGACCTCGTTCACCTTCTTCGAATCGGCGCTGATCCTCGCCATCGTGGTACTGGGTGGCATGGGTTCGACCATCGGCGTGGTGATTGCAGCCTTCGTGCTGACCGTCGCCCCGGAACTGCTGCGCGGCTTTGCCGAGTACCGCGTGCTGCTGTTCGGCATCCTGATGGTGTTGATGATGATCTGGCGACCGCGCGGTCTGATTCGGATCAGCCGTACCGGTGTGACCCCGCGTAAAGGAGTAGCGCCATGAGCGAAGTCGTACTCAGTGTAGAAAAGCTGATGATGCACTTCGGCGGCATCAAGGCGTTGAGCGATGTCAGCCTGAAAGTGCACCGTAACTCGATCTTCGCCCTGATCGGCCCTAACGGCGCCGGCAAGACCACGGTGTTCAACTGCCTGACCGGGTTCTACAAAGCTTCCGGCGGCAAGATCGAACTCAACATTCGTGGGCAACAGACCAACGTCATCAAGTTGCTGGGCGAGCCGTTCAAGCCAACGGATTTCGTTTCGCCGAAATCCTTCGCCAGTCGGCTGTTCTACAAGGCGTTCGGCGGCACCCACCTGGTGAACCGCGCAGGCCTGGCGCGGACCTTCCAGAACATTCGCCTGTTCAAGGAAATGTCGGTGCTGGAAAACCTGCTGGTGGCCCAGCACATGTGGGTCAACCGCAACATGCTGGCCGGCATCCTCAATACCAAGGGCTATCGCAAGGCCGAAAGCGATGCACTGGACCACGCGTTCTACTGGCTGGAAGTGGTGGACCTGGTGGACTGCGCCAACCGCCTGGCCGGTGAACTGTCCTACGGCCAGCAGCGTCGCCTGGAAATCGCCCGCGCCATGTGCACCCGTCCGCAGATCATCTGCCTCGACGAACCGGCCGCCGGCCTCAACCCTCAGGAAACCGAAGCGCTGAGCGCGATGATCCGGCTGCTGCGCGACGAGCACGATCTGACCGTGGTGCTGATCGAACACGACATGGGCATGGTTATGAGTATCTCCGACCACATCGTGGTGCTGGACCACGGTATCGTCATCGCCGAGGGTGGACCCGATGCGATTCGTCACGATCCGAAAGTGATTGCGGCCTACCTGGGCGCCGAAGAAGAGGAGGTGGTATGAGTAAACCCATCCTCGAACTCAAGGATCTGGACGTGTTTTACGGCCCGATCCAGGCCCTTAAAGGTGTCTCGCTGCACATCAACGAAGGGGAAACCGTCAGCCTGATCGGCTCCAACGGTGCCGGCAAGTCGACCCTGCTGATGTCGATCTTCGGCCAGCCACGGGCAGCCGACGGGCAGATCCTCTATCAGGGCGTGGACATTACCCACAAGTCGTCCCACTACATCGCCTCCAACGGCATCGCGCAATCGCCGGAAGGGCGGCGGGTGTTCCCCGACATGACCGTCGAGGAGAACCTGCTGATGGGCACCATCCCTATCGGTGACAAGTACGCCAAGGAGGACATGCAGCGCATGTTCGAGCTGTTCCCTCGGCTCGAAGAGCGGCGTACCCAGCGTGCGATGACCATGTCCGGCGGCGAGCAGCAAATGCTCGCCATCGCCCGTGCCCTGATGAGCCGGCCCAAGTTGTTGCTGCTCGATGAGCCAAGCCTGGGCCTGGCGCCGATTGTGGTGAAGCAGATCTTTGCAACACTGCGGGAACTGGCCAAGACCGGCATGACCATCTTCCTGGTGGAGCAGAACGCCAACCACGCGTTGCGGTTGTCGGACCGGGCGTACGTGATGGTCAACGGCGAAATCCGCATGACCGGCACCGGCAAGGAGTTGTTGGTCAACGAGGATGTGCGTAACGCCTATCTCGGCGGGCACTGAGTCTGCTTTGTTATGCACAAGCCCCGGCGCGCAATCGCCGGGGCTTTTTTACATCTCCAATACCCCGCTCCCACAGGGTTTTGGCATGCCTCTGGGAAATTGTGGAAAACAATATTCCCAAGCTCGTAAAGCGCGACATAAAGCCGCTGCAAATAGTTGTTTTGTCACGGTTTTGACTTGTCCCCGTTTGCTGTGGAACCGGCTGTGAATAACGTGGGAGTAGCTGGCTGGGGGCCTTTTAAACCGTGGCTTGCAGAGGTGTGGTTGTTTTTTGATCAGGCGTTTTTGCGCAGCTTGCAGACCGCTTTGTCAACCTTTTTGTTCGGGATGAAAAGGCATGGAATTGGCGTGGACAAGCCTGTGGATAAGTCTGTGACTAAACTCTGGAAAGACTCGGCTGAAGGCCGTGGTTACTGGCTTGGCGCCATCGTCGGTTTGACCCGTCAGTCATGAAAATGGCCAAGGGCTACACGGCAGGCGGTCGAGGGTCAAGTAAAAAAGTTTCAAAACCCCGCGCAAAGCCTTGTGGATAGCGGCTTGCAGCTTTTCCACTTGCCCCCAAAGACTGTGGACCGGCCTGTGGATAACGTGCGCGCACATGGCTGTAGGCCACGCTGGTCAAGGGCTTGCCGGGATTGAGCGTTTTTTGAACAGATTGAACGGTGGTTGCCGCTGTGAACAAGGCCGGGCATGCTGCCTGCTGATTTTCTATTCCAATGGCTGGCGATCAGCCGAAGCAAGGAGAACACGATGTCCAACACCCTGTTTATTACCGGCGCGACCTCCGGTTTTGGTGAAGCCTGCGCCCGTCGTTTTGCCGAGGCCGGCTGGAAACTGGTGCTGACAGGCCGTCGTGAAGAGCGCCTCAATGCGTTGTGCGCCGAGTTGTCGAAGCAGACCGAAGTCCATGGCCTGGTGCTCGATGTGCGTGATCGCAAGGCTATGGAGGAGGCGATTGCCAATCTTCCGCCATCCTTTGCCAAGCTGCGCGGGTTGATCAACAACGCCGGACTGGCCCTGGGGGTTGATCCGGCGCCCAAGTGCGATCTGGACGACTGGGACACCATGGTCGATACCAACGTCAAAGGCTTGATGTACAGCACCCGTCTGCTGTTGCCGCGCCTGATTGCCCACGGTCGTGGTGCCGGTATCGTCAACCTGGGGTCCATCGCCGGCAACTACCCGTACCCGGGCAGCCATGTGTATGGCGCGACCAAGGCGTTCGTCAAACAGTTCTCCGTGAACCTGCGCTGCGACCTGCAGGGCACGGGCGTACGGGTCAGCAACATCGAACCGGGCCTGTGCGAGAGCGAGTTCTCGCTGGTGCGTTTTGCCGGTGACCAGGAGCGCTACAACGCCACTTATGCCGGCGCCGAGCCGATTCAGCCGCAGGACATCGCTGACACCATCTTCTGGGTGCTTAATGCCCCGGCGCACATCAACATCAACAGCCTGGAGCTGATGCCGGTCAGCCAGACTTGGGCCGGGTTTTCGATCGAGCGTAAGTCTTAATTGTGGCGAGGGGGCTTGTCGGACCGCCGCACCGCCCCGTTGGGCTGCGCAGCAGCCCCGAAACCATAGCGCTCAATTTTTCAGATGTACTTCATCCACCGGTTTTCGACTGCTCCGCAGCCGAACGGGGGGCAAGTCCCCTCGCCACAAGAGCGGTCAAAACCGGACATCAGCTAGACTCCTCCCTCAAGCAACCCGCCACACCCGGCGGTCTAGAGGTTTTAGAGGAGATCAAGTGAGTAATCGAGGCGAGCAGTCGCTGCTCAAACAATCGACCTTCCTGATGCTCGCCGTGACATTCGCCGGGATCATCACCGGTTTTGTTTCGGGCGCCCAATCCATCCTGTTCGATGGCTTCTTTTCGCTGATCGCGGCCTTCATCAAGGTGCTGATGCTGATCACCGCCCGGCTGATCGCCAAGGAAAGCAACCAGCGCTTCCAGTTCGGATCCTGGCACCTGGAACCCATGGTGCTGGTGATTGAGGGCAGCTTCATTTTCCTGGTCGCCATT
This sequence comes from Pseudomonas sp. GL-RE-26, assembly GCF_019956275.1. Classification (NCBI taxonomy): domain Bacteria; kingdom Pseudomonadati; phylum Pseudomonadota; class Gammaproteobacteria; order Pseudomonadales; family Pseudomonadaceae; genus Pseudomonas; species Pseudomonas sp. GL-RE-26. The sequence goes on from NZ_JAHBDI010000033.1 coordinate 186,884, forward strand.
TATGCCTTTCTCAACGGTGTGTTCGGCATCATCAGTGGTGGTCGCGAGGTCGAACTGGGGCTGGTGATCTTCTACGCGGCGTTCTTCACTGTCGTTGAGCTCATTTATTATTTCTACGTCCGCGAACGCAATCGCACGCTTAAGTCATCGCTGATCCAGTTCGACAACATCAGTTGGCTGGTGGACGCGATGCTGTCGGCGGGGCTGTTGGTGAGTTTCCTCATCGCGCTGCTGCTCAAGACTCAGGGTTACGACCAGTGGGCGGTGTATGTCGACCCGATGATCCTGATCCTGCTGGCCTTGGGCATGCTCCCCCCTGCGTTCAAAATCCTCGGCCCGGCATTGCGCGATGTCTTGGGGATCGTCCCGGATCAACTGGACGACAAGGTGCGTCAGGTGATGGAGGTGGCGAAGGTCGAGCATGGTTTCGACGACTACATTTCCTACGTGCAGAAACACGGCAGGGCCTGTTTTATCGAGATTCACATCGTATTGCCGAAGGATTACTGGCTGGACGGTGTAGGGCAACTGGACAGTCTGCGTGAGGAGATTTCCGCGAAGCTCGGTAAGCCGGATGCAGCGCGATGGCTGACCATCAGCTTTACCGGGGATCGCAAGTGGACTGAGTGATTGGATTTCACCTTGTGGCGAGATATTCCACCAACCCGCGATAACAGGTTGCCAGGTGATAGGGCGTGGTCGACGGCATGTCGCGGCGGCTGACTTCACCGTGCTCGTCACGGCATTCGTACCAGCCCCCGGAATGCAGCGAGCGCTGCTGCAACGCCTGCAACTGGCGCAGCACAGCGGCCTCGCTGTCCGGGCGCAGCGTCAATGCGCGCAGGTACTCGGCCTGGGCCCAGATACGCTGCGTGGCGTCCCGGACGCCGCCATCCGGTCCGAAGTCGAGCATCGCCCGCACGGCGCCAGTCTGCAGATCGACGCCCATCTGCTCGGTAAAGGCGAAGGCCCGCTCCAGATCGGCATGCAGCGTCGAATTGCGCAACAGCGCCGAGGATTCCAGCAGGAAATACCACTCGAACTGATGCCCCGGTTCAAACCAGTTATCCACAGAGCCCAGCGGCTTTTCCATCAACACGCCGTGCTGCGGATCGATGAAGCGTGCGTGCATGGCTGTGCATAACTCGACGAGCGCCTGTTGCACGTCGAGGTCTTCACGCACCGACAGGGTGGCGAGGAATGCTTCGGCCAGGTGCATCAGCGGATTCTGCAAAGGGCCGCTGTCTAGCGACGACCAGTCGCGGTCGAGGGTGGCTTCGTACAGACCGTCGTCCGTGGCGAAACGTTGCGCGACCACTTCCAGCGAGGCATCGAGCACCGACTCCACCAGCGGCTCGCGGACCTTGTCCCAGTAATGGGCGCAGGCGAACAGGATGAAGGCGTGGGTGTAGAGGTCCTTGCGCTGGTCCAGCGGCGCACCTTGAGCATCGACGCTGTAGAACCAGCCGCCGTGCTCGGCATCGTGGAAGTGCCGCTGCAAGGAGCGGAACAACGCGGCGGCACGCTCTTCGGCGCTCGGCACCTGACCGATCAGGCTGGCAAACAGGTACAACTGCCGCGCACAGGCCATGGCCCGGTAGCGTTGCGGTGGCAGCGGTTGGTGTTCGGCATCCAGCGCCTCGTAGGGCAACGCCATGTCGGCATTCCAGCCCGGACCTTGCCAGAGCGGCACGATGACGTTCAGGAAGTGCTGTTGCACCGAGGCGAACAGGGCGGTCAGTTCAGGCTGGGAGGCGGAGCGGGAAACAGGCGGCATTGGCTGGCGTCGTCACGGCAGGGGCGATTGCGCGACATGTTAGCAGAGAGGTCGGCCTGAGCGATGCGGTGTCTGTCAGGCCGCCTTCGCGAGCAAGCCCGCTTCCACAGGGACCCGCGGTGTAAATGCGATCGTAACCACACTTCAAAAACCTGTGGGAGCGGGCTTGCCCGCGAAGAGGCCAATTCAGGCGCTAGAGAACTAGCCTACCAGCAACCACACCCCGGTCGCCGCCGAAGCCGCGCCCGCCAGTCGCACCAGAGGCGCTGCGGCCTGCGGCAACACCCGCACCAGCGCATAACCCGCCGTGTGCAACACCGCCGTCGTCGCGACAAAACCAGTGGCATAGGTCCAGGGACTCGACATGTCCGGCAACTCAAGACCATGCGCCACGCCATGGAACAGCGCAAACAGCGCCGTCGCACCTACCGCCATGCTCAGCGGTGGGCGCACTGCCAACGCGACTGCCAGGCCCAACGCGAGCACCGACGCAGCAATCCCACTCTCCAGTGCCGGCAGGTTCAATCCTTCAAAACCCAACAGTCCGCCAATCAGCATGGTCCCGACGAAGGTGCACGGCAGCGCCCAACGCGCAGTACCTTGCTGCTGTGCGGCCCACAGACCGACCGCGAGCATCGCCAGCAAGTGATCGAGCCCGCCAAGCGGATGGCTGATGCCGGCGATCAAGCCGTTGTCGCCATGCCCCGGATGGGCGAAGGCGAGGGCCGGGGTCAGCAGCAGGGCCAGGGCGCCCAGAATGCGTTTGAGTGTCATGGATAAGCTTCCTTGTTGATAAGTCGTGATCAGGCTGCGGTCAGCAAACCCTGGCGTTCGATGAAGGCGATGATCTCTTCCAGGCCGAGGCCGGTTTTCTGATTGCTGAACACGAACGGCTTGCCGTTGCGCATGCGCTGGGTGTCGCTGTTCATCATCTCCAGCGAGGCACCGACCAGCGGCGCCAGGTCGATCTTGTTGATCACCAGCAGGTCGGATTTGCAGATTCCCGGTCCGCCCTTGCGCGGCAGCTTGTCGCCGGCCGAGACGTCGATCACGTAGATCGTCAGGTCGGACAGTTCCGGGCTGAAAGTGGCGGAGAGGTTGTCGCCCCCGGACTCCACGAGAATCAGGTCCAGCCCCGGAAAGCGGCGGTTGAGCTGATCCACGGCTTCGAGGTTGATCGAGGCGTCTTCGCGGATGGCTGTGTGCGGGCAGCCACCGGTTTCCACGCCGATGATGCGCTCCGGCGCCAGGGCTTCGTTGCGCACCAGAAAGTCGGCGTCTTCGCGGGTGTAGATGTCGTTGGTCACGACGGCCAGGTTGTAACGCTCGCGCAGGGCCAGGCACAGGGCCAGGGTCAGGGCGGTCTTGCCGGAGCCGACCGGGCCGCCGATGCCGACACGCAGGGGTTGTGTGTTCATGTGATTCTCCAAAATAAGGGCCCTAGGAACGGAACAGGCGGCTGTACTGGCGCTCGTGGGCCATACACGCCAGGGACAGGCCGAAAGCGGCGCTGCCGTAATGATCGGGGTCGATTCGGGTGGCGTTCTGTTGAGCTTGTTGAAGCAGCGGCAACAGTTCGCTGGTCAGGCGTTGGGCGGCTTGCTGACCCAGGGGCAGGGTCTTCATCAGCACGGCCAACTGGTTTTCCAGCCAGCTCCAGAGCCATGCAGCCAGGGCGTCCTGCGGGCTGATCTGCCAGGCGCGCGCGGCCAAGGCCCAACCCAGGGCCAGATGTGGCTCGCTGCGTTGTTCGAGAAAGGCGCGGGCGGGTGTGTCGAGTTCCGGCAAGCCATTGAGCAATTGTTGCAACGAGTAGCCCATCTGTCGGCTCTCCTGATGCAACTCGCGGGTTTCGCGACTGGCGCGATGCGCTTCGCAGTTCTGCAGCAATTCGTCCCAGTTTTCCTCGCTGGCGGCCATGCAATGGGCGAGCAGCAACGGCGCTTCGAAGCGTGCCAGATTAAAAAGCAACTGATCGCTGATCCAGCGTCGCGCACTGTCGGGGTCGTGAACCCGGCCGTTATCCACAGCCATTTCCAGCCCTTGGGAGTAGCTGTAGCCGCCAATCGGCAATTGCGGACTGGCCAGGCGCAACAGCGCCCAGGCCGGGTTCATGTGCGTACGCCGAACTGGTGCAGTTTCGGCGCGTAGTTGAAGTCTTCATCGCCGTGGCGCGAGTGGTGATGGCCACCGCCGTAGGCGCCATGTTCCGGCTGGAACGGCGCCTCGATGTTAGCGGCAACGGCACCGAGTTGTTCGAGCATGGCCTTGAGCACGTAATCGTCGAGCAGGCGTAACCAGCCGTCGCCGACTTGCAGGGCGACATGCCGGTTGCCCAGGTGATAGGCCGCGCGGGTCAGTTCGAAGGCATTGGCGCAGGTGACGTGCAGCAATTGTTCGGGGCGGGCGCAGACCCTCACGATTCGCCCGTCTTCGGCCTGCAGGCATTCGCCGTCATGCAACGGCGGCTGACCGCGCTCCAAAAACAACCCGACGTCTTCGCCTTCGGCACTGAAACAGCGCAAACGGCTTTTGCTGCGGGCTTCGAACGTCAGGTGCAGTTCGGCGGCCCAAACGGGTTGAGGGTCGATTCTGCGATGAATCACCAGCATCGGAAGGCTTCCAGCAATGGACAATGCTCAGGCTAGAGCAAGGGGCTTGCCAATTGACTGATGTGTAGGAAATGGCTGACGGAGATGTGGGATGGGTGTCGATGGAGTGAGTTTTTTGACTGAAGTTGGTGCGTTGTTTTTGAGTTGCGCACCAAGTTGAAGCGATGAGCCTCAATGTGGGAGCGAGCTTGCTCGCGAAAGCGGAGTGTCTGTCACATCGACTCTCTATGTGCCGACGCTATCGTGAGCAAGCTCGCTCCCACAGGGGCCTGATCCAGACTGAAGGTTAAGGGTTACTCAGTACTTCCAAGCCCTTGCCAATGCTTGAGGCCGATAAAGATAAACCGCAACTGCTGGGTGATTTTCGCCTGGGGCGTCAGGTGCTCAGGCAGGGCCTCGGCTGGCGGGTCGATGATGTCCGGCAGAGTGGCGAACACGCTCTTGACGATCAGATCCGCCATGACGCTGAGATCGGCGATGTCCAGATGCTGCAGTTTCGGCATCAGTGACAAATCCGCCGCCAGGTCCGAGCTGATGTCTTCACGCAAACGGCCAATGGCCTGGCGCACCGGCAGCGAACCACCGTACTGCTCGCGGGCGAGAAACAGGAACTGCGAACGGTTGGCGCTGACCACGTCGAGAAAGATACGTACCGAGGCATCGATGATGCCGCCCATCACGAATTCGTTGTGTCGCACCAGGCGAATGGTTTCGCGGAATGTCTGGCCGACTTCGCTGACCAGCACCAGGCCCAATTCATCCATATCGGCAAAATGGCGGTAGAAACCGGTCGGCACGATCCCGGCGGTTTTCGCGACTTCGCGCAGGCTCAGGCTGCCGAATCCTCGGCCGCCATCCATCAGGCGCCGGGCAGCGTCCATCAGGGCGTTACGAGTTTGTTGTTTCTGTTCGGCGCGGGGCAGCATCGCAAGGGCGTTTTCTGGACAGTGACGCGGCGCACTCTAGCAAATCGGCTTTGCCGGCGTCGAACGACTGTGGGGGATCAAGCGGGGGAAGTGCGGCATCTATCAAGCGGAGCGCTGAAAAGTCAAAAGCCCAATCCGGGGATTGGGCTTTTTTTCAAGGCGGCCATGGGGCTTAGCTCACGGCGCTGTTGCGTTCGATTACACGGTCACCACCACCTTCAGCGAGGGTTTGACCTTGTGGAGTGCGATCCGCACCATCGGCAGCGAGGGTTTGGCCTTGTGGAGTACGATCCGAACCATCTGCGGCGAGGGTTTGGCCTTGTGGAGTACGGTCGGTGCCATCAGCGGCGAGGGTTTGGCCTTGTGGAGTACGGTCGGTGCCATCAGCGGCGAGGGTTTGGCCTTGTGGAGTACGGTCGGTGCCATCAGCAGCCAGGGTTTGGCCTTGTGGAGTACGATCCGAGCCATCTGCGGCGAGGGTCTGGCCTTGTGGGGTGCGGTCCGAGCCATCCTGAGTGATCAGGCCTTTTTCTTTCAGGCGATCATTACCACCTTCGGCGACGGTCTGGCTGAACACCGAGTGGTTTTGTTTCACTTGTGGAGTGGCCTGGTCAGCCGCTGGCAGGGCAAAAGCAGTGCTGGCCAGCATCGAGAGTGTAAGGCTGAGCAGTAGTTGGCGTTTCATGATTATTTTGCTCCTTGGGGGTGCGAATAAGTGGGTACGAGAGCAATGCTACTCTCGATAAATCGATATGAAAGTTCATAAACGCAATGGTAATAATCAATGGAATTGATTGTTTGCTGCGGAGGCCCTAGGCCGGGCGTTTCCGGAGAATTGTCTTTCGCTTTTATGGGTATTTTCGACCCACCTATGACGTGCAAAAGTGCAGGTCCGGTAACGCAGGCAGACTGGCTGGTCAGTATTGGACTGGATGAATCCGGCGAAATCGGTCTATCGATTAAACCTGCCGGGTTTTTATCAGTCGTAGTTTTCATGGTGGGCCGTTTGCGGCTCACCGTTTCACATGTGCGTCGCAGTCAGGGCGCTCAGTCGTATCAGGAGCCCCGTGCAATGACGCGCACTCAAAAGACGTTGGTCTGGACCCTTTCCACTTTCCTTACCTTATTGATGGTGCTGGTGCTGATCATCGTGTTCTTCGACTGGAATCGGATCAAACCGCCACTCAACGCCAAGGTTTCCGAAGAGCTGCACCGCGCTTTCGCCATCAACGGCAATCTGTCGGTGGTCTGGCAGCCCGAGCCCGATGAAAGCGGCTGGCGCGCCTGGGTGCCGTGGCCTCATGTGGTGGCCGAAGACTTGAGCCTGGGCAATCCCGACTGGTCGAAACAGCCGCAGATGGTCACTCTCAAGCGGGTGGAACTGCGTATTTCACCCCTGGCATTGCTGGCGCAGCGAGTGGAGATCCCACGTATCGATCTCACCGAGCCCAATGCCCAACTGCAACGCCTGGCTGACGGGCGCGCCAACTGGACCTTCAAATTCGACCCAAAGGACCCGAACGCCGAGCCTTCGAGTTGGGTGCTGGATATCGGTGCGATCGGCTTCGACAAGGGCCACGTCACCCTCGACGACCATAGCCTGAAGACACAACTCGACGTGCTGATCGATCCGTTGGGCAAACCGATTCCGTTCAGCGATATCGTTGGCGACAAAGCGGCGAAAGCTGCGCAGGAAAAGGGCTCGTCACCCCAGGATTATGCGTTCGCCCTCAAGGTCAACGGCCAGTACCACGGCCAGAAACTCGTGGGCCAGGGCAAGATTGGCGGGCTGTTGGCGTTGCAGGACGCGGCACGGCCGTTTCCGCTTCAGGCACAGGTGAAGATCGCCGATTCCAGCGTTGAACTGGCCGGCACCCTGACCGATCCGCTGAACCTTGGCGCCCTGGACCTGCGCCTGAAACTGGCCGGCACCAGCCTGGGCAACCTCTACCCGCTGACCGGTGTGATCCTGCCGGACACGCCACCTTATGCCACCGACGGCCATCTGATCGCCAAGTTGCACGAGGTGGGTGGCGCAGTGTTCCGCTATGAGGAATTCAACGGCAAGATCGGCGAAAGCGACATCCATGGCAATCTGACCTACGTGGCCAGCCAGCCACGGCCAAAACTCAGCGGCTCGCTGTTGTCCAATCAATTGCTGTTCGCTGACCTGGCACCGCTGATCGGTGCCGACTCCAACGCCGAACAGAAGGCCCGGGGCGGTGACAGCAAACAACCGGCGGACAAAGTGCTGCCGGTCGAAGAATTCAAGACCGATCGCTGGCGCGATATGGACGCCGATGTCGAGTTCACCGGTAAGCGCATCGTGCACAGCGAAAAACTGCCGTTCAACGACCTCTATACCCATCTGGTGCTCACCGACGGCGTACTCAGCCTCGAACCGCTGCGTTTCGGTGTGGCCGGCGGCAATCTGGATGCGCAGATTCGCCTGAACGGGCACACCGATCCACTGGAAGGCCAGGCCAGACTCACGGCGCGAGGCTTCAAGCTCAAGCAGTTGTTCCCCGGCTTTGAACCGATGAAAACCAGTTTCGGCGAACTCAACGGCGACGCTGATATCAGCGGGCGCGGCAATTCGGTGGCCAAACTGCTGGGCAGCGCTAATGGCAATCTGAAAATGCTGATCAACGATGGTGCCATCAGTCGCGAATTGATGGAGCTGGCGGGCCTGAACGTCGGCAACTACGTGGTCGGCAAGATCTTTGGCGACAAGGAAGTGAAGATCAACTGCGCCGCCGCCGACTTCGGCATCCAATCCGGCCTGGCGAGTACCCGCTTGTTTGTGTTCGACACCGAGAACGCCATCATCTACATCGACGGCACGGCGAACATGGCGACTGAACAACTGGACCTGACCATCACCCCGGAATCCAAGGGCTGGCGCCTGATTTCATTGCGCTCGCCGTTGTATGTGCGCGGCAAGTTCATCAAGCCCGATGCCGGGGTCAAGGCCGTACCGTTGATGTTGCGCGGAGCCGGGATGGTGGCGCTGGGCGTGATCGCCGCACCGGCCGCAGGTTTGCTGGCGCTGGTGGCGCCAAGCGGCGGCGAGACGAACCAGTGTGCGCCTTTGCTGGAGCAGATGAAGGCCGGCAAGGCGCCGAAGACTGTCAAAAACTGAATTTGTTGGTGAACAGTGTTCAAGCGTCCCGACTCCGGGGCGCTTGAACGGCCTACGAGGCTTGATTTTTCAACTCGAGTCGGTGGGCTCATGGATTTGCAATAACTCCGTTTCCATCCTGCTACCCAGTTTCTTGAGAATGTCATCTCTTACGCGATTGTATTGGCGCCCATCCAGCAAGGTACTCATAAGCCAAATGTTGGTCTTGTGTTCGTTGGTGGCGTTCAAAACCGGCTGGTCGAGAATATCTATTGCAATCTCTTGGGCTGTTTCGAACGCCACTTGCAGAGTTACCACGGTTTTATCGTTGCGAATAATCGTCAGCAGAATAGCCGTTGAAACCAGTATGTCCGTGGTGGTGTTGCTCAGAGTAGCGTTTCTTTGAAGTTTCTCGACGATTGCCTTGATCGCTGGCGAATCACTCTGGAGATTGGCCAATTGATCCAATGCATTAGTGAGCGCTTGCCGTTCATCTTGTGGTAAAGCACTCCCGGCGCTTTGTTCAATAATATTCAAAAGGCTACTGTTTTCAAATTCGAGTTGCTGGGTCGTCCGGCTATTGACAGTCCAGCCAATTTTTTGAACGGTATCTGTATAAGTTGGCCAAGAAACTTCACGATGTCTGCTTTTTTGTGCTGCCACCAACTCGCCTAGCAGACTGGAGGCTAGAATGTCTTTTTTAAAACTGTCGGTGTGCGAACCACAGAAAATTGTTATGTTGCCATTGACCAGCCAGGTATCAATTGTTGTTTCTTTCATATTTTGACCTGCGCGCAGTGGGTGCGAAAAGTTGTTTAAATCGGCGCGCTATGGCCGATTTAAACATGTCAGTGGCTGTTAGAAGTCAGGCAGGTCTTCAATGAATTTCTTACCGCTGTCGCTGAACTTCTTGTACAGGTCGCCACGCAGGCCGGAAAAAGTCTTAGTGTCCAGGTAAGTGCGCACTGCGCCCGTTTTTATCGTGGTTGACTGGCGGGTCGATTTCCAGAACAGAATGCCGCGGGTGCTCTCCCTTGCATCCAGGGCGATGCAGTTGAGGACCATGTTTGGTTGCCCGCCGTTATCAAGCCAGATCGGTGCGATATCGAATTTTGCCTGAGTGCCCAGCTTGGAGTTGCGGTCAAAAATCTGAATGGCACCGGGATTTTTCTGTACTGCCTCAACGGCCTTTTTCGCAACGTCAGCCAGAGTTTTAGCAGCATTGCTGCCGATCAATCCTGCTGTCACTTCCAGGGCCACCTGATCCATCGTCAGGCCAACGCGCTTGATTGTGACTTCCTGGATGTTCCTGTTTTGAGTCACCCAGCCTAGTTTGCTCAGGCCGTCAACATAGTAGCGATACCATTCAAAGAGTTGCGCGTCTCCGGGGAAGAGTTTGGTAGCGGCGTTCTGCATGACCAGTTTGCACAAGTTGACGTCGTCGATGGTGTCTTGCGAAACACCGGGCAGAAACGCATCGATGGTGCCAGGCATTACACTGGCGGTGGGTTTGTTGACGTCATGTTCGGGTTGGTCAGAGAACGTACTAATGACAGGTGTCGAGCGTTGCGTGATGATAGGGAATGTTGGCAGGGAATCAATAAATTCGAGTCGTTGTTCAAGTAGCATGAAAGTAATCCTTTACTTGTTGGTGTGAACAGCCGGCTGGCTGTGGCTGTTAGAATAAGTATGTGGATTTTAAAGTCTAGTTGTGGATTGTAACTTCAGGTTTTAGTTGTGTTTGGTGTTTGGTGTTTGGTGTTGTTTTAATGCATGTGGTGAACTTAAGTTGTTGTTCAACTTGAAAGCACTTGAGCGGTTGTCGAACCTTGATCAGCGCACCGCATGCCCGGACAACAACGCTTCTTCACGCAACCACGCAAAAAAAGCCCGAACCGGTGGATGTCGCTCACGCCCCGGTACGCACAATGCGCTGTAGCCGGCGCCATCGACCTGGACTTCCCCCCGGTATGGCAACAACAGACCACTGGCCACGCTTTCCGACACAAGAATATTGCTCGCCAGCACCAAGCCTTGCCCGGCAATCGCCGCTTGCAGGGCGTAATGCTCTTCGTCGTATTCGCGCACGGCGGGCCGGCCGCTCAGCCAGGTTTCGCCGGAGCGAGCGCACCAGGCCTCCCAGCCATGGGCATAGAGTTTGGAGTTATGCCAGCGCACGCTGATCAGCGTTGGGGTGCGGTTCGACGCCAGGGCCACTTGTTCGGGCGAACCGTAGACGCCGAAAGACTCATCGAACAGGCACTGACCGTACAGGTTGGGGTAGTCGTCGAGGCTGTAGCGCAGCACCAGATCGACACTGGCGTCCTGGTGCAGGTCGATGACTTCGCAGTGGGTATCGAGGCGCACGTTGATGTTCGGATGACGGGCGTAGAAGCGCCCCAACCGTGGTACCAGCCACAGGGCGGCGAAAGCAGCGGTGGTGGAGACTGTCAGGCTGGCGCCGCTGCGTTGCGGGCGCAGGGTATCGACACTTTGCGCCACTTCGAGGAAAGCCCCGTGCAGGCTCTGGAACAGCCGTTCACCGCATTCGGTCAGTCGCACCCGGCGTGGCAGGCGCTCGAACAACGGCACGCCGAGCCAGCTCTCCAGGGAGCGGATCTGGTGGGACACCGCCGTCGGGGTGACGGACAGTTCTTCGGCGGCGGCCTTGAAGCTCAACAGGCGTGAGGCGGATTCAAAGGCCCGCAGGGCGGTCAACGGCAACGAGGCAAACATTGAACACTCCATGGATGAAATGGATTCATCCGGACTGATTTCTGCTCATTTGAACGAGGACGCTGGTGAGCTTCAAGCTGCAAGCCACAAGCCGTTTGAGTTTAGCCCTGAGGAGAGACAGATGAGTAGAATTCTTGCTGTTCACGCCAGCCCACGTGGTGACCGTTCGCACTCCCGGCGTTTGGCCGAAGTGTTTCTGTCGGCCTGGCAGGCCCGCCATCCACACTCGCAGTTGACCCGACGCGAAATCGGTCGTGCCCTGATTCCGCCGGTAAACGAGGCATTCGTGGCCGCCGCGTTTTACCCCGAGCCCGACGCCCGGCCACTGTCGATGCAGGCCGACCTGGCACTCAGCGATGAACTGGTTGGCGAGCTGCTTGGCCACGATGTGTTGCTGATATCCACGCCGATGCACAACTTCAGCGTACCGAGCGGCCTCAAGGCCTGGATCGATCAGATCGTGCGGGTGGGGGTGACCTTCGATCACACCCTGGACAATGGCGTGGCCCAGTACGAGCCGTTGGTACAGGGTAAAAAGGCCCTGATCATCACCAGCCGTGGCGGCTTCGGTTTTGGCCCGGGCGGCGAACTGGAAGCCATGAACCATGCCGACCCGCTACTGCGCACGGTGCTCGGATTCATCGGCATCACCGACGTCACCGTGGTCGCTGCCGAGGGCGAAGAGTCCGCCGAGCGCAGCTTTGAAATCTCTGCCGCCGAGGCTGAGCAGCGCTTGTTGGCACTGGCCGGGGAGTTCTAGATGGCCTGGCTGTTTCTGCTGGTCGCCGCCGGGTTCGAAGTCACCTTCGCCATGGGCATGAAGTACGCCGAGGGCTTCACCCGGCTCTGGCCTTCACTGGTCACCGTGGTGGCCGCTGTGGGCGGGATCTACTTCCTGACCCTGGCCATGCGCGAGTTGCCGGTGAGCATCGCGTACCCGATCTGGACCGCCATCGGTTCGCTGGGCACGGTGTTTCTCGGTTTCGCGCTGCTGGGTGAAAGCCTGACCGTGATCAAGCTGGTCTCGGTCGGGCTGATCGTGGCAGGCGTAGTGGGGTTGAAGTAGGGAGGATGACATAGACTTGTCGCTGAGTTGTCATCTTCGCTGGCGATGCTTGGCGGATGTCTTGCATCACGCTTTGCGTCACCGTCCGACCACAAGGATGTCCGCCCATGTCGCAAGGTTCTGCCCCGCGCTACCCGCTGGTGCTGGTCCCGGGAATGCTCGGGTTCATCCGGTTGGTGCTTTATCCGTACTGGTACGGGATCGTCGAGGCGTTGCGCCATGGCGGTGCGGTGGTGTTCGCCGTGCAGGTCTCACCGCTCAATTCGAACGAAGTGCGCGGCGAGCAATTGCTGGCGCGCATCGACGAAATCCTGCGGGAAACCGGGGCCGCCAAGGTCAACCTGATCGGCCATAGCCAGGGCTCGCTGACCGCCCGTTATGCAGCGGCCAAGCGTCCTGACCTGATCGCTTCGGTGACCTCGGTGGCGGGGCCGAACCACGGTTCGGAGCTCGCCGATTACCTGCACGAGCAATACCCCCATGACAGTGTCCGTGGTCGTCTGTTGTGCTTTTTACTGCGAATGGTTGGGACGCTGATGGGGTGGCTGGATACCGGTTACCGCGGGCCGAAGTTGCCGGTGGATATCCATGCGTCCCATCACTCCCTCACCAGCGCTGGCGTGGCGCTGTTCAACCAGCGTTATCCACAGGGGCTGCCCGAGACCTGGGGCGGTCAGGGGCCGGAGGAGGTCAATGGCGTGCGCTATTACTCCTGGTCCGGCACGTTGCAACCGGGCATAACGGATCGAGGGCGCAATCTGCTGGACGGCACCAACCGCAGCTGCCGGCTGTTCGCCAAAACCTTCGTCCGAGAAGTCGGGCATTGCGACGGCATGGTCGGGCGCTACAGCTCGCACCTGGGCACGGTGATTGGCGATGAATATCCGCTGGATCACTTCGATATCGTCAACCAGTCGCTGGGGCTGGTGGGCAAGGGGGCCGAGCCGATCCGCTTGTTTGTCGAGCATGCGGCGCGGTTGAACGCGGCAGGGCTTTAGACCTCCACAAAAAGCTAGGAGCGGCCCAACACCGTCGTCCAGCGCTCGGAAACAATCACTCCACCCAAGGTCAACACCCCGCCCACCAGGTGATACAGCGCCAGTTGTTCATGCAGCACCACCGCCGCAATCAATGCGGTAATCAACGGCAGCAAATTGAAAAACTGCGTGGTCCGGCTCGGCCCCAAACGCACCACGGCCTGCATCCACGCCAGCGGCGCGACCATCGAAGCCAGCAGGCAGGCGTACAGCACCAGCGGAATGTTTTGCAGGGTCGGGCCGACTTTCGGCGAGGCGATGAACAATGGGAACAGCACCACCACGGCCACCAGCACCTGCAGATACAGGAGCACCAGTGGCGGCAGTTTCAGTTGCCATTTTTTCAACAGGGTGCTGTAGACCGCGTAGGCCAGGGTGGCGACCAGCATCATTGCGTCGCCCAGGTTGACCCCGTGTTCGAGCAATGCGCCAAGGCTGCCGGACGACACCACCACCAGAACGCCGGCGAATGACAGCACCGCACCGGCCAAGGCGCCCATGGTCAGGCGCTGGCCGAGGCTGATGATCGCCATGGCAAGCGACATCAGCGGCATCAGTGACAGGATGATGCCCATGTTGGTAGCCGAGGTCAGGCTCGCAGCGAAGTACGCCAGGCTTTGATAGACCGCCATGCCGAGAACGCCGAGGACAAAGATCTTGCCCAGTTTCGGGCGGATCAGCGGCCAATGGGCGAGCATCGGTTTGAGCATGAAGGGCGTGAACAGCAACCCGGCCAGTAGCCAGCGGTAGAAACCGATCTCGGCGGGGAAGATCGCCCCGGCCGACATTTTGGTGATCACGGTGTTGCCGGCCCAGATAAAAATGGCCAGCAGGGGATAAGCGTATTGCATCGGGAAAAACCAGAACGTTAATGAAGGGCAATTATCCACTTGTCTGGATGCAAGCCTATACTTCAACCCAGACAACCGGCCCCTGATGACGGACAGCATGAGCAGTAAACACATCGACCTGCTGGATTTCAGCGAACTGCCGTCGGCGGTGTATTTCCGCTACGCCGATTTCGACGCCCACGAATACGCCGCGCCCCATCGACATCCGTGGGGGACGCTGGAATACGCCGCCCATGGCGTGCTGCACATGGACGTCGAGGGCAGCCGTTTCATGTCACCGCCGCAATACGCAGTGTGGGTGCCGCCGCAGATCGAGCACAGTTTCTACAGCCACCAACCGGTCAACTACCGTGCGGTGTGCCTGGCACCCAAAGTCTGCACCGATCTGCCGCCGCGGGCCTGCACCCTGGCCATCAGCGACATCCTCAAGGCGATCCTCAAGGACTTCGCCGCCCGCGACGTGAAAATCCCCGATCAGGCCGCCGACCAGCGTCTGGCCCAGGTATTGGTGGACCAGTTGCAACAGGCTCCGGTGCACGAGTGCTACCTGCCTTATGCCAGCAGCCCAAGGTTGCTCGGGATCCTGGAAGCGTTGCAGGCCGAGCCAGGGGATAACCGGCCGCTGTTGGAATGGGCCGCACGCATCCATGTCAGCGAGCGCACCCTCGCGCGGCAGTTCGTGCGGGAACTGGGCATGAGTTTCGGTGAGTGGCGTCAGCGCCTTCGTTTTCTGGCAGCGATCGAGGCGCTGGATAGTCAGCGCAGCATTCAGGAAATTGCCTTCGACATGGGCTACAGCACCGGCTCGGCGTTTATCGCGATGTTCCAGCGCCAGGCCGGATGTACGCCTGAGCAGTATCGCCGCAGCCATTTGGAGAACAGGAAGGTGTAACAGGGGTTGTCTACACTCCAGTACAAGGCCGCGCCCCTCGGCGTGGCGACCAGGAGAAAACTCCATGAAGATGATGCGTGCCCCTTTGTTGATGATCGGTTTGCTGCTGTGCTCCCAGGGATTTGCCGCCAATACGGCCCAGCAAGAGAAGATGACCACCTGCAATGCCGATGCTACGGCTAAAAGCCTCAAGGGCGACGAGCGCAAAGCCTTCATGAGCACCTGCCTGAAGGCGACTCCGGCGGCAAACGATGCCGGTAAGGCCTTGACCCCACAGCAAGAGAAGATGAAGACCTGCAACGCCGACGCCGCCACCAAAGCCCTCAAGGGTGACGAGCGCAAGGCATTCATGAGTGATTGCCTGAAGAAAAAATAAACCCGGTTCAGGAACTGTGGGGGCTGTGTTGGCCCCATCGCGAGCAAGCTCGCTCCCACATTTGCCAGGTGTACCCGGTTCCACTGTGGGAGCGAGCTTGCTCGCGATGAGGCCAGTCGAGGCGCTGCAAACATCCAGAGCCCCCACTAAGGTCGCCCCACACAATCCCTAGTGCTCGCACCGGATCGCTGGCAGACTGCCAATCCTTTTTACGCCGTTCGTTTTTGAGGCTGTATGCCAACGTTTTCTCAGCGTCAAGTCTTGCTGGTCATCAGCTGGGTCATCATTTTTGGCGGGCTACTGCTGGTCCTGCCGCTACGGTTGCTGCCCAGCCTGCTCGCCGGGCTGCTGGTGTTCGAACTGGTCAACATGCTCACCCCGCAACTGCAACGGCTGATCGAAGGCCGGCGCGCGCGTTGGCTGGCGGTGGCGTTGCTGGGGACTCTGATTGTCAGCGTGCTGTCGCTGATCTTTGCCGGTGCCTTCAGCTTCCTGCTGCACGAGGCGGAAAACCCTGGCGCGTCCCTCGACAAGTTCATGGGGGTGGTCGACCGCGCACGCGGGCAACTGCCACCGTTCATCGACGCCTACCTGCCGGCCAGTGCCGCGGAGTTCCGCGTGGCGATTGGCGAGTGGGTCAGCAAACACCTCAGTGATTTGCAATTGGTGGGCAAGGACGCGGCGCACATGTTCGTGACCTTGCTGATCGGCATGGTGCTGGGTGCGATCATTGCCTTGCAGCGTGTGCCGGACCTGACCAAGCGCAAACCGCTGGCTGCGGCTCTGTTCGAACGTCTGCACCTGCTGGTCCAGGCGTTTCGCAACATTGTGTTCGCCCAGATCAAGATTTCCTTGCTCAATACCTTCTTCACCGGGATTTTCCTGGCGGTGATCCTGCCGATGTTCGGTATCAAGCTGCCGCTGACCAAAACCCTGATCGTGCTGACGTTCCTGCTCGGCTTGCTGCCGGTGATCGGCAACCTGATGTCGAACACCCTGATCACCATCGTCGGTTTGTCGTTGTCGATCTGGGTCGCTGTGGCGGCGCTGGGTTACCTGATCTTTATCCACAAGCTCGAATACTTCCTCAACGCGCGCATCGTCGGCGGGCAGATCAGTGCCAAGTCGTGGGAGTTGCTGCTGGCGATGCTGGTGTTCGAGGCCGCGTTCGGCCTGCCGGGGGTGGTGGCGGGGCCGATTTACTACGCGTATCTGAAGAGTGAGTTGAAGCAGGTGGGGATGGTTTGATCTGCTTCAGATCTAGCTGTTGATCAAATTGTGGCGAGGGAGCTTGCTCCCGCTGGGGCGCGTAGCGGCCCCAAAAATGGGACTGCTGCGCAGTCCTACGGGAGCAAGCTCCCTCGCCACAGAGATTGTGTTCAGTCCATGGAGCCGTATCGCTTGGCCGCTTCAATCGCCAGACCGCTACCGATACTGCCAAAGATGTTCCCTTCCACATGCCGCGCCTTCGGCAACATCGCCGAAACACTGTTGCGCAGTGCCGGAATCCCGCTCGAACCACCTGTGAAGAACACCGTATCAACCTGATCGACCCGCACATTGGCGTCTGTCAGCAGTTGGGTGACGCTGTTGCGCACCCGCTCCAGCAGGCTGTCGATGGCCGACTCGAATAGTGCACGGCTCAGGTCCACGCTCAGGCCCGCTTCAATGCGGTCCAGCGGCACGTGGCGGCTTTCGGCGTGGGTCAGCTGGATCTTGGTTTCTTCCACTTCCATGGCCAGCCAGTGCCCGGCGCGCTGTTCGATCAGCTTGAACAGGCGGTCGATACCGCCGGTGTCTTCGATGTCGTAGCGCATGCTACCCAGGGCCAGTTGCGACTTTTGCGAGTACACCGAGTTGATGGTGTGCCAGGTCGCCAGGTTCATGTGGTGACTGGTGGGCATGTAGGCGCCGCTCTTCATGCGGCTACCATAGCCGAACAGCGGCATCAGGCCTTGCAGGCTGAGCTGTTTGTCGAAGTCGGTTCCGCCGATGTGCACGCCGCCGGTGGCGAGGATGTCCTCGTGGCGGTTATTCACACCCCGACGCTCCGGCGAAAGGCGCACCAGGGAGAAGTCGGAGGTACCACCGCCGATGTCGACGATCAGTACCAGCTCTTCTTTCTCGATGGTCGACTCGTAGTCGAACGCCGCGGCAATCGGTTCGTACTGGAACGAGACTTCCTTGAAGCCGATCTTGCGTGCCACGTCTACCAGGGTGTCCTCGGCTTCTTTGTCGGCCATCGGGTCATCGTCGACAAAAAACACCGGGCGGCCCAGCACCACTTCTTCGAATTCCCGACCGGCGGCGGCTTCGGCGCGGCTCTTGAGCTGGCCGATGAACAGCCCGAGCAGGTCCTTGAACGGCATTGCCGTGCCGAGGACGCTGGTGTCGTGCTTGATCAGCTTGGAACCCAGCAGGCTCTTGAGCGAGCGCATCAGGCGGCCT
Organism: Pseudomonas sp. GL-RE-26; assembly: GCF_019956275.1. Classification (NCBI taxonomy): domain Bacteria; kingdom Pseudomonadati; phylum Pseudomonadota; class Gammaproteobacteria; order Pseudomonadales; family Pseudomonadaceae; genus Pseudomonas; species Pseudomonas sp. GL-RE-26. Next base: position 204,726 of record NZ_JAHBDI010000033.1, read on the forward strand.
TCGTAGCCTTCCAGGTACTCGTGCAGCGCCAGCCGGCCGTACACCGGGCGACGTTCTTCGATATTGAAGAAGACCACTGACGGCAGGGTGATCTTGTCGTCCTCCAGCGCGATCAGCGTTTCCACGCCGGGGCGCAGCCAGCCGACAGTGGAGTTGGACGTGCCAAAGTCGATACCCAAGGCACGGGCTGGAGATGCGTTGTTCATGTCTTTCAGGTTCCGGTTAAAAAACGGCCGCGCAGTGTATGTCAGAGCGCGCCAGATTCGAAGGCCGGTTATCTGCTAATTCTTCGCAGACAATGCCTTGAAAGATGGGTCATCCCCCCCAAACTACCCTGCATCAACCGGACAGCCGCGGGAGTGCTCGCAAGAAGCCCCGCATGCTGCCGATAAACTTCTGCTGCGCCGCCCGGTCACAAACTTGAGATCGGTCAAACCAATGGCTGCAAACAAGCGCATGCTGTGGCCTGTGGCGCGATTCTGATAACGGATGGTGATTCCCTCGATGGACTTCAAAGACTATTACAAGATTCTCGGTGTGGAGCCGACCGCAGACGATAAGGCGATCAAGGCCGCCTATCGCAAGCTGGCGCGCAAATACCACCCCGACGTCAGCAAGGAAAAGGATGCCGAGGCGAAGTTCAAGGACGCTTCGGAAGCCTATGAAGCGCTGAAAAGCGCCGATAAACGCGCCGAATACGATGACTTGCGCCGCTATGGCCAGCACGGCCAGCCGTTCCAGGGACCACCGGGCTGGCAAAGCCGTGGCGGTTTCGGTGGCGGTGGCCAGGACACGGGCGATTTCTCGGACTTCTTCAGTTCGATCTTCGGCAACCGTGGGCCTGGTTTCAGTGGTGGTGGACAGTCGCGTCGCAGTACCGGACGTCGAGGGCAGGACGTGGAAATGGAGCTTGGGGTTTTTCTCGAAGAAACACTGTCGACCGAATCGAAGAAGGTCACCTTCCAGGTACCGCAGTACAACGCGGCCGGCCAGCATGTGAGCAACACCAGCAAGAGCCTGAACGTGAAGATTCCGGCCGGTGTAAGCGACGGCGAGCGTATTCGCCTCAAGGGGCAGGGCGCACCGGGTGCCGGTGGCGGGGCCAATGGCGACCTGTACCTGACGATCCGTTTTGCACCGCACCCGAAATTCGACGTCGAAGGCGAGAACCTGATCATCACCTTGCCACTGGCGCCGTGGGAACTGGCGCTGGGCGCTGAAGTCGCCGTGCCGACCCTGACCGGCAAGATCAACCTCAAGGTCCCGGCCGGCAGCCAGAACGGCCAGCGCATGCGCGCCAAGGGCCATGGCCTGATGAACAAGGCCGGTGAGCGTGGTTACCTGTTCGTGCAACTGAAAGCCGTGATGCCGAAGAAATCCGACGATGACATCAAGGCCCTGTGGCAGGAGCTGGCGAAAAAAGCCGCGTTCGACCCGCGAGAGCATTTCTGATCCCTTAGAACCAAGGAGTCACTGACTATGAGCAGTCCCCTGATCGTTCAACTGGACATGGCAGAATTCTGTGAGGCGGCCGAGTTGTCGGACGTCTACGTGATCGAAATCGTCGAGCACGGCATCCTCGAACCTCAGGGTTCTCAGCCCAAGGACTGGGTTTTCAACGACTACGAGCTGACTCTGGCCAAGCGCGCCGCCAAGCTGCGGCGCGACCTTGACCTGGAATGGGAAGGCGTCGCCCTGGCGCTGGACCTGCTCGAAGAGGTCCAGCAGTTGCGGGCCGAGAACCGGATGTTGAAGCAGCGGTTGGGGCGGTTGGTGGTGGAGTAACTCAAAGAGTGGCACCCAACCTGTGGCGAGGGAGCTTGCTCCCGCTGGGCTGCGCAGCGGCCCCAAACATATCCGGTCAGCGCATTTCAACAGGTTCAGCGCAATTGCAGAGCTTGCGACCGCTTCGCACTCGAGCGGGAGCAAGCGCCCTCGCCACAAAAGCCTCCCCTCGGCAAACGTCTAGACCTTCCTGGTCAACACCACGGTAAACGTCGTGCCATCAATCTCACGGGAACTGACCTCGATCGTCCCCTGATAGTAGTCCCTTTGCCTGAAAAAAAACGACCGCTCATGCCGAGGCACAGGCGGACATGTCGATGGCGGTAGATATATGTTTTTGGCTCCCTGATTTTCGATCACCCGGAGCCTTTTCAGGGGGCTGGCCAAGCAGCTATTTGGACTTTTTTTTCAGATGCGGGTGAATAAGCTGATGGTTCTTTTCTTGTCATCAAGGTGATTCAAAAGTGTCTGATTTGCATGGAAGCAACTCACAGAAAATACCGGATGGAGTGTCCATCGATAGTCACGGGATACATTACCGTCGTGCAAACGACGTGATCCCCGGGGCCATCAAGAATGCGCCGGTGGAGAGGTTGAAGTCCCTGCTGGCGCTCGAGCCGCAAATGCCCGAGTGGTATGGCGGCGCGCGGGAAATCGACCGTCAATACCTCAAGCAGTCGATGGATGAGCGCTGGCGTTTGCAAGACGTGCTGGACCAGACTCAGGGTGACTTGAAGCACGACATCAATGCCTTCGCCGAACCCTTGCTCAAAACGGCTTTGCAGTCGAAATTCAACACGGTCGAGAACTTCAATGAGCTCACCGTACAGCTTGAAGTGCCGAGCACGATCATTTTCGGCATCGATACCGGGGCCAGTCGTGTCCGCCAATCCACGTTGCTGGAAGCAGCGCTGCACAACTTCGAAGAGTCCGAGGCCACCGAAGGTGCGTTCCGAAACAGCTCCGGTATTTACCGCAAGGACACTCGAGGCAGTCTCAGTCTTGAACCGGCCATTACCCTCCCAGCGTTTGCAGCCTTGTGCCGAAGCCTGGACATCGGCGGGCAATACCAACGACACATCAAGTCCGTCCTGTTGCCCGATACCCCACAGGCACAGCGAACCTTGCAACAGGATTCGGTGGCCAGTGAAAAGGCGGCCTTCAATGTGGCCGCACTGATTGCCCGATTGAAGGGTGAAATCAGTGACCATGCCTTCGGAAAACTGGGCCAGGTGCGTGAGGGGCGGACAAACATCTCACTGTACGACCAGCCGTTGCATTGTCATCGGTTGTCGCTGATGGGCTTTCGAATGACTGGCATCGTGCTGTTCAGCGCAGTCACTGAGCCATCGCAAGTAAAGCGCGAAGTTGAAGCCTTGACGCCGGCCCTGTTGAGCTTTTGGATAGACTGGTCGCGCCGCCTTTCGGTACTGCCGGGCCAGGAATATGATCGATTCAAACTGCTGCAAGCCTTCTTTGCCAATGGACCGCAAGGCTTGAGTGATGAGCTGTTGCGTCGCGAAGACATATATCAACAGAGTCGATTGACCGGTCCGTTGATCGCCTATGTCCCGGATGATCCAGAGCATCCCCTCAAGGAATATCCGTCGCTGACCGCGTTCATGAAGGAGCTGCTCGGTCAGTTGAGAAACACGGATTACCAGACCTTTTTCAGCCGCTTTGTGGCGCAGAAGGACAAAGGACAGTTTTTCGCCAGGGTCAACGAACGTCTCACGACTTTCACCTGGCACGAGCGCGAGCCGCTCGACATGGGCCCGTGGTGGCGTGAAACAGCGGTTGAAAACCCCGAAGCAGAGCCCATCACCAACCAGGTGATGGGTGATCTGTGGGTGACGCTGTTTCTGCAGCGCCGGGACAAGGCCATTGCCGATGCCAGGCTCATCGCAGTGCCGACCGACGATGAGGATGCCAACGCACGCTTCAAACGCTTGACCGGTTACCTGTCGATCGGCTGGAACGTCTTCAATTTCGCCGCAATGCTGGTGCCCGGACTGGGCGAAGCCATGCTCGGCATCATGGTCGCGCAGATGCTCGCCGAGGTGGCCGAAGGCGTCGATGACTGGAGCAAGGGTGACAAGGAGCAAGCCTCTGCCTACTTCAACGGGGTCTTGATCAATTTCGCGCAATTGGCACTCATGGGCGTCGGACATGTACTGCCCGGCACCGGTGTCGCGCCGATCAAGGTGTCGCCGTTTGTCGAGGGCCTCAAACCCGTGGAGGTCGGCGGCAAGGAGCGTTTGTGGAACCCTGACCTCGGCCCCTATGAACAACCGGTCGTGTTGCCCGATGGATTGAAGGCCAGTGATACAGGGCTGTACCGTCATCAGGATCAGGACCTGCTGCGGCTCGATGACAAATGCTACGCCGTCAGGCAAGACCCGGACACTGGCCGGCACCGGCTTCAACACCCGACTCGCGCCGATGCATATCAGCCGCTGTTGGAGCACAACGGTGCCGGTAGTTGGAAGACGGAACTCGACCAACCGCTCGAATGGGACAAGGGGCAAATACTCAGGCGTCTGGGCGCTTCGGTGGACGGACTCTCCGATGAAACCCTGGAGCAGGTTCTGACCGCCAGCGGCGTGCACGAAAATGTGCTGCGCCGGCTTCACGTCGAACAGGAGACCCCTCCCTCTCTGTTGGCCGATACCCTCAAGCGCTTCAAGGCCCATGCCGATGCGCAAGCCTGCGCAGAGCTGATTCTGGCCAACCGGATCGGCGAGGAATGGGCCGATTACGCCGTGCGATCCATGACCGAAATGGGCGGCTGGCCTGGCGACAAGGCCATTGAAGTCTTCCAGGGGCCGGGACTGACGGGGGCGGCGATCAAGGACGGCTATGCCCAGGCGACACCGGCCAATACGTTGCAGATGACCTGGACTGACCTGCTGGCGGGGGCGCTGCCCGAGCGGGTGGTGGGGTTCCTTGACGAACAGGCGCTTCGAGAACTGCTCGACCAATGGTTATCCGGTGACGCGCAGATGCGTACCGAAGCATTGCGCGAGCAATGGGCGGCACAGATGGGCCAGCGCAAGTGGCAGTTGTTCGACCTTCTGTACAGTCGTCGGACCCGTTCGGACGATCCTTTGGTGAATTTGCTCAAGGAGGATTTTGCAGAGATCTCGATCAGCCAGGCGCAAGAACTGCTGGGTGAGGCGCACCCCTCGGACGTGCAACACCTGAGCGAAAAAAAACGCGTGCCTTTGCGGCTGGCGGAACACGCCCGCAAGGCCGCCGAGCAACTGCGGATGACGCGGGCCTATGAAGGCCTTTACCTCGACGCCTTGCACAGTGCTGACACCGCGCGCCTGGAGTTGCACTCCCTGGCGGCCCTGCCAGACTGGCCGGCGGATTTGCGTCTGGAGGTTCGTGAGTACTCGTTCGAGGGCGCGTTGACCGACAGCCTTGGCCCCGTCGACGCGCCGATCCGCAAAGTGCTGATCCTGGATGAGGATGGCAAATACCAAGCGCGGGACGACAGCGATCAACACCTGCACGGCGCGGACAATGTGTATGCCGCGGTGCTGCATGCGTTGCCGGATTCGCAACGAACAGCCCTGGGCTTCGGTATCAACGAGGCTGCGCGGCTGGAGCAAGCGATAAAGGCACGTCCCCTGGACCGTCAGGTGTTTGAGCCGATTCTGCGGGACAACCCGAATTACAAGCCGAGCTACGATCCGACCAGCATGCGCCTGCGCGGCGGCATGCGTGGCTATGCCCGGCAAGCACCGCATGGCATGGGGCTGCGGCGACGGGCTCAGGCACTGTATCCGGATTTTACCTCGGAGGAGATCGAGACGTTGCTGGTGGAGTTCAGCCAGGGCGAAGGTACGGAGCATGAACGACTGGCCCTGCTCGAGACCGAATTCAACCAGTTGAACCGCACCCTGCAACGCTGGATGAACTTGCCGACGCAGTCCTCTCGTTTTACCCCGGCGGGCGTGGCGGAATGGCATGCGCGGAACAATATCTACAAAGCGCTCAGGCAATGTTGGCAGCGCACCGGGCCGGAGGGTATCGAGGCCTCCAGCGTAGTGCGACCACAGGCGTTGAGACTGGACAACATTCCCAGGCTGAGCCGACTGCTGGAAACCCTGCCGAAGCTGGAGGCGAACTTCGACCACGTCACCGCGTTGAGCCTGCGCAATTGCCGGTTGGGCTCCGAGCATCTGTCACTGCTCGACTCTTTTCATGAGGTGCGCTATCTCAATCTGCAAGACAATCTGCTGACGGCGCTTCCGCAGGCGGTGAAGGACATGCGTCATCTCGTTCACCTGCTTCTTGACGGCAATAATATTGAACTGGATTTAGCGGCGGTCGATCGCCTGAAGAATCTGATGCGCCTGACGTCCCTGCGCTTGCGCGGCAACCCGCTGAAGCTCATTCCGAACATCAGCCGAATGCCGCAATTACAGGTGCTGTTGCTGGGCGAAACGGGACTGGACAGCTGGCCTGTCGGGCTGTTTTCGCAATCGCGTCCGCGCAGTATCTATCTTGATCTGAGCGATAACCCGATCAGCCGGATACCCGAGGTCGCGCCCGGTTCATTTCGCGCAGAGATATTGGCGCGCACCGTGATCAGTCGGTCCCCGCGCTGGATCTCGCCGGAGAATCTCGAGATCCTCAAGTCTTACATCGAGTCGGTCGGCATGGACCCGGAGCGTCCTTATCCACCCCGTGGCGTAATCGATAGCGCGGAATGGGGGACGGGTATGTCCGAGCAAGAATGGCAGAAAAAGCAGGAAATCTGGGACGCGGTCGAGGATGAGTTCAATTCAATGCCGTTTTTCAATGAACTCGACAAACTCACAAATTCCGCTGACTTCAAGGCCGGTGGGACCTATCAGACAGAACTGACGACCAAGGTCTGGCGCATGCTCGAAGCCATGGCCCGTGATAGTGAACTGCGCATCAAGTTGTTCAACGAAGCCGCAACACCCACCGAATGCGTGGATGGCGTTACGCAACTGTTCAATGCCATGGGCGTGCAGGTGTTGGTCCACGAAGCTTACGCCCTGGAGCGTGCGGACCTGATCGAAACACAGTTGCTGGAACTGGCCCTGGGCAAGTCCCGGCTCGATGAACTCGCTGCCATTGCCCGTCGCCGGGTGTCAGAGCGGTTGGCGACGGGAGAGCGGTTTCGCCGTTACGACGCCGATGGCGAAGTGACCGGCACCATCGATGAAGTGGAAGTGCACCTGGCCTACATGACCGATCTGGCGGAGCGCCTGGATTTGCCGTGGCAGGCGCGGGGCATGCAGTTTCGCAGCATCGCCGAGGTCAGCAAAGAGATGATCGAGGCAGCGTTCCAGCGGATCAAGGCGCTGGAGGAAGGGGATCTGCTGATCGACCGGATCTTCGAGCAACGGCTCTGGAAAACCTGGCTGGAATCGACTTACCGCGAGGAATTGAACGGCTTGAAACGCCGGATCGACGCCACCATCGATTTGCAGGATGCGTTGCAGCGCAGGGCCGAGGGTACGCGGCTCACCACTGAGGAAAAGGCTGCGGTGGAGGCTGAAATCAAGGGGCTGTGCAGTGAATTGGATAAAAGTGAAACTGACTTTGCCGATGGCAGGCTGATGACTGACGAGGAATATGTGCAAGCCTTGGATGACATCGATCTGCAGATTACGCAGTTGCTGAAAAAACTGACACAGGAAGCGATGACTCGGGCCAGGCTGGATCGGCTGCGGATTGAATCCACTCAATAGCAACGGAAAAAACAAAGGCCTCTACACGCTGCGTGTGAGGCCTTTGTCTGTCATGCGGTAACCGGTTCAGAACAGGAAGTAACGCTGGGCCATCGGCAAGGTTTGCGCCGGCTCACACCACAGCAACACACCGTCAGCCTTGACCTGATAGGTCTGCGGATCAACGTCGATGTCCGGCAGGTAATCGTTGTGAATCAGGTCGGTTTTCTGCACGTCACGGCAGCCTTTGACCACGGCGATTTTCTTCTTCAAACCCAGGGCTTCGGGCAAGCCTGCATCCTGTGCGGCCTGGCTGATGAAGGTCATGCTGGTGGCGTGCAGCGAGCCGCCGAAGCTGGCGAACATCGGGCGGTAGTGCACCGGTTGTGGCGTCGGGATCGAGGCATTGGCGTCACCCATCAGGCTGGCCGCAATGGCACCGCCCTTGAGAATCAGCGTCGGCTTCACGCCAAAAAACGCCGGGCGCCAGAGCACCAGGTCCGCCCATTTTCCCACTTCGACCGAACCCACTTCATGGCTGATGCCGTGGGTGATCGCCGGGTTGATGGTGTACTTGGCGATGTAGCGTTTGGCGCGGAAGTTGTCGTTGTCTTGACCATCGCCGGGCAGCGGCCCGCGTTGTTTTTTCATCTTGTCGGCGGTCTGCCAGGTGCGGGTGATGACCTCGCCGACACGCCCCATGGCCTGACTGTCGGAGCTGATCATCGAGAACGCACCGAGGTCGTGGAGGATGTCTTCGGCGGCAATCGTCTCGCGGCGAATGCGGCTTTCGGCGAAGGCCACATCCTCGGCAATGCTCGGGTCGAGGTGATGGCAGACCATCAGCATGTCGAGGTGTTCATCAATGGTGTTGCGGGTGAACGGCCGGGTCGGGTTGGTGGAACTGGGCAGCACGTTGGTAAAACCGCAGGCCTTGATGATGTCCGGCGCATGACCGCCACCGGCACCTTCGGTGTGATAGGTGTGAATGGTGCGGCCCTTGAAGGCGGCGAGGGTGGTTTCGACAAAACCGGATTCGTTGAGGGTGTCGGTGTGGATCGCCACCTGCACGTCGAACCGGTCGGCCACGTTCAGGCAGTTGTCGATACTCGCAGGTGTCGTGCCCCAGTCCTCATGCAACTTGAGGCCGATGGCCCCGGCCTTGACCTGTTCGATCAATGGTTCCGGCAGGCTGGCGTTACCCTTGCCGGTCAGGCCGATGTTCATCGGGAACGCGTCGGCGGCCTGGAGCATGCGCGCAAGGTGCCACGGCCCGGAGGTGCATGTGGTCGCATTGGTGCCGGTGGCCGGTCCGGTGCCGCCACCGATCATGGTGGTGACGCCGCTCATCAATGCCTCTTCGATCTGCTGCGGGCAGATGAAGTGGATGTGGGTGTCGATGCCGCCGGCGGTGAGGATCATGCCCTCACCGGCGATGACTTCGGTGCTGGCGCCAATGGCGATGTTGACGTTGGGCTGGATGTCCGGGTTGCCGGCCTTGCCGATCGCCGCGATGCGCCCGTCCTTGAGACCGACGTCGGCCTTGACGATGCCCCAATGGTCGATGATCAGCGCGTTGGTGATCAGCGTGTCGACCACCTCGGCGGCCAGCAACTGGCTCTGGCCCTGGCCGTCACGGATGACTTTACCGCCACCGAATTTCACTTCTTCACCGTAGGTGGTGAAGTCCTGTTCCACTTCGATCCACAACTCGGTGTCGGCCAGGCGCACCTTGTCACCGACAGTGGGACCGAACATGTCGGCGTAGGCTTGACGGCTGATTTTCATTTCCTCGTTCCTCGGAACTGAGCTGCAAGCTTCAAGCTGCAAGCCTCAAGTAAAAGCAAAATTGTGAGTGCCGCAAAACTGCTTTTTTCTTGCAGCTTGTGGCTTGCAGCTTGTGGCTGCTCCTCAGAGATCACCCATGACCCGACCGGCAAACCCGAACACCCGACGATGCCCCGCCAAATCCACCAACTCCACCTCGCGGCTCTGCCCCGGTTCGAAGCGCACCGCGGTACCGGCAGGAATATTCAAGCGCATGCCACGACTGGCGGCACGGTCGAAAGTCAGGGCGTCGTTGGTTTCGAAAAAGTGGTAGTGCGAGCCGACCTGGATCGGCCGATCACCACTGTTGGCCACTTTCAGGCTGATCGTGCGCCGGCCGACGTTGAGCTCGATCTCGCCAGGCTGGATCTGATATTCACCGGGAATCATCAATGGGCTCCTTGGAGAATCTTGTAGTACAGGGCCGTCGGCTTGTAGCGACCGTTTGGATCGCAGGCGTAGTCGGGGATTTCACCGGCGCGGGTATAGCCCAGTGATTGGTAGAAGTCTTCGGCGGGCGAGCCGGCCTCGGTGTCGAGGTAAAGCATGCCGCGCTTGTGCTGCAGGGCGGCTGTCTCCAGGGCACTCATCAGTTGCTGGCCCAGACCGCGACGTCGCGCATGTTCGCGCACCAGCAGCTTCTGCACTTCGGCGCGGTTCAGGCCGTTGGCTTTCTGGCACAGATTCAGCTGTACGCTGGCCTGCACCTGCTCGTCCTTGACCACCACCCACAGCAACACATTGCCCTTGTTCAGGTTGTCCTGGACCTCATCAAAATAGGCGTGGGCCTGGGTCGCATCGAGGTCAGCCATGAAGCCGACACTGGCGCCATAACCGACGGCATCGAGCAGCAGATCGATCAGGCCCTGACGATAATGCGCAAAGCTTTCGACATTGACGCGTCGCAATTGGGCGGGGTTCATGGGCGATCACTCCTTGTTGGCGGCGGGTGGTTGCGCGCCAGGATTGAGGTTCAGTTGCATGAAGGTCAGGTCCAGCCAGCGGCCGAACTTGGTACCGACCTGAGGCATTTGCCCGGTGGTGATAAAGCCGATGCGCTCATGCAAGCGAATGGAGGCGGCGTTACCGCTTTCGATGGCGGCGACCATCACGTGCTTGCCGCAGCCTTTGGCGCGTTCAATCAGCGATTCCATCAGTTGCGGACCGAGGCCGTTGCCGCGCTGGTCGCTGCGCACATAGACCGAGTGCTCGACGGTGTGGCGGAAACCGTCGAAGGGTCGCCAGTCGCCGAACGAGGCGTACCCGAGCACCGTGTTGTCGGCATCGACAATCACCAGAATCGGGTACGCCTGGGATTGCCGGGCGTTGAACCAGGCCTGGCGGTTACCGAGGTCGACCGCCTGCTCGTTCCAGATCGCTGTGGTGTTGAGTACCGCGTCGTTGTAGATGTCGCGGATGGCTGGCAAGTCGGCATGCACGGCATCGCGGATGTGGTAAGTCATGGCGCGGCCTCAGGCGATGGGTTGGTGGACGGTGACCAGTTTGGTGCCATCGGGAAAGGTGGCTTCGACCTGGATTTCCGGGATCATTTCCGGGATGCCTTCCATCACTTGTTCGCGGGTTAGCAGGGTGGTACCGAAGTGCATCAGGTCGGCCACTGTCTGGCCGTCGCGGGCGCCTTCAAGCAGCGCGGCGGAAATGTAGGCCATGGCCTCCGGGTAATTGAGTTTCACGCCACGAGCCAAACGCCGCTCGGCCACCAGGCCGGCGGTGAAGATCAGCAGCTTGTCTTTTTCGCGTGGGGTCAGGTCCATTGTTGCAATCCGTATTCGGCAGTTAAAAGGTCATTCAATCTGAGAGCACAATCCCTGTGGGAGCGCATTTCAAGTGTTCCAAATTCGTGGTGGCATGGCTTCGCGCCCCAGTAGTGTCGGACGCAACAAACGCCACAAGTCAATCAACCATCCTCGCGCCAACAACGCTTCACTGGCCAGACACCGTGCAACCAGCAACCCCGGCAATTGGGTCAGATCCCCGCGCACGTCGTTGGGCAATGAACGGCAGGTTTCCAGCAAGTCGCAATCGATTTCCCCTGTCACCAACAACGTCGCAAACACCGGTTGCCCATCGAGCCCGATGGGCGAATCCAGCAAGCCGTCCGCCCCGACAATGCGCTGGCGTTCATGCCAGAGCAACTGGCCGTCGCGACGGATATCCAGTTGCGCCTGGAAGTGCCCGAGATCGAAGCGTTCGCCGCTGGCCGGACGGCCCAGGGCCACGACGTCCCAGTAGAACAGTCGCGCATCGCCTTCAAGGTCGATGCAAGTGCTGAGTTCAGCCTGGGCAGCGCTGAAAATGATCGTCTCCTGGGGCAGCCATTCCAGTGTCGCACCGGCCGCCACCTTCAACTTCAGCTGCTGATAGGCGGGGCCGGCGGCGCGATACCACTTGGCCGCACCGGGGCTGGTGATTTGTGCCCAGGCATCGCGCTCGACGCTGGCCGAGATGTCCAGCCGATCGCCACCGGCAATACCGCCGGGCGGGTGGACGATGATGTGCTGGCAGACTTCTGGCCCTTCGGCATACAGGTGTTTTTGCACGCGCAAAGGGCCTTTGTGTCGACGCTGGACCGGGCGAGTGGTGTTGTCGAATCGGGCGTAGCCCAGCTCCAGTTCGGCGTGCCAACTGGGGGTAAACAAGGCGCCAGATGCGGGAAGAGTCATAGTCAGTGCTTATCGTGAGGTCGTCACGATGTTTGCAAAGGCTGTGCCGTAAGGTATCGCAGGCAGGAGGCGGCTATTGCCTGGTTTTACGCACCAACAGGGGGCGCCCCATGAAATATGGCGCAACAAATTGGTGCTTTACCCGTCTTTTAGACATACATATGTACCGCCATCTCTACTCCCGAAGAACTCAGTATCCAGGTGTACGCTCCCTCCTGTTGCGGGGCGACTGAATATTCTGGAGCTTCTTGATGACTAGCCATACAGATCGTGAAAATGCACGCAAACTGCTTGAGCTGCTTGCAAAACTACCATCTGAGCAACCCTCTTCGGCCGCACCCGTGTTGCCACCCTTGAGCCAACCCTTCAATTTTGCGGACGAAGCCGCGTTATGGCTGCACCATCATAAACGCGAGGGTGATAGAGAATATGGTGCGCTCGTCTTGCAGCGCCCTGATGGCAAGTATGTCGCCACAATGCCTATCGAAGGTGAGGCAACTTCATTTGATTTAGAACGTTTGCTGGCATACGACCGTGAGACCCGGACAATCAGTCATCCGGCGGGATATCTTTGCGTAGGCCGTTATCACAGCCATCCGGAATATGCAGAACAGACTGCCCGGTCTCACCCCCACTACAGCGCAGACCAGATCAAGTTGCATCAGGCGCTGCCTTCGACAGTCGATCTCGCTACAACTTTCAGGCATGTCGATGTCTTCAAAAACAATTACATTTCAAGTCACGATGGTTCTCTGGTGGCCTACTCCATCAATCCACAAAACGCATCCGGCAATCCTGGATTCGGACTGGGTTCCACGCCCGAAAGTCGAATCAAGAGGATCGTGACCATTGGCCAGTTGCGTGTCCTTGATCCAGGCACGGTCTGGAGTGGATTTCGCGGCCAGATCACGTCTGATTGGGTTCCTCACCGGGCTGGCGGACAGTGATCGACTCAGATCGTGACGAGCCCACGCACACCTTCGGCCTCCATGTTTTCACCGCGCCCCTGCTGCACGATTTCGCCCCGGGACATCACCAGGTACTGGTCGGCCAGTTCGGCGGCGAAGTCGTAGAACTGCTCCACCAGTAGAATGGCCATGTCGCCCCGGGCCGCGAGTTTTTTGATCACGGCACCGATCTCCTTGATCACCGACGGCTGGATGCCTTCGGTGGGTTCGTCGAGGATCAGCAGGCGAGGGCGGCTGGCCAGCGCACGACCGATGGCCAGTTGTTGTTGCTGGCCGCCGGAAAGATCACCCCCCCGGCGTTGCTTCATTTGCAGCAGCACCGGGAACAGCTCGTAGATGAACGCCGGCACTTCCTTCGCTTCGCTGCCGGGAAAGCGCGACAGGCCCATCAGCAGGTTTTCCTCGACGGTCAGGCGGCCGAAGATCTCCCGGCCCTGCGGCACGTAGGCGATTCCGGCATGCACACGCTGGTGCGGCTTGAATGTGGTGATCGGCTTGCCTTCCCAGTTCACGGCGCCTTCCTTCGCTGGCAGCAGGCCCATCAGGCATTTGAGCAGGGTGGTCTTGCCCACGCCGTTACGCCCGAGCAGGCAGGTAACTTCGCCGACCTTCACGTCAAACGTCAGGCCGCGCAGGATGTGGCTTCCGCCGTAGTACTGGTGCAGTTTTTCGACTTGAAGCATAGGCCCTCCGGGCAGTTGTAAGCAGCAAGCTTCAAGCTGCAAGAAAAAGCCGGATATGACCCAGCTTTAACTTGCCGCTTGTAGCTAAAAGCTTGTAGCTGTCGCGTCAGCGACCGAGATACACCTCGATCACCCGCTCGTTGTCCTGTACCTGCTCCAGCGACCCTTCGGCCAGCACGCTGCCTTGATGCAACACCGTGACGTGGTCGGCAATCGAGCCGACGAAGCCCATGTCGTGTTCCACCACCATCAGCGAGTGCTTGCCGGCCAGGCTCTTGAACAGCTCGGCGGTGAATTCGGTTTCGGCGTCGGTCATGCCCGCCACCGGCTCATCGAGCAGTAGCAATTGCGGGTCCTGCATCAGCAACATGCCGATCTCCAGGAACTGCTTCTGACCGTGGGACAGCAAACCGGCGGGGCGATTGACTGAGGAGGTCAGGCGAATGGTCTCCAGCACTTGGGCGATGCGGTCTTTCTGTTCGCCGTTCAGGCGAGCCCGCAGGCTGGCCCACACTGACTTGTCGGTTTTCTGCGCCAGTTCCAGGTTCTCGAACACGCTCAAGGCTTCGAACACCGTGGGTTTCTGGAACTTGCGACCGATGCCGGCCTGGGCGATCTGCACTTCGCTCATTTGCGTCAGGTCCAGGGTTTCGCCGAACCAGGCCTTGCCGTGGCTGGGGCGGGTCTTGCCGGTGATCACGTCCATCAGCGTGGTCTTGCCTGCGCCGTTGGGGCCGATGATGCAACGCAACTCACCGACGCCGATGTACAGGTTCAGATTGTTCAGGGCGCGGAAGCCGTCGAAGCTGACACTGATATCTTCCAGGGTCAGGATGGTGCCGTGGCGGGTGTTCAGGCCTGGACCGACGCGTTGGCCAAGGCCGATGGCATCGCGGCTGCTGCCGGCGTCCTTGTTGGGCTCCACAGGAAAAAAAGCTGGTTCGAGCATGAATTCAGCCGTCGCAGTGACTCTCATAGTTCACCTCTTTTCTTCAGTAGGCCGATCACGCCTTTGGGCAGGTACAGGGTCACGACGATGAATAGCGCGCCGAGGAAGAACAGCCAGTACTCGGGAAACGCCACGGTGAACCAGCTCTTCATGCCGTTGACCACGCCGGCGCCGAGCAACGGACCGATCAAGGTGCCACGCCCACCCAGTGCCACCCAGACTGCCGCTTCGATGGAGTTGGTCGGCGACATTTCACTCGGGTTGATGATCCCCACTTGCGGCACGTACAACGCACCGGCCAAGCCGCACAACACCGCACTCAATACCCACACGAACAACTTGAAACCACGCGGATCGTAGCCGCAGAACATCAGGCGGTTTTCCGCATCGCGCAGGGCAGTCAGCACCCGTCCGAACTTGCTTTGCGCCAGGCGCCAGCCGATGTACAGGCTCGCCACCAGCAACAGCACCGTGGCGAAAAACAGCACGGCGCGGGTGCCGGGTTCAGTGATGCCAAAGCCAAGAATGGTGCGGAAGTTGGTGAAGCCGTTGTTGCCGCCGAAGCCGGTTTCGTTGCGGAAAAACAGCAGCATCCCGGCGAAGGTCAGGGCCTGGGTCATGATCGAGAAGTACACGCCCTTGATCCGCGAACGGAAGGCGAAGAAACCGAACACCAAGGCCAGCAACCCCGGCGCCAAAACCACCAGGCACAGGGTCCAGAGGAAGCTGCTGGTGCCGGTCCAGAACCACGGCATTTCGGTCCACGACAGGAAGGTCATGAACGCCGGCAAGCCATCGCCCGAGGCCTGGCGCATCAGGTACATGCCCATGGCATAGCCGCCGAGGGCGAAGAATAGGCCGTGCCCCAAGGACAGCAGCCCGGCGTAACCCCAGACCAGATCCAGTGCCAGGGCGACGATGGCGTAGCAAAGAATCTTGCCCACCAGCGTCAACGTATAGGCTGAAATATGCAGCGTGCTGTCCACCGGTAACAATGACAGCAGCGGTAGCGCCAACAGCAGAACGAGGATCATTGCACCGACAGCAATCGAGACTTTAGGGCCGGCTTTTTGGGTCGCGGTAACGAGCAGGGGCTGGTTCATCAGTCGATCACCCGTCCTTTGAGTGCGAAGAGACCTTGCGGACGTTTCTGGATGAACAGAATGATCAGCGCGAGGATGAGGATCTTGCCGAGCACGGCACCGATCTGCGGTTCGAGAATCTTGTTGGCGATCCCCAGGCCGAACGCTGCCAGCACGCTACCGGCCAACTGACCGACACCGCCGAGCACCACCACCAGGAACGAGTCGATGATGTAGCTTTGGCCGAGGTCCGGGCCGACGTTGCCGATCTGGCTCAGGGCCACGCCACCGAGGCCGGCGATGCCCGAGCCGAGGCCGAAGGCGAGCATGTCCACGCGCCCGGTGGGTACGCCGCAGCAGGCGGCCATGTTGCGGTTCTGGGTGACGGCACGAACGTTCAGGCCGAGGCGAGTCTTGTTCAGCAGCAGCCAGGTCAGCACCACCACAAACAGCGCAAAGGCAATGATGACGATGCGGTTGTACGGCAGCACCAGGTTCGGCAGCACTTGAATGCCGCCCGACAGCCACGCCGGGTTGGCCACTTCGACGTTCTGCGCGCCGAACACCAGGCGAACCAGTTGAATCAGCATCAGGCTGATGCCCCAGGTGGCGAGCAGGGTTTCCAGCGGACGGCCGTAGAGGTGGCGAATCACCGTGCGCTCCAGCGCCATGCCGATGGCTGCTGTGACGAAAAACGCCACCGGCAGCGCGATCAGCGGATAGAACTCGATGGCCTGCGGTGCGAAGCGCTGGAACATCAGTTGCACCACATAGGTCGAGTAGGCGCCGAGCATCAGCATCTCGCCGTGGGCCATGTTGATCACGCCGAGCAGGCCGAAGGTGATCGCAAGACCCAGGGCGGCGAGCAGCAGTATCGAGCCCAGCGACATACCGCTGAATGCCTGGCCGAGCATCTCGCCAACCAGCAGTTTGCGTTTGACTTGAGCGAGGCTGGTTTCGGCCGCCGTGCGCACATTGGCATCGGCCTCAACGCTAGGTTCGAGCAAGCCTTCGAGGCGTGTGCGGGCTAGCGGATCACCGGTTTCGCCGAGCAAGCGCACAGCGGCCAGCCGTACAGCCGGGTCGGCATCCACCAATTGCAGGTTGGCCAGGGCGAGGCTCAGTGCGGCATGAACGCTCTCGTCCTTCTCGCCCGCCAGTTGTTGGTCGAGGAATTTCAACTGCGCCGGCTTGGCGCTTTTCTGTAGTTGCTGCGCGGCGGTCAGACGGAGTTTGGCATCGGTGGCGAGCAACTGGTGACTGGCCATGGCCGTGTCGATCAGACCCCGCAGGCGGTTGTTCAGACGCAAGGATTTCGGCTGGCCGTCGACGCTCAACTCGCCTTGTTGCAGGGCGTTGATCAGTTCGATACGGGCCGGATCGGGTTGCGCGGCCCAAGCTTCCAACAGCCTGGCTTGCTGCACGGGATTGGCGGCGACGAAGTCTTCGGCGTCACCGGCGTGAGTGGCCATCGGCAGTAAAAATGCGATGGCCAAGATGAGACGATAAAGGGCGGTGGGCATAGATAGTCGCCTTGAAGCGGACATTGTAGGAGCGAGCCTGCTCGCGATAGCGGTTGTTCAGTCACAGAAGTGTTGAACGTGCCGCCGTCATCGCGAGCAGGCTCGCTCCTACAGGGATTTGTGTCGGGCCCGAATGCTTGGGCCCGACATCCAATGGCTCAGTTGCTCTTCACCGCATACTCCGGTTTCTTGTCGTTGCCCGGGATGAACGGGCTCCACGGCTGGGCGCGGATCGGCCCTTCGGTCTGCCACACCACGTTGAACTGACCGTCGGCCTGGATCTCGCCGATCATCACCGGCTTGTGCAGGTGGTGATTGGTCTTGTCCATGGTCAGGATGTAGCCGGACGGCGCGGCAAAGGTCTGGCCGGCCAGGGCTTCGCGGACTTTGTCGACGTCGGTGGATTTGGCTTTTTCTGCCGCTTGCGCCCACATGTGGATACCGACGTAAGTGGCTTCCATCGGATCGTTGGTCACCGCTTTGTCGGCGCCCGGCAGGTTGTGTTTCTTGGCGTAGGCTTTCCAGTCATCGACGAACTTCTTGTTCACCGGATTCTCGACCGACTCGAAGTAGTTCCACGCCGCCAGGTTGCCCACCAGTGGCTTGGTGTCGATGCCGCGCAGTTCTTCTTCGCCGACCGAGAACGCCACGACCGGAACGTCGGTGGCTTTCAGGCCCTGGTTGGCCAGTTCTTTATAGAACGGCACGTTGGAGTCGCCGTTGACGGTGGAGATAACCGCCGTCTTGCCACCGGCCGAGAACTTCTTGATGTTGGCGACGATGGTCTGGTAGTCGCTGTGGCCGAACGGGGCGTAGACCTCTTCGATGTCCTTGTCGGCCACGCCTTTGGAGTGCAGGAACGAACGCAGGATCTTGTTGGTGGTGCGTGGGTAGACGTAGTCGGTGCCGAGCAGGAAGTAGCGCTTGGCGCTGCCGCCTTCTTCGCTCATCAGGTATTCAACGGCAGGGATCGCCTGCTGGTTCGGCGCTGCGCCGGTGTAGAAGACGTTTGGCGACATCTCTTCGCCTTCGTATTGCACCGGGTAGAACAGCAGGCCGTTGAGTTCTTCGAACACCGGCAGTACCGATTTGCGCGACACGGAAGTCCAGCAACCGAACACCACGGCGACCTTGTCCTGGGTCAGCAATTGACGGCCCTTCTCGGCGAACAGCGGCCAGTTCGATGCAGGGTCGACCACCACTGGCTCCAGCATCTTGCCGTTCACGCCACCCTTGGCGTTGATCTCATCGATGGTCATCAGCGCCATGTCTTTGAGCGACGTCTCGGAGATCGCCATGGTTCCGGACAACGAATGCAGAATACCGACCTTGATGGTCTCGGCGGCCTGGACAGTCCAGGTCATGCCCATCGCGGCAATGGATGCCGAGAGTGTGAAAGCCTTGATCAAACTGCGACGCTTCATTGTGCGATCTCCATGAACTTATGAGTTTTCTTGGTTGGCAGATGCGGACTACTGAAGGTGTGTTTTGCAAGGGCTGTGCCCGGTCGGCAAAAGGCAGGGAAATGTCGTTTTAGAGCGGTTGAACGGTTTGATGGCGCACCATGAAGGATCGCGTCTGGCGCGTTGGTGCGAAGAGTTGCGCCAGATTGGGGCGGGTAGCATCGATCAATTGTGGGAGCGAGCCTGCTCTCGATAGCGCTGGGTCAGTCAACATTGGCATTACCTGAAATACCGCAATCGCGAGCAGGCTCGCTGCCACAGGATTCAACAATGGGTATCAGTTTTGTAAGCGACGAATGTCAGCTTTTAATGCAGGTTTCAAAACCATGTCCGCCACCTTCGTACTCCGGGCCGTAGTAGTACTTGGTAAATGAAGTCTTTCCGTCAGGGGTTGAAGCAATTTTCGCAATCCCGACGCCGTAATCCTTGAGCGACGGATCCGTATGGGCAAAGTAAATCGCCAGGGAACTCAAGTTGGCGGCAGCAAACCCGTCATACCGGGAGTTGTCGAGCAACGTCAGCGTAAAGCCGTAGGCACCGTGTTCGCCGGTACTCTGTTCGGCATTGAGCTTCATTTCGACAACACCTTCAAAAGGACCGATATGGCTGTCCATTCCGGTGCATTGATACCGGCCGCTGTAGTCGACGCCAGTAAAGGGTGGCTGCACTGCCCATGCGGGCGCTGAAACAAGTGCAATGGATGCGATGAACTTCTTGAACATGTTTACCTCTTCCGCTCTTGTAGGAGTTGTGGCGATTAGGTTGTAGGAATAATCGTCATTGAAGTGCGCGAGCGTTTTATAGTTGAACTCGCGAGTGCGGAGTATGAACATGATAGTGAACTTGTTACGCGTTAACTCAATACGAGGTTTTTCCAGGCGTAAATGCAGCTTTGAAACTTTTTAATTAAATACGGCGTTAACGACGTCGCATCAAGCCGATGAAGAACACCCCACCAATTGCTGCAGTGGCAACACCGATGGGCAAGTCTTCGGGGGCGATCAGTGTCCGGGCGGCGACATCGACCCAGACGAGAAACACGCTGCCGAGCAACACGCACACCGGCAGTAATCTTCGGTGTTCAGCCCCGACCAGGCGCCGCGCAATGTGCGGCACCATCAGCCCGACAAAACCGATCGAGCCGCTGATCGACACCAGAACCCCGGTCATCAATGACGCAATCAGAAACACCCGCAGGCGCACGGTGCGTGCATTCAGGCCCAGGGTCACCGCAGTCTGTTCGCCGGCCATCAGCGCATTCAGCGGACGCGCCATGCCCAACAGCAACATCAGCCCGAGCAACACACTGGCTGTCGGCACCGCCAGCAGCTCCCAGCGTGCCAACCCGAGCCCGCCGAGCATCCAGAACATCACCGCTGAACTGGCCCGATGGTCGCCCATGAACAGCAGCAAATTGGCAATCGCCATCATCACGAACGACACCGCCACGCCGCACAGCAGCAAGCGGTCACTGTCGAGGCGACCATGACGACTGGCGATCATCAGCACCACCAGCATGCTCAGCAATGCCCCGATGAATGCGGCGATCGGCAAGGTCAGCAGGCCAACGATTTCACCGACATGCAGCACCACGATCACTGCGCCAAGTGTGGCACCGGAAGTCACGCCGAGCAGGTGCGGGTCAGCCAACGGGTTGCGCGTGACCGCTTGCAGCACCGCGCCGATCAGCGCCAGGCCGGCGCCCACCAGCGCGCCGAGTAGCATGCGCGGGACGCGGATCAGCCAGACGATATGTTCCTGTCCGGGGGGCCAGTCCGACACACCGAAACCGAACAGCTTGTGCAACAGGATGCGCCACACAACATCCAGCGGCACCCGCGCCGGGCCGAAACCCAGGGACACCACGCACGACACCAGCAACAGGGCACCGAGGGCGATCAGCAACAGGGCGTAGCGACGGTTGATCATTCGCCGTGGAAACCCTTGGCCAGGGTGGCGACTGCCAGCACGTTATCGATCCCCGGCGTAGCCTGCACGTAAGGGATGACGATGAAGCGCCGGTGCTTGATCGCATCCACCGATTGCAGGGCCTTGTTGCTCAGCAGGAATTGAATCTTCTGATCGGCAGTGATTTCGCTGTAATCGACGATCACGATCACCTGCGGGTTGCGCTCAACCACGGTTTCCCAATTGACCCGGGTCCAGCTCGCGTCGACATCCTCCAGGACATTGCGCCCGCCAGCGGCGTCGATCAGCGCTTGCGGCATGCCCAGGCGGCCCGAAGTCATGGCGCGGTCTTCGCCGCTGTCGTACAGGAAGACCCGCGGTTTTTCCGCAGGCAGGTCTTTGCGAATATTCGCGACTTGCGCCTGCATGTCGGCAATCAGGGCATTGGCGCGGTCCTGCACGTCGAAGATTCTGCCGAGGTTGCGCAGGTCGTTGTAGGTGTCTTCGAGGCTGGCCGGCGGGCGCTTCATCACGAACGCGCAGGATTCGCTCAGCTCATACACATTGATGCCCAGCGGTTGCAGGGTTTGTGGCGTGAGATCGTCGCCGATACGCATGCCGTAGTCCCAACCGGCGAAGAAGAAATCGACGTTGGCATTGAGCAGGGTTTCCACCGACGGGTACTTGGCCGCCAGTTCCGGCAGGTCTTCGAGAATGCCCTGCATCTCGGGCGTCACGGCCTTCCAGCCACTGATGCCGCTGTAACCGGCCATCTGCGGCTTGAGGCCGAGGGCGAGCATCATCTGAGTCATGTTGATGTCGTGGCTGAGGGCGTGTTTTGGTGCCTGCTTGAAGGTTACCTCGCGGTTGCAGCTTTTGATTGTCAGCGGGTAGCGGGTGGCTTCGGCCAATGCCTGGGCGCTGCCCAGCAGCATCGCGAGACAGAGACAGGAGCGCAGCAGGGAACGCAAAGTCATGGTTGGGTTATCCAGGTGATTCGTGGGTAGCTGTGCAGCGGATGTTTATCGATCAGCGCTTCGACGCCGAACACACTGCGCAGCAGCGCAGCCGTCAGGACTTCTTTCGGTGTGCCGCTGGCGACGATACGACCATGGTTGATCACGTACAGCCGATCACAGAAAGCCGCCGCCAGATTGAGATCGTGGATGCTCGCCAGGGTGCCGATGTTCAAGCGCTTGACCAACTGCAAAAGCTCAAGCTGATAGCGCGGGTCGAGGTGGTTGGTCGGCTCGTCGAGGATCAGTAACTGTGGTTGCTGGGCCAGGGCGCGGGCGAGGATGACTCGCTGTTTTTCACCACCGGAGAGGGTGGCGAACCCGTGGTCTTCGAAGCCCTTGAGGCCGACGGATTCCAGGGCCTGATTGATCAGGTCGCGGTCTTCAAGGGTGTCGCCATCGAACAGGCCTTTGTGCGGCGTGCGGCCCATAGCGACCACCTCGAAGACGGTCAGGCCGAAGGCATCAGGGAATTCCTGCAACACCACGGCGATGCGTTGTGCGCACCAACGTGAGGATTGTTTCCAGACGTTCTGGTGATCGAGCCTGACCTCGCCGCTGTCCGGTTTATTGAAGCGCCAGGCACAGCGCAACAGGCTGGTCTTGCCGCTGCCGTTGGGGCCGATCAGCCCGACGAACTCACCGGCGGCAACGTGCAGCGAGGCATCACGCAGCTGGAATTGGTGATGGCAATGGCCGTGACCCAGTGGGGACCAGGTGAGGTTTGTGAGGTTCAGCGAGGTCATGCAGTGGCTCTTGAGGTGATGCCAAGGGCCCCATCGCGAGCAAGCTCGCTCCCACAGGTCTTACGCAATCCCTGTGGGAGCGAGCTTGCTCGCGATGGGGCTGAGTTGATGCGCGGGGAGTTTACAGTGCCTTTCGCCCCGCGCATCTCGCCTGTTTCAAGATGAAGATGAGGCCGATTCAGTTTGCCGGGTGAAGCGCGAAAGCAGCACACGATCCAGCACCCACACCACCACCAGCGAAGCGCCCACCAACGGGAAGGCCACCGCCAGCGCGAACATGATCACCATCGCGGTTTTCCATTTCGGCAGGTCGTGGCGCAGCGGCGGCACACCGAGTTTTCCCTGCGGGCGGCGCTTCCACCAGATCACCACGCCGCTGACCGCGCTGAGCAAAATCATCAGGCAGATCAGCAACACCACGATCTGGTTGAACACGCCGAACATTTTGCCCTCGTGCAGCATCACGCCGATTTCCGTGGCTCGGGCGACGGTGCCGTACTGCTCGAAACGTACATCGGCCAGGACCTTGCCGGTGTACTGATCGATGTGCAGCGTGGCGTCATTGCGCGGGTCGTCGGCGAACACGGCGATGGTGAACACGCCGGTTGCAGTGGTCGGCAGGGTGATGCTGTAACCCGGTTCGACCTTGCGTTCGCTGGCGATGTTTTGTACGTCCTGCAGGCGGACCAACGGCGAGGCGGGGCCGGTCGACGCTCCATCGTGAGCCATGTGCTCGGCATGGTCGCCGGACATCGGCATCGGCGTGTTTTCCATGGCCCACGGCACGGTCTGGCGGGTGGCGGTGTTGAGGGTGCGCGCCTCGACGTCGGACTTCGGCACGTCATCCCACATGGCCGCCGGGAACACGTTCCACACTTCGGCATATTGCTTGCCCCAGAAGCCGGTCCAGGTCATGCCACTCAGCAGCATCACCAGCAGCAGGGACGCGCCCCAGAACCCGGTGACCGCGTGCAGGTCGCGCCACAATACGCGACCCCGACTGTTCAGGCGTGGCCACAAAATGCCGGCCGCCTGACCGCGCGGCCACCACAGAAAGATGCCGGACACCACCAGCACCACACCCCAACCGGCGGCCAGTTCGATCAGTCGATCACCAACGGTGCCGATCATCAGCTCGCCGTGAATCGACCGGGCAATGGCTTGCAGGTTCTTCTTGGCGTCTTGCTCGCCGAGGATGTCACCGTGGTACGGATCGACGAAAACATTCAGCTCCTTGCCGCCATTGAGCACGACAAACTGCGCGCTGCGTTCGGCGTTGACCGGTGGCAGGTACTGCTTGATCGTGGCTTGTGGGTACGCGTCTTTCACGCGCTTGAGCAGGTCGTCGGCCGGGACCGTGTGATGACCGGCCGGGACGTTGAGCAGGCTGCTGTACATCAGCGAGTCAAGTTGCGGTTTGAACAGATAGATGGTGCCGGTCAGGGCCAGCATCACCATGAATGGCGCAACGAATAATCCTGCATAGAAATGCCAGCGCCAGGCCAGGTTGTAGAAATTCACTTTGGGCTGTTTCATCACGTGTGCTCCGCTAGGCTGGATCTTTTAGTTGTTTGTTTTGCGGTTGCTGCGCAACCGATCGCGGGCAGGCTCGCTCCCCTGTAGGAGCGAGCTTGCTCGCGAAGCTTTTAGAAACTCATGTCCACCTTGGTCCAGAGCGTTCGCCCCGGTTCCTTGATGGCTTGCGGGTCATTGGCCGGGTAGCCGAAACCGGCGTTGCCGGCCAGGTTCAAGTGCTCGGCGTAAGCCTTGCCGAACAGGTTGTCGACGCCGCTGCTGACCTTCCAGTTGCTGTTGATCCGATAGGCACCATTGAGGGAGAACACGCCGAAGCCCGGCGTCTTGCCGAAATCCTTGCCGACCACGTTGCCCTTGTTCTGGTCGATACGGTTTTGCGCGGCGACCACTCTCCACAGTGCGCCGGCGCTCCAGTTATCTTCGCTGTAGGTCAGACCGAAACGGGCATCCAGCGGCGGCATTTGCGGCAATGCACTGCCATCGCTGCTGTTCTTGCCCCAGGCGTAGGCCAGGGTCGCGTCGGCTTTCCAGTTGTCAGTGAGGTTGTAGGCGGCGCCCAGTTCGCCGCCCATGATTCGCGCGTCGATGTTTTCGGCTTGCGAGGTCGTACCCATCATCGTCGGGGTGTAGTTGAACAGGATGTAATCGCGCACCTGCCCGACGTAAGCCGAGGCCCAGGCTTCGAGGTCTTCGGTCTTGTATTGCAGGCCGAAATCGAGCTGGGTGGTTTTTTCCGGCTTGATCGAATCGAAGGCATTCACCGAACCGGCGGGGCCGGACTTGGGTGAAAACAGCTCCCAGTAATCCGGGAATCGCTGGGTGTGACCGAGGCCGGCATACAAGGTGGTCGGGCTGTCGGCCAGGTCATGCTCGTAGCGGATGAAACCGCTGGGCAGGGTATCGGCGCGGGTGTCGTCGGCGGTCGGATTCGGGCGGGTCATCATGCCCGAGCCTATGGTCTGCCGATAATCCTTGGCCGAGGCGCGGTCCAGGCGTGCGCCACTGATCAGGCGGTCACGGTCGGCGGCGTACCAGGTCAGTTCGCCGAACACACCGTAGTTATGGAAGTCGGCATCCTTGGTGTACGGCAGGTCCTTGTAAGTGTCGACACCCATGGCGCCGCGCTGGCGATGCTCGTTGGTCTGCGCATCGATGCCGCTGATCAGCTGCACATCAGCCCAGCGCCAGGTGGCCTTGACCCGGGCGCCGAGGGTGCGGCGGTCGACGTTGGAGGCCATGGGGCCGGCCATCATCCCGGTGCCGGATGGCGTGCGCAGGGTGTAGTTGTCCATCACGTGGTCGGCGTAGTTGTAGTAGACCTGCGCCTCGACCTTATCCAGCACCTCGCCGATGTTGGACTGTTCGAAGCGCAGGCCGAGGCTTTCGCGCAGGAACTGCGAACCGTCCATGCCGCGCCCGGCGTAGCGGGCTTCACCATCGCCACGGCCGGCGGTCAGTTCCAGCAAGGTGTCGGTATTCGGCGTCCAGCCGACGGCCACGTCACCGTTCCATTTGTCATAGCGCGACGCCACGGTGTCGTTGTTGCCGTCCTGGTAGTCGTCGGAGTGCGCGGTGTTGCCGATGACCCGCACATAACCCGATTGTCCACCGGCTGCGGCATCCACCAGTTTGTCGAAGCGACCGTAGGAACCGGCCAGCACGCTGGCGTTGACCCGTGTGCCGAGTTCACCGAAGTGCTCCGGCTCACGGTCGAACAGAATGGTCCCGGCCGAAGAACCCGGTCCCCACAGCACGGTTTGCGGGCCTTTGATCACGGTGAGCTTGTCGTAGGTTTCCGGCGAGATGTAGGAGGTCGGTGCATCCATCCGGCCCGGGCAAGCGCCGAGCATCATGCTGCCGTTGGTGAGGATGTTCAGGCGCGAACCGAACATGCCGCGCAGCACCGGATCGCCATTGGTGCCGCCATTGCGCACCATGGCGAAGCCCGGAATGGTCTTCAGGTAATCGGCACCGTCACTGGCCGGCACGGGTTGGCGCGGGTCCTTGGGGTTTGTGACGATGGTCAAGGGCGAACTGGGTGCAACGGCGGTAATCACCGTCGGGCTCAGTTCTTCAGTGTGACCGGCATGGTCATCGGCCAGTGCAGAAGGCGCCAGCAAAGCACCGCACAGGATCGCGGTGGCGTACCTGAAACGAATGCCGGATTCGTTCAGGGCAATAGAGGCTTGGGCAGGGCTCAAGCACGGGACAGCGGAAAACCTGGACATGACAATTTCCATCGAACAGTCGTAAACGACACGGCCGGCAGCCAGCGCAATCCCTGTGGAATTGAGCGTTGGTTGTCTTGCGGACCGTGTGAAATCAGAAGTAAGTGTTTACGCGACGACGGGCGGGGCGCGGGTGCGGGCGCCGGGGAAGAAGGTTTGCCGGGCATGGCCCAGGCGTGGGGAGGGGGTGGTGAAGGTGTTGACGGACGGGATGACGAAGTTGGCGAAAGACACGCCACCGGTCAGCGCCGGGCAATTGAACAGCAGGCTGCAATAGCCGCACTTTTCCCACAGCACATGGTGCCCCGGGGCTGGCGGGCAATGCTCTGCGGTGGCTTGCGTGGAATGGTCGGCATGCTCCATCGCCGACATGTCCATCGGCATGTCCATGCTCATACCGGCAGGCATGCTCATCGACATGGCGCGCGAATCCATCGGCATCGACTGAGAAATCAGCGGACCGATAAAGATCATCAGCATGGCGAACAGGCTGACCCAGCTGCCGCGTGTCAGGCTCAATGCCTGATTGCGTGACCTGGATGACCTGGCGCTAAGCGGGCGCATGGGCGTTTTCAGTTCAGGCGATTACGGCTTGTGCACGTGCGCTTGCATGGCGTCCTGCGCCTGCTTCTGCACCGCGACTTCGACCGTCACGTCACCAGACTTCTCGAAGTGCAGCGTCATGGGGAAGCGCTTGCCATCAACTAGCAGGCTGCGGTCCTTGAGGCCCAGCAACATCACGTGATAGGCCATGGGGGCGAAAGTAACCTCGCCACCGGCGGGCACTTCCACGCTCGGTACGTGCTGCATTTTCATCATGTCGCCTTGCATCACGTGCTCATGCAATTGCGCTTCGCCCGCAATGGGGGTGTCGACGCTGAGCAGGCGGTCGGCGGTCTTGCCTTGATTGTTGATCACGAAATACGCCGCAACGGTGGGTGCATTGGGCGGCAACTCCTGGGACCACGGATGAGCGATTTCCAGTGTGCCGACCTTGTATTCGTGGGCATTGGCAAAGCACGCAGGCAGCAGCAACGCAGCCAGAACGATGAGTTTGTTCAACATGGCAGTTCTCCGGAACGATTTAAAAACGCAGTCAATTGCGAGAAAAAATCACACCAGAGGGGACGCGCGGGGGTTGAGACTCGGCCATTGCTGGCGCGGTGAGGGGCTTTCGAGCGAGGTGGCGGGCAGGCTTCGGTTGGATTCGAAGTGCGCGAAATACAGCTGTGGCGAATGTCCCGGCAACGCCACCAATGGCGCAGAACCCGAGCAGCACCAGCAATGCTGCATGTTGGAATGATCGTCGTTTTGCGGGGCTTTCTGTTCAAGGTCCCCGATGGAAATCGCCACCATACGGGTGCCGCTGGAACTGCAGAAACTGCCCCACAACAACTGTTCGGCTGGTGACTTCGCCGTTTGCGCCATCGCTCCGGACATCGGCATGGCGAGCATGTTGAACAGCACTGCGAAGCAGGCTATCCAGGCAATTGCGAGCCGTTGTCGGGACATGGGACAAAATCCGTTTGGGTGGGCGATCAGGCGCGGGCTATTTAGCCTGATCAGGGCCGATAAGTAAAAAGACGGCGTGCGGTTTGGTGTCGCAGCACAAAGACGTCAGCTCAGTGCGCACGTACCGCATGTACTTGTATTTCTACTCCAAGCGTAGCGCGAATTACGGCGAATATTGCAGCCAGGTTGTCCATGCTTGGGTTGCCTTTGGCGGACAACATTCGATGGAGGCTTTTGCTGGGCTTTGCCGTTTCCTTTGCCAGTTCTTCAAAACCAACGGTGGCGTTGATGAGGTCGCGAAGGATGATCCGCGCCATTTCGGGTTCGCCGTTAAGAAACAGAGTAGCAGCCTCATCCAACAGTGCCTGGGCGAACTCGGGATCACGTTGGGCGCGCTCGGCAATGGTGTGTTTGTAGCTTCTGGTGAGCGCCATGACGTTATCTCCGGTGTCGTTCAGTCTTTTTTCGGGATCGAAACTCGGCTATCAGTACTTTCGCCTGCTTGATGTCAGTTTTTTGTGTGGACTTGTCACCGCCACCAAAAAGGATGATCAGGTGCTTCCCTTCTTGAACGAGATAGATTCTATAGCCCGGCCCCCAATTTATCCGGTACTCGCCGAGCCCGTCGAACCACTTGATGTTTGATGTGTTTCCTAACTCGAGGCGCAGCAACGCGGTGGATACCTTAAGCGCTGCTTGCGCATCCAAGCTGGAAAACCAGCGACCAAAGGGGCTGGTTTCGTTGTCCTGTACGTATTCTTCGAGTGTGATCACAGGCAGCCCTGACGGTAACAAATAGGTTACTTATCATGCAAGCCAATGATCCTGACCTAATGAGCGAAGACCGACAACGCGCCAAGTGTTTCCTCAGGCGTCAGGAACTCCCGATCAACCCCCGGCAACACCGGCCGCTTCAAAACAATTACCGGTACCCCACGCTCACGTGCCACTTCCAGCTTCGGCTCGGTCGCCGTGCTGCCGCTGTTTTTGCTGATCAGCACGTCGATGTTTCGCCGTTCGAACAACTCACGTTCATCGTCGATCAGGAAGGGCCCACGTGCGCCGATCACTTCGCAGCGCTCGTTGCCCGGATACACATCCAGTACGCGCAGGGTCCAGAATTGCTCCGCGGGAATTTCGTCCAGGTGTTGCAGGGGCTCGCGGCCGAGGGTGAACAGCGGTCGACGGAAGGGCTTCAGGGCGTCGATCAGTTCGGCCCAATCGCGGACTTCCCGCCAGTCATCACCCGCCTGGGCTTGCCAGGCCGGACGGCGCAGCGCCCAGCAGGGGATGCCGCTCAAGCGCGCGGCAGTCGCGGCGTTCTGGCTGATGCGGGCGGCGTAGGGGTGAGTAGCGTCGAGCAGCAGATCGATGCCTTCATCGTCAATGAATTGCGCCAGGCCTTCGGCACCGCCGTAGCCGCCGACGCGCACCTGGCATTGCAGATCGGTCGGCACCCGACCGATACCGGCCAGGCTGTAGATATGCTGCGGTCCCAGCGTGCGGGCAATGGCCATGGCCTCGGTCACGCCGCCGAGCAGCAGGATGCGCTTCATTGAAATGCTCCCGCATGGCCAACGATCCCGCCCTGGCGATCGATGGCAAAGACTTCCACCTGAACCTGTGCCGGCACCACGCTACGGGCAAAATCCAGAGCGTGCTGACAGACTGCATCACCCAGGGCGACCCCGGCCGCGGCGGCCATGGCCAGTGCCTGCTGGCTGGTGTTGGCCTCGCGGATATTCTGCTGCAACGCCGCATCGGCGCCGACCTGCGCCGCCCATAGCGCCAGTTGCGGCAGGTCGATACTCGAATGACGACTGTGCAAATCCATGTGCCCGGCCGCCAGTTTGCTGATCTTGCCGAAACCGCCACACAGGCTGAGTTTATCCACAGGTACTTTGCGCAGGTGCTTGAGCACGGCACCAACGAAGTCGCCCATTTCGATCAGGGCGATTTCCGGCAGGTTGTAGACCCGGCGCATGGTGTCTTCGCTGGCGTTGCCGGTGCAGGCGGCGATGTGCAGGTAACCGTTGGTTTTCGCCACGTCGATACCCTGGTGGATCGAGGCGATGTAGGCCGCACAGGAAAACGGCCGGACGATGCCACTGGTGCCGAGGATCGACAGGCCGCCAAGAATGCCCAGGCGCGGGTTCATGGTCTTCAGTGCCAGTGCCTCGCCGTTCTCGACATTGACCGTGACCTCGAAACCACCGCTGTAGCCGAGTTCGTCGGCCAGTCGGGCCAGGTGTTCGCTGATCATTTTGCGCGGCACCGGGTTGATTGCGGGCTCGCCGACACCCAGCACCAGCCCGGGCCGGGTCACGGTACCGACGCCGCAACCGGCCTTGAAGCGCGTCCCCGGTTCGGCGCTCAGGCGCACCTGGGAGTAGAGCAGGGCTCCGTGGGTCACGTCCGGATCGTCACCGGCGTCCTTGAGGGTTCCCGCTTCGGCGCCGTCCTCTGTGAGGCGGCAAAACTCCAGACGCATCTGTACCTGTTTGCCCTTGGGCAACACGATTTCCACCGCATCGGTCGATGTTCCATCCAGCAGCAGACGCGCGGCGGCGAGGCTGGTGGCCGTGGCGCAACTGCCGGTGGTCAGGCCACTGCGCAGGGGGGCAGGTTGTTCGGCGGTTTCGTCACGCATCGAAGGGTTTCGTCACTTCCAGCAAGGTAATCGGCAAGGCCTGGCGCCAGGTGTCGAAGTCGCCCAGCGGTTGTGCTTGCGCGATATGAATTCGTGTCAGCTCCCCACCGTGTTGCTCGCGCCAGGCCATCAGGGTCATTTCACTTTGCAGGGTGACTGCGTTGGCGATCAGCCGGCCACCGGGTTTGAGTTCGGCCCAGCAGGTATCGAGCACGCCCTCGCGGGTGACACCGCCGCCGATGAAAATCGCATCCGGCCGCTCGAGTCCCGCCAATGCCTGCGGCGCGCTGCCGCGAACCAGCTGCAGGCCGGGTACGCCAAGGGCATCGCTGTTGTGTTCGATCAACGCTTGCCGGCCCGCATCTGCCTCGATGGCCAGTGCGCGGCAAGCGGGGTGGGCGCGCATCCATTCGATGCCGATCGAGCCGCTGCCGGCACCGACGTCCCACAACAGTTCGCCGGGGATCGGGGCCAGGCGCGCGAGGGTGATGGCGCGCACATCGCGTTTGGTCAGTTGGCCGTCGTGCTTGAAGGCGGAGTCCGGCAGGCCGGCCAGTCGCGACAGACGCAGCGTGTTTGGCTCGGCGATGCACTCGATGGCGATCAGGTTCAGGTCGGCGATCACAGGGTCGATCCAGTCATTGGCGATGCCGTCGATACGCCGCTCTGCTTCACCGCCCAAATGTTCGAGCACAGTCATCCGGCTCGGACCGAAACCACGTTCGCGCAGCAGTGCGGCGATGGCGGCGGGGCTGCTGCCGTCGTTACTCAACACCAGCAAGCGCACGCCACTGGACCATTGCGCATTGAGTGCGACGACGGGGCGGGCAACCACCGACAACGTGACCACTTCCTGCAACGGCCAACCCATACGCGCTGCGGCGAGCGAGCAGGAAGAGGGAGCGGGCAGAATAAGCATTTCATCGCTGGATAAATGTCGGGAGAGACTGGCACCCACCCCGAAAAACATCGGATCACCGCTGGCCAGGACGCAAACGGGTTCTCCCTGTTTCGTCAAAACCGGTTCAAGGGCAAAAGGACTGGGCCACAATTGCCGTACACCGCGGATGCAGGCTGGCAACAAGTCCAGCTGCCGTTGACCGCCAATGATCCGGGTAGCGTTCAGCAGAGCGTGTCGGGCATTTTTGCCAAGCCCCTTGAAGCCTTCTTCTCCAATGCCTACCACTGTCAGCCAGGGGGTCATGCCGTTCCTCTTCTATCAATCGAAGCCAAATCATCACGCTGCCGGTCTGTGTCGACCTGGCGGTTGTGCATCATAGCGCGGTGTGGATTGAATTCGCCTGTCGCCAGTGTCTGTAAAGGTGGTCGGGGCTTATCCCGTTAATGGTTCTTTTTCAGGTCGAATCTCTTCATTATGATTTCGAGCCGCTTGCGTTCCATGAGCGGCCTTTTGCTTTCGAGTATGTTTTTGTCCAGTTTAAGATAAGCGCGTTGCTGGATGATTTTTGCAGCGTGGTCTTCCATGTTAAAAAATAGAAAGCCACTTTTTTTGATCGTGGTAACTAATTCAAGATTAAAGACTGCGATTTCAAGAAACCCCTTTGAATCGTAGCGTGTGGGTATTACTTGAAAGCGCTCTCCCAGGGAACTTTGTTGGTCCAGTGAATAAAGCGCCGGCTGGTTGGGTTTCAGTGCGTCGAGCGTGTCAATCATGGCGTTCCCTTGCCGGCGATCCGGCATGGTTTGAGCGCTTTGCACCAGAAACTCGGCAATGCTTTTCGAAACAGAGTGTTGAGTGCGGGTGAAGATGGCATCCTGATAGACAGACCAGCCGAAGAAATTCAACGTCGTAACGTATTCATTCAGCCACGTTGTCGAGTCGGCGAAGCGACTGCCGACCATGTCAGCGGACTGGGTGGCTATCTGTGTGCAATGGGTGAAGTCGTCGTAATCTTGCAGCGAAAGTTCTTCGGTGCACGAAATAAGATTGTGGGCAGTCAGTATTCCATTCGGTTTTTCAATGTTCATTTTTTTCCTTTGATATAGATGATTTTTTGCTGTTGTTTTTCTTCGGGTCGCGGTGAAAAGTACAAGAGTTGGTGTGTGGTTTAAATAAGTCTGGTTGGTTGAATTGATTCTTGCTGTTAGCGTTTTCGCTGAGTGTTCAATTAGAACTTGCGATGGCGGTCCACGCTTGAAGCGAAAAGCCTGGGCCCGGGATCACGCGCTTTTCGTCGTCAACCTGCCAGGGTTTTTCATCCGGCCGGACAAAGCAGGCATAATGCTGTCCTTCGTCTTGTACCGGTCGTCCTGTGAAGTCACGTCAGATACCCAACCGCTTGCGCCCTTCCGCCTGTCCCGGGTTGTTGCGTGTCGTCCAGGCATTGGACGGTGGTATTTGCCGGATCAAACTCGACGGTGGTGCCATCGGTGCGCACCAGGCAATCGCTGTGGCCGATGTCGCCGAGCGATATGCCAGCGGAGCGATCGAGGCGACCAACCGGGCCAACCTGCAGATCCGCGGCATTGGCAACGAGCAAGCGGCGTTGATCGACAGCCTGCTGGCTGCCGATCTGGGGCCGCGCACGGCGGCTGGCGACGATGTGCGCAACCTGATGCTCAGCCCCGGCGCCGGGATCGATCGGCGCATGCTGTTCGACACTCGCCCGCTGGCCGGGCAGATCCTCGCCACACTGCAAAGCCACGAAGCCTTCTACGACCTCAGTGCCAAGTTCGCTGTGCAACTTGATGGCGGCGAAGACCTGGCGATGCTCGAACATCCCCATGACCTGTGGCTCTCGGCGTTTGAGCAAGACGGCGAACAACGGCTGGCGTTCGGTCTGGCGGGATGCCCGACGGACAGCCCCGCCGGTTCGGTTGCGCTGGCTGACGGGCACACACTGGTGGTCGCGGTTCTTGAGTTGTTCCTTGAACTGGCGCGCCCCGAGCAGGCGCGAATGCGCCATTTGCTGGCCGAGTACCCGATAGAGGACGTTCTGCTTCGGCTGGCCGAGCGAGTGCCGCTGCGAGCCGTTGTCGGTTGGCAGCGGGTTTCGGGCTTCAGTGATTTGCACCTGGGTGCCCATCCCCAGGCCGAGTCCGGTGTTGTCTATGTTGGGGCTGTGCCGCCGCTGGGGCGGCTCGATCCGGCGATGCTGCGGGGGGCGGCACAGCTTGCATGCGAGTTTGGTGATTCCAGCCTGCGCTTCACGCCCTGGCAAAGCCTGCTGCTGCCCAATGTCCGCATGGACAATGCCGCCGAAGTCATGGGGCGTTTGCAACGCTTGGGCTTGTCCTGTGAAGCCGGTCAGCCATTGTCCAGGTTGATCGCCTGCACCGGTTCCAGCGGTTGCGCCAAGGGGTTGGCCGAGACCAAGGGCGATGCCCTGCAACTGGCCGCGCTGCTGCACAGCCATGGACCGGCACTGAACATGCACCTGAGCGGTTGCCCGCGCTCCTGCGCCGTCGCGCATACGGCGCCCGTCACATTACTGGCCGTCGCCCACGGTCACTACGATCTCTATTTTCGCGATGCAGCGCAGCCGGGTTTCGGCGCGCTGCACGCACGCAACCTTACTATTGAAGCGGTCGCGGCCCTGCTCGACGCCCGCTCACGGAGCCCCCTTGATGCTTGATTACATCCGCGATGGTCAGGAGATCTATCGCAACTCCTTCGCGATCATTCGCGCCGAGGCCAACCTCGAGCGAATCCCGGCCGATCTGGAGAAACTCGCGGTCCGTGTCATTCACGCCTGCGGTATGGTCGAGGCCATCGACGGCCTGCAGTTTTCCGCAGGGGCGGGCAAGGCCGGGCGTGATGCGCTGGCGGCCGGCGCGCCGATTTTGTGCGATGCGCGGATGGTCTCAGAAGGCGTGACCCGCGCGCGGTTGCCGGCGAACAATCCGGTGATCTGTACCCTGCGCGACGAGAGTGTTCCGGAACTGGCCCGTGAATTGGGTAACACCCGCTCAGCCGCTGCGCTGGAACTGTGGCGTCCGCACCTGGAAGGCAGCGTGGTAGTCATCGGCAACGCCCCGACGGCACTGTTTTACTTGCTGGAAATGCTCGACGCCGGTGCACCGAAACCGGCGCTGATCCTTGGCTTCCCGGTGGGCTTCGTCGGTGCCGCCGAATCCAAGGCCGCGCTGGCAGCCGACAGTCGTGGCGTGCCTTTTGTCATCATGCAGGGTCGCCTGGGCGGTAGCGCCATGGCCGCCGCCGCCGTCAATGCCCTCGCCACGGAGATCGAATGATGCAGCAACCTGGACGTTTGATCGGCCTCGGCGTCGGCCCTGGTGATCCGGAACTGATTACCGTCAAGGCCCTGCGCTTGCTGCGCGAATCGCCGGTAGTGGCGTACTTCGTGGCCAAGGGCAAGAAAGGCAACGCCTTCGGCATCATCGAGGCGCATCTGCAGGATGCACAGAATCTGTTGCCGCTGGTGTACCCGGTGACCACCGAAGCGTTGCCGGCACCGTTGTCCTACGAACAAGTGATCAGCGACTTCTACGATGACGCCGCCGACGAACTGGCGACGCATCTCGATGCCGGTCGCGACGTGGCGGTGATCTGCGAAGGCGATCCGTTCTTCTACGGCTCCTACATGTACTTGCACGACCGGCTCGCCGAACGTTATCAGGCTGAAGTCGTGCCCGGTGTGTGCTCGATGCTCGGCGGGGCCTCGGTGCTCGGTGCGCCGCTGGTGTATCGCAATCAGAGTCTGTCGGTGTTGTCCGGTGTGCTGCCGCACGACGAACTCAAGCGTCGCCTGGCCGATGCCGATGCGGCGGTGATCATGAAACTGGGGCGCAACTTTCCCAAGGTTCGCCAGGTACTGGAAGAACTCGGCCTGGCCGAGCGCGCTTTGTACGTCGAGCGCGCGACCATGGCCAATCAGAAGATCGTGCCGCTGGATCAGGTCGAGCCGATGTCCTCGCCGTATTTCTCGTTGATCATCGTTCCCGGCGAAAGGTGGCAAGGCTGATGACCCGTCCAGTTCCGGCGATTGTCATTCTTGGCAATGGCAGCCTCGCTACCGCACGCAGCATTCAGCAGGTGTATCCCGACGCCCTGATCCACGGCCTGGCCGAACGGGTCGAAGGCGCGGATCGGGTCTATCACGAATTCGGTGCGACCCTGCGCGAGCTCTATCAACAGGGTGCACCGATCATTGCCCTGTGCGCGGCCGGGATCGTGATCCGCACGCTGGCGCCCTTGCTGCTGGAAAAAGGCGCCGAACCACCGGTATTGGCAGTGGCCGAAGACGGCAGCGCCGTGGTTCCACTGTTGGGTGGTCTTGGCGGAGTAAACGTGATGGCGCGGGAGATTGCCGCCACGCTGGAAGTCGCGGCGGCGATCACCACCAGCGGCGAGTTGCGTTTCGGCACGTGCCTGCTCAACCCGCCCAGTGGTTATGCCCTTGGCGACCTGGAACTGGGCAAGCGTTTCGTTTCCGATCTGCTCGCCGGCGAAACGGTGCGTATTGAGGGTGAGGCCCCGTGGTTGGCGCAGGCGCAATTGCCCGAAGACGCGCTGGCCCGACTGGCGGTGCATGTCGGTCATGCCGAACGGGCACCTGCGGCCAACGAATTGTTGATCTACCCGCGCAATGTGGTGGTCGCCGTGGACGCTGGCCTGGTGAACGTCGCAGAGGCGGTGCGCGAGGCGTTGCATCAGGTAAGAATTGCCGTGCAGTCGCTGGCCTGCCTGTTGGCCGCCGATACCGAAATGGCCAATCCGGCGTTGCGTGAGGCAGCACTTGAACTGGGCGTGCCGTTGCGCTTTGCCCACGCAGGGAAGGTACTTGGCGAACGTCTGCGTACTGCCATGGGTCGGCCCGTTTCCATGCTTGGTAACGACACTGTTGCCATTGCAGTCGCAGACCAGCCGCTGGACCCGTTGCAGATCGGCCGCCCGCGTGGACGGCTGGCGGTGATCGGCCTCGGGCCGGGGGCCGCCGAACTGATGGTGCCGGCCGTGAAGGCTGAACTGGCCCGCGCCAACGATGTATTGGGCTACGAAACCTACGTGCGCATGGCCGGGCCGTTTCGCGACGATCAGGTGCTGCATTGCACCGACAACCGCGAAGAGATGCAGCGCGCCCGTCACGCTTTCGAGTTGGCGGCCCAAGGGCGTTCGGTGGTGGTGGTTTCTTCAGGTGATCCGGGTGTTTTCGCCATGGCCGCGGCGGTGCTTGAGGCGCTGCACGAGTCCACCGACGTCCATTGGCACAACGTCGATCTCGAGATTTTGCCGGGGGTTTCCGCCTCGCTGGCGACGGCCGCCCAGGCTGGTGCGCCGCTGGGTCATGACTTCTGTGTGCTGTCGCTGTCGGATAACCTCAAGCCCTGGTCGATCATTGAAAAACGTCTGGATCTGGCAGCGCAAGCTGATCTGGCAATGGCGTTCTACAATCCGATCTCGCGTTCCCGACCTTGGCAATTGGGGCGTGCGCTGGAGATCGTCGCTCAGCATCGCGCACCTGAAACGCCAGTTGTGCTAGGGCGTGATGTCGGACGCCCGGGGCAGACACTACGCGTGACGACGCTTTCTCAATTGACTCCAGACCAGGTCGACATGCGGACCATGGTGTTGATTGGTTCATCCACGACTCGCGTGTTTCATCGCTCCCAAGGAATGCCGTGGGTTTATACGCCGCGTAGTTATGGTGATAAATTAAGCGATATTAACTAATTTAATATCACTGTTTGGTGCAGTGTTGTTCGGGCTGAGCGGCTCGACAACTGCTGCATGGTTGATGGGTGCTTACATATGTCGACATTCAATCGGGTTTGATAGCAGAGTTGGGGTGATTTAGATTCGTTTTGTCTCTGCAGGAGACTTAAACGAATTTAAAAGGAGTAGTTCGATATGGAAATCGTAGAAGGTTTTGTCACTCATAAACAATGCACCGATATTGGGAAGGCGCGTCTTGCCAGGTCAAAGGCGTTGTTGAACAGTGCTCCTCGTGCAAAAGCGTTAATGTCGACCACTGCGTCGAGTTCACCCAAGGCATTGAACGATTCGAGTCCTACCAAGGAATTGGATGCTTTGGTTTTGGGTAATACGCTCATTGGTTATGGCGATAATATTTCGCTTGAAAATATGACGATTATCGAAAACCTCATAAAGTTTTCGAAGTTGGAGGCCGATCGCGAGACTAAAGACAGTCATAGCCCCGCCGCCTGGCACCGAGCCTTTCTCCAGTGCATGGAGGATATGGGGTGTTCTGTTCCCATCAACGCGAGTATCGAATACAAAAAAAGGTCTGGTAGCGGGACAATGAAAAATGTTGTCACCTCTATTATCCAGGCGGGCGTTGAAGCGGCAAAAGCTGCCATTCCCGGTGCGACCGTGCTAAGTGCCGTCGCCGACAGCACATTGTCAGCATTGGAAAAAGAGCCTGAAACAATCAAGGTTTTCAACTATGAAGTTACCAAGGCCAAGGGTATAAAGCTGGCCTTGCTGCCTTGCGAGCAAACGAAAAACGGATTGGTTATGGTTTCGTTTTCATCCGTTAATCATGTCGGAGATCAAGTGGGTGGTGGGGTTTTGTTTTTGGATTTGAAAATTGCAAGTCTCGATATTTACCAGGGCTCCAACTTTCTCGCCTTTAATCCTGCTGCTTACGCTGAAGTAAAAGATGATGTCGAATTTATCCTGGCGCAGAATCGGAAAGAAGTGTTGGCTAAAAGATTTGTGCGTCGCAGGCAGTGAGCTCAATCAAGCCGGTTCAGAGGCTGATAGTCTTTGGTCTGTTTGAAATCTGTAGGGGTGTAGAAGGGGAAGGGTTAACCGGTTTGAATCAATGGTTGCGAGGAGTACGAAGCAGGCGCCGTGCAGCGGTGAGGCACACGGCGACACCCTGGATGCTTCGAGTCCGCTAGCCCCACGATTTGCCAGAACCGGAGTGCTTTATGTTCAAGGCACCAGATAACCCTTCACCCCGGTGAAGATGATCTGCGCCGCCAGTGCGCACACGAACAACCCCATCAATCGGCTGACGATCTGTAGCCCCTGGTCGCCGAGAATGCGCTCGATGCGGCCGGACAAAAACAGCACCACGCCCACGGTAAAACTGGCCAAGGCAATGCTGACAATGGCCGTGAGCTTGTCGTCCCAGTGCGGCTGGCTCACGCCCATCACTAGCAAGGCGCCGATCGTACCGGGACCGACTGTCAGCGGGATGGTCAGCGGAACGATGGTGACATCCTGCTGCACGTTGTCGGTCTGTACCGCCGATTTGCCTTGTGCCATGCCCAGCGCCGAGATGAACAGCACACTGCCGGCGCCAATGCGGAATGCGTCCACGGTAATGCCGAACACGCTGAAAATCACCCGGCCGAACAAGTACAGCAGAACGCTGGAGACCAGGGTGGCGACCGCTACTTTCCAGGCCAGTCGACGCTGTTCCTTGCGCGAATAACCACGGGTCAGGCTGATGAAACAGGACAACACGAAGAATGGGCTATAGAGCACCAGCATCTTCAGATAAACGCTGAACAACACATGGAGCATGGTGCCGGGCTCACTGGCGAGGGAAGTCGAGGGGGGAGTCTATCAGGGGTTGCGAAGTCTGTCGGCTCAGGACGTTTGGGTTGTCGTGCGATTCTGCTGGTCACGCTGGGCAACCCAGTGCTCGATCAGTTCGCGCAACTGCGACAGTTCCACCGGCTTGGCCATGTGTCCGTCCATGCCAGCCTGGCGCGCACGCTCTTTGTGTTCGGCAAGGATATGGGCGGTCAACGCCACCACAGGGGTGCGAACCCGCTGGTTGCCGACTTCCCAGGCGCGCAATTGCTGGGTGGCCGAGAAGCCGTCGAGGATCGGCATTTCGCAGTCCATCAGCACCAGGTCGTAACGCTGGGCTTTCATCGCCTGCAGGGCTTCTTCGCCGTTGCAGGCGGTATCCGGTTGCAGATTGAGCTTGCTCAGCATGCCGCGGATCACCTTGGTCGAGATGCTGTTGTCTTCAGCCACCAGAATGCGGAAGTCGCAGGGGACCTTGATCGGCAAAGCCGGGCCGCTTGGTACGGGCTGGGTCGCGACGAGCCCTTTGTTGCGCTGGGTCAGTTCGTCGGCCAGGGTAGTCTTGAGGGTGTAGCCGGCCACCGGCTTGGCGAGGATGCGCTTGATCCCGGAGTTGCGCGCGATGATCTTGCTCGGTGCGTTGCTGATGCCGGTGAGCATGATCAGCAGGATGTCATGGTTCAGGCTCGGGTCTTCCTTGATCTTGGCCGCCAG
The DNA here is from genome assembly GCF_019956275.1 of Pseudomonas sp. GL-RE-26. Classification (NCBI taxonomy): domain Bacteria; kingdom Pseudomonadati; phylum Pseudomonadota; class Gammaproteobacteria; order Pseudomonadales; family Pseudomonadaceae; genus Pseudomonas; species Pseudomonas sp. GL-RE-26. The sequence goes on from NZ_JAHBDI010000033.1 coordinate 244,205, forward strand.
TTGCATGCCGGTCATGCCTGGCATGTTCTGGTCCAGCAGGACCACATCGAAGTAATCGCGCAAATGAGCCTTGGTGCGCAGCAGGGCCAGCGCTTCCTTGCCGGAAGACGCGGCGCTGACGTTCAGGCCCCAGGCGCTGCATTGCTGCACCAGCACCTTGCGACAGGTGTCATTGTCGTCCACCACCAATACCCGCGCACCCTGCAGTGGGCCGTCGAGGTCGGAGGTCGGGTGTTCGAGGCGATCCGGGTCCAGCGGCAGGGTCAGCCACAGGGTGCTGCCCTGGTTGTTGCCGCTCTTGATTCCGAATTCACCCTGCATCAAGCGGATCAGCTGGCGGGCAATCACCAGCCCCAGGTTGCCGCCCAACTGGGTGGCCGAAAGAAAATGCCGGCTGTGCAGTTCGGTGTGCATCAGGGCGTCGCGTTCTTCGGCGTCCATGGGCTCGCCGCTGTCCTGCACGGCGATGCGCAGGCGTGGTTTGGTGTTGCGCTCGTCGAGCGCCACGACGATCAGGATTTCACCTTCATCGGTTTTTTTCAGGGCGTTTTCAAGCAGGCTCAACAGCGTCTGGCGCAAGCGTGTAGGGTCACCGCTGATCACCCGCGGCACTTGCGGCTGGATGAAGCTGATCAACTCGACGTTTTGCTGCTCGGCCTTGGCGCGGAAGATGCTCAGGCAGTCTTCGATCAGCGCGTTGAGGTCGAACTGCACATCGTCCAGCTCGATCTGTCCGGACTCGAGTTTGGAAATGTCGAGAATTTCGTTGATCAGTGTCAGCAGTTCGTTGCCGGCGCTGTGGATCGTCTGCACATAGTCGCGTTGCTTGACCGATAGCGGCGTGCCCAGCAGCAGCTCGGTCATGCCGAGGACGCCGTTCATCGGGGTGCGGATCTCATGGCTGATCTTCGCCAGGAACTCGGCCTTGGCGTTGATCTCGGCGTTGCTGGCCGCCAGGTCACGGCTGATGCTGAAGCGGTCTTCGGTGATGCGGCGCTGGCGCTCGCTCAACGCAATGCTCATCAACAGGCCGCTGATGCAGATGAACGCCAGCAATGTGGTGATCAGGCCATGGGGTTCGATCAGGGTCAGCCCCAACAGCGCGGGCAGGATGACCAGTGTCCCAAGATTGAACACCACCATGGCCGCCACGAAGAAGCGAGCCGGGCGATAACCTTTTTGCCAGTGATAGGCGCTGATGAACAGCATGGTCAGGCCAGCCAGGGCTACCAGGCCGTAGGTAATGAAGTTCAGCGGCAAGGTATTGACGAACAGCAGCATCAGCCCGCAGGCGGTGATGAGCAGGACCTCGCCAAGCAGCAACCGGTTCAGCGGATGCGGCCCGAGCGGGGCGAAGAAGCGATAGGCAAGCATCAGGCCGCAGGGCGCAGTCATTATCAATGCCAGGTAAGCCCCCGGCGTTTGCAGTGCATGCCAGTCCGGAAGCCAGGGGCCGGCGAGGTTCAGCAACAACAGCAGGCTGAGCATCAACAACCCTTCGCACGTCGCTAACCAGAGGGCGCTGCGCGAGCGGGTGTAGGTGTAGCGGATGAGGTTGTGCAGGATCAGCATGGCGATGCAACCGAACAACAGGCCATAGACCAGCGTCTGGTTCTGGTTGGCGGCCGAGATGATCGCCGATTGCAGGGTGATATAGGGCCGTAACTGGTGGTCGGAGGCCAGTCGCAGGTATACGTCGAGAGGGTTGTCGCTTTGCGGCAGGGCCAGCATGAAGTCGCTACTGGGCAATGGTCGCTCGGATTGGGGGCGTTCGTTGCCCGTGCTGGATTGATCGATCAGCGTGTCGCCGTCCAGTACGTACATGTTGAACTGACGCAGGTCAGGCGCGAACACCCGCAGCAATTGTTCGTGTTTGCCCGGTGCAAGCCTGAATCGCAACCATAGCGCGCCATCGGGTTCGGCTGCGGTAATGCGGTCGAGTTCTATGGGGCTGAATTGATTGGTGTAGCGTGCGGAGCGGATGTCGCTCAGTTGCAGATCGCCCTGTTCGTCGAGCAATACCGCCCAGCCACTGCCTTGCGCGGCCTGGGCCGGTAGCATGCAGAGCAAGGTCAGCAACGTGACGGTCAAGCTTATGGCAATCCTGAGCCAGCGCACGGCGAAATCCCTTCGTTAGGTTGATGCCAGAATATAACGATGCGCGGCGCCGGAATAGCCAGGCAATAAACGGTGTTCATTGCCTGGCGCGGTGTTTACCTTATTCCTGGTTTTCGCCACGCTCGCGGGCAATGGCGCGGTAGCCAATGTCCTTGCGATAGAAACAGCCTTCCCAATCAATCGAAGCCGCCAGCTTGTAGGCTTGTTGTTGTGCAGCGTCGACGCTGGCACCCATGGCCGTGGCGCAAAGCACCCGACCACCGGCCGTTACGACTTGACCGTCATTGAGCGCAGTACCGGCGTGGAAGACTTTGCCTTCCAGTGCGGCGGCTGCATCCAGCCCCTTGATGGCCACGCCTTTGGCGTAGTCACCAGGATAGCCGCCAGCGGCCAGGACGATGCCGACGCTCGGGCGTGGATCCCATTGTGCTTCTACTTTGTCCAGCGCCTGGGCCAGGGCGGCCTCGACCAGCAGCACCAGGCTCGACTGCAGGCGCAGCATCACCGGTTGGGTCTCAGGGTCGCCGAAGCGGCAGTTGAATTCGATGACTTTTGGGTTACCAGCCTTGTCGATCATCAGACCGGCGTACAGGAAACCAGTGTAGACGTTGCCTTCCTCGGCCATGCCGCGCACGGTCGGCCAGATCACCAGGTCCATGACGCGCTTGTGCACTTCGGCGGTGACCACTGGCGCCGGGGAGTAAGCACCCATGCCACCGGTGTTTGGACCGGTGTCGCCGTCACCGACGCGTTTGTGATCCTGGCTGGTGGCCATCGGCAGTACGTTCTTGCCGTCGACCATGACGATGAAACTGGCTTCTTCGCCGTCCAGGAACTCTTCGATGACCACGCGCGAACCCGCATCGCCAAAGGCATTGCCCGCCAGCATGTCACGCACGGCGTCTTCGGCTTCGGCCAGGGTCATGGCGACGATCACGCCTTTACCGGCGGCCAGGCCATCGGCCTTGATCACGATCGGAGCGCCTTTTTCACGCAGATAAGCCAGGGCCGGCTCGATCTCGGTGAAGTTCTGGTAGTCGGCAGTCGGGATCTTGTGGCGAGCCAGGAAGTCCTTGGTGAAGGCTTTGGAACCTTCCAGCTGCGCAGCGCCAGCGGTCGGACCGAAGCAATCCAGGCCGCGGCTGCGGAACAGGTCCACAACACCGGCAACCAGTGGCACTTCAGGGCCAACGATGGTCAGGGAAACGTTTTTCTCGGCAAAGTCTGCCAGTTGCTCAAGCGCCAGTACGTCGATGGCGACGTTCTCGCACTTGGCTTCGATGGCGGTACCGGCGTTGCCCGGAGCTACGAAAACCTTCTGCACGCGCGGATCCTGAGCCACTTTCCAGGCCAGTGCGTGTTCACGGCCACCGCTGCCAATGATCAAAACATTCATTTCAAAAACCTCGGATGACGCTAATTCTGTTTAGGACCCAAAGCGCTTCACGCCCTGGGAGGTTGCAATGACGCCGGTAGATGCAAAGCGGAGCCCACCTCGATGAGCGGAGTTGCCTTCTGGCAATGAGCATCATCGAGGTGGGCTCCAACGCAGCAGATGCCGGCGTCAGTGCGACCGTTGCCGTATTAGTGACGGAAGTGGCGCATGCCGGTGAATACCATCGCGATGCCGGCTTCGTCGGCAGCAGCAATCACTTCGGCATCACGCATCGAGCCGCCTGGTTGGATCACGGCAGTCACGCCCGCCTTGGCCGCATTGTCCAGACCGTCGCGGAACGGGAAGAAAGCGTCGGAAGCCATCACCGAACCGGCTACCTGCAGGCCAGCGTGCTCAGCCTTGATGGCCGCAATACGTGCCGAGTTCACGCGGCTCATCTGGCCGGCGCCGACACCGATGGTCTGGCGATTCTTGGCGTAGACGATGGCGTTGGACTTGACGTACTTGGCAACTTTCCAGGCAAAGATCAGGTCGTGGATTTCTTGCTCGCTCGGTGCGCGCTTGGTCACTACTTTCAGGTCGTCGGCGCCGATCATGCCGATGTCGCGGCTCTGTACCAGCAGGCCACCGTTAACGCGCTTGTAGTCCCAGGCAGCAGCGCGGTCAGCCGACCACTCGCCGCAGGCCAGCAGGCGTACGTTGGCTTTGGCAGCGACGATGGCGCGGGCCTCTTCGCTGACCGACGGAGCGATGATCACTTCGACGAACTGACGCTCGACGATGGCCTTGGCGGTCTCAGCGTCCAGTTCGCGGTTGAAGGCGATGATGCCGCCGAATGCCGATTCGGTGTCGGTGGCGTAGGCCAGGTCGTAGGCCTTGCGGATGCCGCCTTCGGCATCAGGGCTGACAGCCACGCCGCACGGGTTGGCGTGCTTGACGATTACGCAAGCCGGCTTGACGAAGCTCTTCACGCATTCCAGCGCGGCGTCGGTGTCGGCCACGTTGTTGTACGACAGTTCCTTGCCTTGCAGCTGGGTCGCGGTGGCGATGCCGACTTCGGCAGGCTTGGCTTCAACATAGAACGCCGCGCTCTGGTGCGGGTTCTCGCCGTAGCGCATTTCCTGGGCCTTGATGAACTGGCTGTTGAAGGTGCGCGGGAACTCGCTGCGGCCTTCGGTGCTCAGGGTTTCAGCCGTCTGGTTCACGGTGCCCATGTAGTTGGCGATCATGCCGTCGTAGGCGGCAGTGTGTTCGAAGGCCTTGAGCATCAGGTCGAAACGCTGGGCGTAGGTCAGGCCGCCGGCTTTCAGGTTTTCCAGTACGTTGGCGTAATCGCCGGCGTTCACCACGATCGCTACGTCTTTATGGTTTTTCGCTGCCGAACGAACCATGGTCGGGCCACCGATGTCGATGTTCTCGATGGCGGTCGGCAGGTCGCAGCCTGGCTTGTTGATGGTGGCTTCGAACGGGTACAGGTTGACCGCTACCAGGTCGATCGGCCTGATGCCGTGCTCGTTCATGATGGCGTCGTCGATACCGCGACGACCGAGGATCCCACCGTGGATTTTCGGGTGCAGGGTCTTCACCCGGCCGTCCATCATTTCGGCAAAGCCTGTGTAATCCGCGACTTCCACTGCGGCAACGCCGTTGTCCTGCAGCAGCTTGAACGTCCCACCGGTGGAGAGGATCTCGACGCCCAGGGCTTCAAGCTCCTTGGCGAATTCGAGGATCCCGGTCTTGTCGGAAACGCTGATCAAGGCGCGGCGGATCGGCAGGCGGGTAGTCTGGTCGGTCATCTCAATTTCCATCAAAAGCAAAGGAAGTCAGCAAAAAAGGCGACCGGTTTTACGCGGGCGCCTTTCTGGTTTGATTGAATGCTTACAGCAAATCGTACTGCTTGAGTTTCTTGCGCAGCGTGCCCCGGTTCAGCCCGAGCATCTCACTGGCCTTGGTCTGGTTGCCCTTGACGTAATTCATTACGCACTCGAGCAGGGGGGCCTCGACTTCGGAGAGCACCAGGTTGTACACATCCGTGACGGCAGCGCCCTCAAGGTGGGCGAAATAATTGTGCAGCGCCTTCTCGACACTCCCGCGAAGGGTCTGGCCTTCTTCGCTTGGCGTATTGAGGTGCTGTTTCAAATTCACGTTGTCGCTCACGGGTGTTGTTCCACTCACTAAAGTCTCGGTCATCATCGTCATGCGGCCACCCACTCTCCGTCCCCTGTCAGGCTCTTGTAACGCTCGGCGAAAAACGCCCGAACGTTGGCGCATTGTGTATCCGTACCATCCAAACGATTGAAGTGGGCGCGAAACTCCCTGGCGCCCGGCAGGGTTGCGAGATACCAGCCCACATGCTTTCGAGCAATGCGCACGCCCATGACATCGCCATAGAAGGCGTGCAGGGCGGCCAGATGCTCTAGCAGAATGCGTTCCACCTCGATCAGTTCCAACGCCGGGAGTTTCTCGCCGGTACGCAGGAAATGGTCGATCTCGCGAAAAATCCATGGCCGCCCCTGGGCAGCCCGGCCAATCAACAGGCCATCGGCACCGGTCGCGTCGAGCACGTACCGGGCTTTTTCCGGCGAATCGATATCGCCATTGGCGAAGACCGGGATCGACACTGCCTGCTTGATCGCGGCAATGGTGTCGTACTCGGCTTCACCGGTGTACAGGTCGGCACGGGTGCGGCCATGCACCGCCAGCGCCGTAATGCCTGCCTGCTCGGCGATCTTCGCCACCGTCAGGCCATTCTTGTTGTCCCGGTCCCAACCGGTCCGGATCTTCAGGGTAACCGGCACATCGACCGCAGCCACGACGGCCTGCAGGATCTCGGTTACCAGGAGTTCATCCTTCAACAGTGCGGAACCGGCAGCCTTGTTGCAGACTTTTTTTGCCGGACAGCCCATGTTGATATCAATGATCTGCGCACCCATTTCAACGTTGGCACGGGCGGCGTCCGCCAGCATCTGCGCGTCCCCACCGGCGATCTGTACCGAGCGTGGCTCGGGATCACCTTGGTGGATCATGCGCATGCGCGACTTGCGGGTGTTCCACAAACTCATGTCGCTGGTGACCATTTCCGAGACGACCAGTCCCGCACCCAAGCGCTTGCACAGCTGACGAAAGGGCTGGTCGGTGACTCCCGCCATGGGGGCGAGAATCAAGCTGTTATGTAATGTGTATGGGCCGATGCGTACCGCCGACATAGGACTTCCCTGTTGTGGGGCCGGATCATGAGAGTTCGAAAAAGGGTTGGCATGATACCCGCTCTCGATGACTGGATAAAGGCTGAATTGAACAAATTCTGAACAGTTATTCTGTTATTACCCGTGGTTTGGTTCGCCCGGGGCAGTCAGAAAGCCGGCGTTAATCCGGGAACAATGAAGCGTTTCACTCCGGAGAGTGAAAGCTCAGGCTGTAGTTCACGGCCTTGGCACCTGGGTCGAGAATGTCCAGGGCGATGTGGATCGGCGTTTGCGGAGGCATCTCCGCCATGCCTTCGAGATCGCCATTGAGGTATTCGCCAGGCTTGAAGCGACGACTGGCGATCAGATGGCCATTGAGGTCGGCGAAGCGCAGTTCCAGCAGCGGGAAGGGCTGGGAGAAGGGCGCGCGGTTATAGATGATCGCATCGACCACCAGGGCGCCATTGAACTCGGGATGGCTGCGCACCACCAGGTTGCTGCTCTTGATTTTCGCGATGTCGACTTTGGAGGGCACGGTGCAGCCGATTTGCGGGCACAGTTGCTGGAACCACGGGCGATATTGATCCTGTCGCGCCAGTTCGTCGAAATGGTAGGCGATGTACTGGCCGGCGAGGGCGCCAGCGGCAATCAGCACCAGTAGCAGCCACGACAACCGTCGGCCCCAGGGCGAGCGGCGTTTTTGCCAGTCCAGTTGCAGCGGATCGTCGGTCAGGTCTTGCAGCACTTCGGCACGCACGCCCGGCTCGCTGCGTTCGCGTCGCTTGCGCAGCGGTTCGATCGAGGGCAGGTTGTCGTCGATTTCGCTCTCGTCGGCGGCCGACAGGCGTTCGCGGTTCAGCGGCGCATCGAGAGGGTCGTGCAGTCGCAAATGGGGTGGCTGCGGTTCGTCGTCGAGATCAACCGGTTCCAGGGACAGCGAAGGTTCGGTGCGCGAGGCTTTGCTCGGTTCGACCATCGGCTCTGGCGTTTCAAGGCTGTCGAGCGGTTCGTCGAGTTGCGCGCGATCGGCCGCCGACTCACTGAACAGGCTGTCGGACCACGGCTCCTCGTCGTCATGCTCGTTGCTGTCGCGACGGGCACTCAGCGAGTCCTCGCGATGGCGGCCGAGTTCGGTAGTCGGCTGGATTTCCCGCTGTTCGAGCCGGGCGAGTTCTTCGTCGAGGTCGAGGCTGTCCAGGTCCAGTTCAGTCGCGCTCCATTGCTTTTGGCTGATGGCGCGCGGCGCTGATGACTCAGGGGGTTCCTCAGGCTGCACAGGCGGGAGCGGCATCGCGACCGGTGCTTCCTTGCCGGCCTGCTCAAGCAGCTGCCTGGCGGCATTGAACACCTGCAGGCAGGAGCCGCAACGAACTACCCCGCGAGCCACGCTCAATTGGGCATGGCTAACGCGGAAGCTGGTTTGGCAATGCGGGCACTGGGTGACGAAGCTGTCGGTCATGCGGCGATCCGGATTATGCAGGCAATCATTCTAGCGCCGACGGCCAGTGATGCGCACCCAGCCATCGCGATTGGCGATCGGATCCAGATCGAAGTCCTTGGCGTAGGCGGCAGCGACTTCGTCACCCTGTTCGGCGAGGATGCCCGACAGCGCCAGGCGACCGCCCGACTTGACCAGGCCGGACAGCTGTGGCGCCAGGGACACCAGAGGGCCGGCGAGAATGTTGGCCACCAGCACGTCGGCCTGCACCTGCGGCAGGTCTTCCGGCAAATACAATGGGAACAGTTCATCGGCGATACCGTTGCGCCCGGCGTTGTCGCGGGAGGCTTCCAGCGCCTGCACGTCGATATCGGTGCCCACGGCCTCTTTGGCGCCCAGCAACAGGGCGGCGATCGCCAGAATCCCCGAGCCGCAGCCGAAGTCCAGCACGTTGCAGTCTTTCAGGTCCTGACCGTCGAGCCATTCCAGGCACAGTGCGGTGGTCGGGTGGGTGCCGGTGCCGAACGCCAGGCCCGGATCCAGCAGCAGGTTCACCGCGTCAGGTTCTGGTGCGGCGTGCCAGCTCGGCACGATCCACAGGCGCTGGCCGAATTGCATTGGCTGGAAACCATCCATCCAGCTGCGCTCCCAGTCCTGGTCTTCGATCACTTCGCTGTGGTGCTCGGGCAGCGGGCTGCCGGTCAGCAGTTCCAGATGGGCCAGTACCGGGCCTGGCTCGGTGCCGCCTTCGAACAGGGCCAACAGGTGCGTGTGGGACCACAGCGGCGTGGTGTTGAGTTCCGGCTCGAAGATCGGCTGATCTTCGGCGTCCATGAAGGTCACCGACACGGCGCCCACTTCAAGGAAAGCGTCTTCATAGGTTTCGGCTTGTTCTGGGCTGATGGCGAGACGTACTTGCAGCCAAGGCATGGCGGGCACCTTTGAAAAATATTGATTGCAGCCTGGTGGGCTGCGAGAAGGACGCAAGTTTACGCGAGCGCGGGGCAGATGACGACCGGGTTGGTAGAGTTCAGGTGTGAACGAAAGACCTGTGGCGAGGGAGCTTGCTCCCGCTGGAGCGCGAAGCGATCCCAAAACGGCAGGCACGGTTCTGTCTGGTCTGGCCCGGCTTGATGGTTTTGCGGTTGCTGTGCAACCGAGCGGGAGCAAGCTCCCTCGCCACAGAGATACGGTGCGCAGTAATGTCCAGATACAACAAAGCCGCCCGAAGGCGGCTTTGTCGATGGGGTCGAAGCTTAGTGCTTCTCGCCAGCCAGCTTGTGCTCGAGGTAGTGAATGTTCACGCCCCCTTTGCAGAAGCCTTCATCGCGGGTCAGGTCGCGGTGCAGCGGGATGTTGGTCTTGATCCCGTCGACCACGATCTCGTCCAGCGCATTGCGCATGCGCGCCATGGCTTCGTCGCGAGTTGCGCCGTAGGTGATCAGCTTGCCGATCAACGAATCGTAGTTCGGCGGAACGGCATAACCACTGTACAGGTGCGAGTCGACGCGAACGCCGTTGCCGCCTGGGGCGTGGAAATGCTTGACCGTGCCCGGGCTCGGCATGAAGGTTTTCGGGTCTTCGGCGTTGATCCGGCATTCCAGCGCGTGACCGCGGATGACCACGTCATCCTGGGTGAACGACAGCTTGTTGCCGGCGGCGATGCTGAGCATCTCCTTGACGATGTCGATGCCGGTGACCATTTCCGAAACCGGGTGCTCTACCTGGACACGAGTGTTCATCTCGATGAAGTAGAAGTGACCGTTTTCGTACAGGAACTCGAAAGTGCCTGCGCCACGGTAACCGATATCGATGCAAGCCTTGACGCAGCGTGCGAGTACTTCCTCACGTGCGTTCTCGTCGATGCCCGGTGCCGGCGCTTCTTCGAGAACCTTCTGGTGACGACGTTGCAGCGAGCAGTCGCGGTCGCCCAGATGGATAGCGTGGCCCTGGCCATCGGAAAGTACCTGAACTTCCACGTGGCGTGGGTTGGTCAGGAATTTTTCCAGATAGACCATCGGGTTGCCGAACGCCGCGCCAGCTTCGGAGCGGGTCAGTTTGGCCGAGGAAATCAGGTCTTCTTCTTTATGCACAACGCGCATGCCGCGACCACCGCCGCCGCCAGCGGCCTTGATGATCACCGGGTAACCGACTTCGCGACCAATGCGCAGAGCGGTTTCTTCGTCTTCCGGCAGCGGGCCGTCAGAGCCCGGAACAGTCGGAACGCCGGCGGCGATCATGGCGTGCTTGGCCGATACCTTGTCGCCCATCAGGCGAATGGTTTCGGCTTTCGGGCCAATGAACGCGAAGCCGGAGTTCTCGACCTGTTCGGCGAAGTCGGCGTTTTCCGCAAGGAAGCCGTAGCCCGGGTGAATGGCGGTGGCGCCAGTCACTTCGGCCGCAGCAATGATTGCCGGAATGTGCAGGTAGGAGTGGGCGGCCGATGCCGGACCGATGCAGACGGATTCGTCTGCCAGGCCCAGGTGCATCAGTTCCTTGTCAGCCTTGGAGTAAACGGCGACGGTCTTGATGCCCATCTCTTTGCAGGCGCGCAGGATCCGCAGGGCGATCTCACCGCGGTTGGCGATCAGAACTTTTTCCAACTTCGCAGTCATCAAAGGCTCTCCGCGGTTCAAACGATGGTGAACAGCGGTTGGTCGTACTCAACCGGCTGGCCGTCTTCGACGAGGATGGATTCGATCACACCGCTGGTTTCAGCTTCGATGTGGTTCATCATCTTCATGGCTTCAACGATGCACAGGGTGTCGCCTTTCTTCACGGTCTGGCCGACTTCCACGAAGGACGGCGAGCTTGGCGAAGACTTGCGATAGAAAGTACCGACCATCGGCGAACGGGCAACGGTGCCGTTCAGTGCTGGCGCGGCGGCAGCAGCAGGTGCAGCAGCAGCCGGAGCGGCGGCGGCGACAGGCGCGGCAACCGGAGCATGCATTGGAGCTGGCGCGTAGTACTGCTGAGCCGGGGTCTTGCTATGACGGCTGATGCGTACGGACTCTTCGCCTTCCTTGATCTCGAGCTCGTCGATGCCGGACTCTTCCAGCAATTCGATCAGTTTCTTAACTTTACGGATATCCATGAATCATCAACTCCCAAGGGTCGGTCAGGGGCGGTTAACTTGTTGTTCAAGCTGTTCCAGGGCGGCCTCCAGGGCCAGTCGATAACCGCTGGCGCCAAGGCCGCAGATCACTCCCACCGCTACGTCGGAGAAGTAAGAGTGATGGCGGAAAGGTTCTCGTTTGTGCACGTTAGACAAATGCACTTCGATGAATGGGATGCTCACCGCCAGCAGCGCGTCACGTAATGCGACACTTGTATGTGTAAAAGCTGCTGGGTTGATCAAAATGAAGTCCACGCCTTCGGTGCGGGCAGCGTGGATGCGGTCGATCAATTCGTACTCGGCGTTGCTTTGCAGGTGCAGCAAATGGTGACCGGCTTCGCGGGCACGGCGTTCCAGGTCCTGGTTGATCTGCGCCAGCGTCGTGGCGCCGTAGGTGCCCGGTTCACGAGTGCCGAGCAGGTTCAGGTTGGGTCCGTGCAGAACGAGTAGCGTCGCCATCGGCGGTTCCTATGTTATCTGTGAGCAATTGTCAGAACCCGGCGACTATGCCGCAAAGCCTTTATGACTGTCCAGTTCTCTGCAATAGCCAGCACGATGACCGATGTTTGCGCGAAATATATGACTGCTTGATTAAATATGGTCATTCGCCCTGGTTACACGTTCGGCGAAGTCTTTGGCGTTGATCTCGCCGATCACCCTCACTTCGGCGCGTTCGACACCGTCCTTGCCGAAAAACATCAGCGCCGGAGGACCGAACAACTGGTAGCGGTCGAGCAGGGCGCGTTGCTCGGCGTTGCTGGCGGTGATGTCGAAGCGGATCAGCCGGTAGCCCTTGAGGCGTTCGATGACGACAGGGTCGTCCAGCACCTCATGCTCGATGACTTTGCAACTGATGCACCAGTCGGCGTACCAGTCGAGCAGCAGCGGTGTGCCGGATGAGCGTGCGTCGGCGAGTGCGCGGTCCAGATCGGCCGGCGTGCTCACGGTTTGCCAGGTGCTGGTGTTTGGCGCGGGGCCGCTGTTGGCAACGATACGGGGCTGGCCGATCGGGTTGAACGGGTCGGTCTGGCCGCTGAAGGCGCCGTACCAGCAGGCCAGCGCGTAAAACAGCAGGAACATGCCGAGCAATTGGCCCAGGCGTTTGCGCGGTGGTTTATAGACGAACTCCAGCGCCCCCATGAACAAGCCGACACCGCCGGCCAGCAAGCCGATCAGCAACAAGGTGACCTGACCCGGCAGAACGCGGCTGAGCAGGCCGACGGCCAACCCGAGCAACAACACACCAATCGCGTTTTTCACGTACACCAGCCACGGACCGCTTTTCGGCAGCCAGGCTGCGCCACCGGTGGCCACCAGCAACAGCGGTGCGCCCATGCCGAGGCCGAGCATGAACAGTTTCAAACCGCCGCCCAGCGCATCGCCACTGGCGCTGATGTACAGCAGCGCCCCGGCCAATGGCGCCGAAACGCAGGGTGAAACCAGCAAGCTGGAGACCACGCCCAACACCGCGGCGCCCCACAGTGACCCGCCTTCGGTGCGGCCGGCGATGCGGTCCAGGCGACTGCTGATGGCATGCGGCAACTTGAGTTCGAAGACGCCGAACATCGCCAAGGCAAACACGGCGAAAAACATCGCGAACGGCACCAGCACCCAGGCCGATTGCAGTCGCGCCTGTAGATTGAGCTGGGCACCGAACAGGCCCATCAGGGCTCCGAGCAGGGCAAAGCAGGCGGCCATCGGCAGCACATAGGCCAGCGACAGATTGAAACCGCGCCAACCACCGACCTGACCGCGCAGCACCACGCCGGACAGGATCGGCAGCATAGGCAGCACGCATGGCGTGAACGTCAGGCCCAGGCCCGCGAGGAAGAACAACGCCAGTTCGCGCCAGTTCCATGGATAAGCCGTCGCCGGAGCGCCGCTACCGTCGATGCTCAGGCGCTCGGTTTCCGGCGGATAGCACAGGCCTTTGTCGGCGCATCCCTGATAGGTCACGGCCAGGGTGAACGCGCGTTGGTCGGTGCGCGGCAACTCGACGTCGAGAATGCCGTGGTAGACCTCGACATCGCCGAAGTATTCATCGTGCTTTTTCTGGCCGTCAGGCAGTTTCGCCGCGCCGAGGACAACATCGGCCGGATCGGCGCGAAATTGAAAGCGGTGGCGGTAGAGGTAATAACCTTCGGTGGCGACGAAACGCAGCTTGATCGATTGTGGTGTGCTGTCTACCAGGCTCAGCTGGAAAGCTTCGCGCACCGGCAGGAAGTCGGCGCTGTTGTTGATCGAGCCCAGGCTTGAGCTGGGTCGGTTCTCCAGCAAGCCAGTGGCGCTGGCCGGCAGGGCGAACACTAAAAACAGCAGGCAAAGCAAACGGCGCATGACGATCTCGCGTATCGGAATTGGGGGGATGATAGCGGACGGCAGTGCAGTGTGCAGAGCCAAGGATGTGTGGTGATTGATCTGACGTCATCGCGGGCAAGCCCGCTCCCACAAGTATTGATGGTGCTCACAAGATCTGTGAACACTCCCTACCCTGTGGGAGCGGGCTTGCCCGCGATAGCGGTGGATCAGACGCGAAAGGCTTGAACGGCGGTATGCAGTCGCCCACCCAGCACCAGCAAGTTCTCCCCTTGCTCACGCCCTTCGCCAATGCGCAGCAGGTTATCCCCACCCAACTGGTGAATCCTCTCGCTGTGGTCACGGATTTCGCTGACAGCGCCGCTTTGCTGGGCGGTGACATCGGCGATACGTACCGCCGTGTCGGAAATTGTCCGGATCGCCCCGACGATTTTATCCAGCGCACCATCGGCTGCCTGTGCCTGGCTGGCCGTGGCTTCGGCGTGTTCGACCTGGGCGCGCATGCCTTCCACCGATTGCCGAGCCGCGGTTTGCAGCCCTGCGATCAGCGTCTGGATTTCTGCCGTGGCCCCGGCGGTACGTTGCGCCAGTGAGCGCACCTCTTCGGCCACCACTGCAAAGCCTCGGCCCATTTCTCCGGCCCGGGCCGCCTCGATGGCGGCGTTCAAGGCCAGCAGGTTGGTTTGGTCGGCAATCGATCGGATCACCGTCAACACGCCGCCGATGGTGGCCGACTCTTCGGCCAGGTGTTCGATCATTTGCGCATTGCCTTGCACTTCATCCACCAGCGCATGCAGGCCGGTGAGGCTCAGGCCGATGACTTTCTGTCCGTGCTCCACGGCCAGGCCGGCGTGGCGGCTGGCGTCGGCGGCCTGGCTGGCGTCGTCGGCGACTTGTTGAATGGTCGCTTCCAGTTCGCTGAGGGAGTCGCGGATCAGTGCCGTGTCGCCGGCCTGATGCTCGGCACCTTCATGCAGGTCGTTGCTCAGGTCGGCCAGGGTGCGGCTGCTGCCGGCCACCTGCTCGGCATTGCGGCGAATGGTCCCCACCAGGTCCACCAGATAGGCGCGCAAGCGGTTGAGCGAGGCTTCAATGTCATGCAATTCGCGGTTGGTGTTGCCCAGTTGAATGTCGCGACTGAAGTCGCCTTCGGCCCAGGTCGAGAGGGCCGGGGCGAGGTTGGTCAGGGTCCGCGCCAGTTTGCGCTGCAGGGTGTCGATCAGCAGGGCGATCAACAGAATCAAGCCGATCATCACGCCTTGCATCAGCCGCACTTCACTCTGGATCTGCCCGTGCTGGGCGCGCACTACCGGTTCCAGCCCGGCAATGGCCTGTTGCACGTCGGCGATTTTCAGGTGGGTCGCCGCGCTGAGGTCGGCGCGTTTGCGGATCTGATCGCGAGTGCGCGAGAGCTCGGCCGGGTAGCGGGTGAGCAGGCTGTTGAACTCGCGCTTGAGGCCGACGCCGGCATCTTCGGCAACGGCTTTTTCCTTTGTCTCAAGGCCCATCATCGAGGCGAAATCATCGGTGATCGATTCGCTGCTGGTGGTTACGCCCAGCAAAGGCAGGGCGTCGAGTTTCTCTGCCTGGGTGCGGATGTTGGCCACTTCGCGTTCGACATCGGCGGCCAGTTCACTGCGGCCGCTGCTGACCAGTTTGTCCCGGGCCAGGGACAATTTCCCCAAATGTTGCGATGCCGTGAGCAGCGGCGTCAGGTAGGCCGCATTGCCACTGGCGTACTGGCTGAGCTGATCGAGACTGGCCCCCAGCTCGCGCTCGGCCTGTAGCAGCAAGGCCTGCGGATCGCCCGCCAGTTTGCCGGCGGCCAGCAGGTCGGTTTTGCTGAATTCTTCAAGGGTCGACAGGCTGGGGCGCAATGTCTCGGCCAGGGCCGGCGGCAATTCGTCGAGTTCTTTTTTCAGGCTGTCGATGCCTTGGGCGGCACTGCTCAAGCGTAGCGCGTCGCCGCTGCCCAGGTAATCCTCGACGCTGCGGGCGACGTCATTCTGAAACTGCTGCGACAGGCCCAGGTAGCGCTCCATTAATAGATACGGACGCTCGAGGGCTTTTTGGGACCACCACAGCGTAGCGCCGAGGGCCACGCACACGGCCACCAGAAGGAGGGTATTGAGATTGGTCAGCAGCTTCAGGCGCATTACGGACTACCAACGGCAGAAATGGTAAGTGCCTGAAGTTATTGCGTTTCTGTTACAGGGTTATGACCGTATCGGTCGATTCCGATAAAAAAGTGGCACTTTGCTTTGACGTCCGCGCAGCCTGGACGCGATTGCGTCCGCCGTGTTTGGCGCGATACAGCGCTTCGTCCGCCTGGCTGGCCATCATCAGGCTGTCGGAGCTTTCGCAAAGCTCAACCACTCCGGCGCTGAAGGTGCACCACAGATCCTCGGGTTGCGCAGGATAGTGAATCTCGGCAAAGCGCTGACGGATTTCATTGAGCACGTTGTAGGCCGCGTCGATATCGGTGTCCGGCATGACGATGGCGAATTCCTCACCACCGTAGCGGCCGATGAAGTCGGTTTTGCGCAGGCGTTGCTTGAGAAACAGCGCCAGGCTCTTGATCACCCGGTCGCCCATGGGGTGGCCGTGGCTGTCATTGACCCGTTTGAAGTGGTCGATGTCGAGCATGGCAAAGCTCAGCGGCTTGCTTTCGCGGCGGGCGCGGAACGAGCAGTCTTCGAGCAATTGCAGAATGTGCGTGTGGTTGTACAGCCCAGTGAGGCTGTCGCGGACCATCCGTGCCTTGAGGTTGCGTGCTCGCGCTGCGCGGTTGCGCACGGTGGTGATCAGGTGTCGGGGCTTGATCGGTTTGGTCAGGAAGTCATCGCCGCCTTCGCTCATGGCGTCGAGTTGCTTGTCCAGGTCGTCTTCGGCCGACAAGTAAATGATCGGTACGCTGACGTAACGGTCGTTATGGCGAATCACCTTGGCCAGTTCCGTACCGGTGCAGGCCGGCATGTACATGTCGAGGATGATCAGGTCCGGCTGGAAGTCCGCCAGTTCGGCCATGGCCTGGATCGGCTCGATCAAGGTCCGGGTGACGATCCCGGCGCTGTTGAGCAGGCGCTCGGTATGCAGGGCCTGCGCGCGGGAGTCGTCGATGATCAGCACTTTATAAGGCTCGTACTGGGCGACGCAGGTCAGGACTTCGATCTTCTCCAGCAGGCTCGACGCTTCGAGGGTGCCGGTAAGGAACTCCTGGCCACCGGCACGCACGGCGGCCAGGCGGGTCGGGGTATCGGTTTCGTGCAGGCTGAAGAACAGCAGCGGCAGCTGATGATCGAGGCCTTCCTGGGCTTCGGCAGCCAGCTTCAGGCCGACGCCGGTGCCACTGAAATCCACGTCCATGACAATCGCGGCCGGCAGGCGCTCGACCATCGATGAGCGAAACGCATCTACGCTGTCCAGGGACTGGGCGCTGAGGCCGAAGAACTCCAGCTGCTTAGCCAGACGCTCGGCACGGTCGTGATCCTGCAGCATCACGTAGATGGGCTTGCGCAGCGGTGGCAGGAAGGTTTGATCGAGTTGGTCGCCATGGCGCAGGCCAGTGCGTGACAGGCGCTGCATCAAGCGATTGAGGTCGGTGATCAGGCCGCTGCTCAGGCGTCCGCGATTGGCGTCGACCGCCTCCAGGGACTGACCGATGTGGCGTGCCAGTTGCGTGTGTTCCGGTTGTTCGAAACGCTCGGCGAAACGCAGCAGGCGCAGATTGGCCTCGCTCAGTTCCGAAAGGTCGGCGGTGGACCACTCACTGCGTTGCAGGCGCTGCCATATCTCAAGAATCTGACGAGCCTGATGAATTACCCGCTGGGCAAAGTGGTGCTTGAGGCGCTCGCGGCTGGGGTCTTCTGGCTCGGTCATATCCTGACTACTAGTTAGGGTGCACACTGAGGTCGAGTGGTGGCTCTATGCTAGCACCACTTTTTCATTGCATGAGTGCTGTACGTCAATAATCTGCAATGTGACTTCATTCAGTTTGTGACTGAGCGGTCTTGTTCGAGCCTTTCTAGTCGCGGTTTACAGGGGGCGAAGTGCTTGAATCAGGGCACTTGGCGGGTATGAGGTGGAAATGGGCAAGTGGCTGACAACCGGCCATTCATGATTTTTTGCCGGTGCTGATCGGCACGTTTTTTTGGGTTTCAGGGGGTCGGGGATTCCCTTAGCCTGGCAATCCAAACCATTAGGGGTGGATTTCGATGGCTGCGGCGACGTCGGGTGCACAGGCACTCGTTTGATCCGCAAGCCCGGTAATTTTCCGCATCGGTGCGATGGCGGGTGCCGGGCCAAGGCACGTTGTTGTATGGTTGTGGTCGAACCGTTGAACTCAAGAGCTTGAAAGGATATCGCCATGCTGGACTGGAAGAACCGCACAGACAGTGCGCCTGAACGTGCCGCTGAACCGAAGTCGGAGACCCGCAGTTATCTGGGCGGTCTGTTGTTCAGCCGGGCGCTGGCCACTCTGCTGGGCATCTACCTGTTGGTGGCGAGTGTCCTGGGCTGGTACTGGAGCCAGGAGCCGGCGCTGTTCCCGGTCCAGCAAACCGCTCAACTGGCGGCCGAGAAAGAAGGCAAGCAGATGGTTGTCGGCTACACCACGGTGGAAACCCTCAAGACCGTCGCTGGCACCTTGTTGACCAAGCCGGGCGGCTATATCTCCAACGACCGATTCCCGCCAGGCCTGTGGATGGACAACATGCCGAGCTGGGAATATGGCGTGCTGGTTCAGGTCCGCGACCTGAGCCGCGCACTGCGTAAAGACTTCGCCCGTTCGCAGTCGCAGTCCGCCGAAGATGCCGACCTGGCCAAGGCCGAGCCGCGTTTCAACTTCGACAACAAGAGCTGGGTGCTGCCGTCCAGTGAGTCCGAGTACCAGGAAGGCATCAATTCCCTGAGCCGCTATCAGGCGCGCCTGTCCGATCCGAACCAGAAGAGCGCGTTGTTCTATGCCCGCGCCGACAACCTGAACAACTGGCTGGGTGACGTCGGCACCCGTCTCGGCTCGCTGTCGCAACGGCTGTCGGCCAGTGTCGGCCGGGTCAAGCTCAACACTGCGCTGAAGACCGAGGTGGTGACGCCGGGTGTGGCGCCGCAAGTCGATGAGGAAATCGTCGAAACTCCATGGCTGCAGATCGACAACGTGTTCTACGAGGCTCGCGGCCAGGCCTGGGCCTTGTCGCACTTGCTGCGCGCCATCGAAGTCGATTTCGCCGATGTGCTGGCCAAGAAGAACGCCACGGTCAGCGTGCGCCAGATCATTCGTGAACTGGAAGCGTCGCAGGAGCCGGTGTGGAGCCCGATGATCCTCAACGGCAGCGGCTTCGGCGTACTGGCGAACCACTCGTTGGTCATGGCCAACTACATTTCCCGGGCCAACGCCGCGGTGATCGATTTGCGTCAATTGCTCAATCAGGGCTGAGTCATGGTCGATAATGCAAGGGAGGCTGCGCATCGTGCGGCCTCCGATGCCGAACAGATCGCCTGGGTCGACGAGCAGGACAACCTGCTCGGCGCCCTGGTCCGTTCCGATTTGCGCGAGCGCGGGCTGATCGGGCGCGGCACCTACATTATGTTGTTCAACTCCGCTGGCGAACTGTGCGTGCACCGGCGCACCCTGAGCAAGGCGATCTATCCCGGTTACTGGGACGTGGCGGCGGGGGGCATGGTGCTCGCCAGTGAAACCTACGCCGAGTCGGCGGCAAGGGAGCTGGAGGAAGAACTGGGCGTGAGTGGCGTGGAGCTGACCGCCCATGACCACTTTTTCTTCGAGGACACCGGCAATCGCCTGTGGTGTTCGGCGTTCTCGGCGGTGTGGGACGGCCCGTTGATCCTGCAACCGGAAGAGGTGCTCGAAGCGCGCTTTATCCCCATCGATCAGGTCATGCTGGAAATCGAGCAAAAGCCTTATTGCCCGGACTCTCTGGCCGCGTTGAAGCGCTATTTGCGCTCACGCCGGATCGACGTCGCAAAACAGCTATAAATTGGCGCCGATTGGCTCTTAGCAATCGGCGTTTTTGCCGTTACACTGCGCGACCTTTTTAAACTGAACCGGCGCTCCTTTTTGTAGGGCATCCGGTTCAGTAGCGCTGCCCCTGCCTGAGTGGGGCTTCGCGGTCGATAGCCTTCCCAAGTGCTGCGACCAGTCTTTGTCCTCCGAAGAGGATTGCCGGTGGCCAAAAAAGCCGCATCCTTCGCCGCCCTGGGCGGCCTGGTATTTTCCACCGACGCAGGTCGTCATTGCCCGGAATGCAGTAAACCGGTGGACGCCTGCATCTGCAAACAGACCGTTATCCCGGCCGGCGACGGCATCGCTCGCGTGCGTCGCGAAAGCAAGGGCCGTGGCGGCAAGACGGTGACCACCATCACCGGCGTGCCATTGGCTGAAGACGCGCTCAAGGACCTGGCCACGACGTTGAAGAAACGTTGCGGTACCGGTGGGGCGCTGAAAGACGGTGTCATCGAAATCCAGGGTGATCATGTCGAGCTACTCTTGGCAGAACTGATCAAGCTCGGTTTCAAGGCGAAGAAGTCCGGCGGCTAGCAGCCTCTGTGAAAACCACCCTCGGCTTGATCCGGTCCTGATGACATTCAGGTCCGGCATCGTCTACATGGTTTTCACAGAGCCTGTTCATGACCGGTTTCTAAACTCACTGCGGTCGGCGGGGTCTATTGCCTCGTTGACGAACCGTCACTTTCATTCTTTAGACTGCGCCGGCCTGAACCCAGGCGACGCACTATGACTTCTTTATAGGGGACTTCGATGTCCGTACGACGCACACGCAAAGACGATGGCAGCCAATGGACAGTTGCGGACAGCCGCAGTGTTTACGGGATTCGCCATTGGGGGGCCGGGTATTTCGCGATCAATGACGCCGGTCGCGTCGAAGTTCGTCCGAACGGTCCGAGCAGCTCGCCTATCGACCTGTACGAGCAAGTCGACCAGCTGCGCAAAAGCGGCCTGTCCTTGCCGTTGCTGGTCCGTTTCCCGGACATCCTGCAAGACCGCGTGCGTCAGCTGACCGGCGCGTTCGATTCGAACATCGAGCGCCTGGAATACCAGAGCAAGTACACCGCGCTGTACCCGATCAAGGTGAACCAGCAGGAAGCGGTGATCGAGAACATCATCGCCACCCAGAACGTTTCCATCGGCCTGGAAGCCGGGTCCAAGCCTGAACTGCTGGCAGTGCTGGCACTGGCGCCGAAGGGCGGCACCATCGTCTGCAACGGCTACAAGGACCGCGAATTCATTCGCCTGGCGTTGATGGGCCAGAAGCTCGGTCACAACGTGTTCATCGTGATCGAGAAAGAATCCGAAGTCGGCCTGGTGATCGAAGAAGCCAACTCGCTCAAGGTCAAGCCTCAGGTCGGCCTGCGCGTGCGCCTGTCATCCCTGGCCTCGAGCAAGTGGGCGGACACCGGCGGCGAGAAATCCAAGTTCGGCCTGTCGGCGGCGCAACTGCTGTCGGTGGTCGAGCGTTTCCGCGCAGCCGGCCTGGACCAGGGCATTCGCCTGCTGCACTTCCACATGGGTTCGCAGATCGCCAACCTGGCGGACTACCAGCACGGTTTCAAGGAAGCGATCCGTTACTACGGCGAGTTGCGCAACCTCGGCCTGCCGGTGGACCACATCGACGTCGGCGGTGGCCTGGGCGTGGACTACGACGGCACACACTCGCGTAACGCCAGTTCGATCAACTACGACATGGACGACTACGCCGGTGTCGTGGTCGGGATGCTCAAGGAGTTCTGCGATGCGCAGAGCCTGCCGCACCCGAACATCTTCTCCGAAAGCGGCCGTTCCCTGACCGCGCACCACGCCATGCTGGTGATCCAGGTGACCGACGTCGAGAAACACAACGACGACGTGCCGCAGATCGAGAACAAGGAAGCGCTGCCGGAAACCGTGCAGTGGCTGGTGGACCTGCTGGGTCCGACCGACATCGAGATGGTCACCGAAACCTACTGGCGCGCCACGCACTACATGAGTGATATTGCCTCCCAGTACGCCGACGGCAAGCTGACCCTGGCCGAGAAAGCCTTGGCCGAGCAGTGCTACTTCGCCGTGTGCCGTCGCCTGCACAATTCGTTGAAGGCCCGCCAGCGTTCCCACCGTCAGGTGCTGGACGAACTCAACGACAAGCTGGCCGACAAGTACATCTGCAACTTCTCGGTGTTCCAGAGCCTGCCGGACACCTGGGCCATCGACCAGGTCCTGCCGATCATCCCGCTGCACCGTCTCGACGAAGAGCCGCTGCGTCGTGCGGTACTGCAAGACCTGACCTGTGACTCCGACGGCAAGATCAACCAGTACGTCGACGAGCAGAGCATCGAGACCAGCTTGCCGGTGCACGCGCTGAACGCAGGTGAAGACTACTTGCTGGGTGTGTTCCTGGTCGGTGCCTACCAGGAAATTCTTGGCGACATGCACAACCTGTTCGGTGATACCGACTCGGTGAACATCTACCAGAACGCCGACGGCAGCGTGTACCACGCCGGTATCGAAACCCACGACACCATCGAAGACATGCTGCGCTACGTGCACTTGTCGCCGGAAGAACTGATGACTCACTACCGCGACAAGTGCGCCAATGCCCGTATCAGCGCAACCGAGCGCACGCAGTTCCTCGATGCCTTGCGTCTGGGGCTGACCCGTTCGTCTTACCTGTCTTCTTGAGGTAAGGCGCCGCACACATCAGGTTGTCTGAAAAATTTCCGTTCGCTGCGGAAATTTCAGATGACCTGGTGCGGCAATTCTCCTGTTCCAGGCGAAATTTCCAGCATCTTCGACAACTCGGCGCATTTGGTCCTCTTTTCGCGTAGGTTATTTCCTAATTTGTATTTCGGCACTCTACTCGGCCATGTCTCTCAGCGAGAATCCCCGGCCGCCCCTCCTGTAGAGAAACGCCGATGTTCAATCCAGTCAGCGAACCTTCATTTCGTCTGGATGTAGCAGGTCTGCCCGATTCCTTAGAGGTTCTGGCCTTTACCGGCAGAGAAGCCATCAGCGAGCCGTTCGCGTTCGACCTGGAACTGCTGATCGAAGACCCGGTGCTTGACCTTGCCAGTTTGCTGTACCGCCCGGCCTCGTTGCATTTCGGACCAGCCGGAAGCCGCGTGCATGGACAATTGCATGAGCTCGTCCAGCACGACCACGCCAGCGGACCCAGACTCTGCCAGGTGCGACTGGGGCCAAGGCTGGCTTGTCTGGCCCAGCGCTTCAGCCAACGAATCTTCAGTGCCCGCTCAGTGCCGCAAATCCTCGACCAGGTGCTCAAGGAGCACGGCATTACCGGCAAGGATCGACGTCTGGAGCTAAGCGGCGAATACCTGCCCCGGGATTTTTGCACGCAATATCGAGAGTCAGACCTGCAATTTCTCCAGCGACTGTGCGCCCAGGAAGGGCTTCACTACCACTTCGAACACCGGGCCCGCGGGCACTGTGTGGTGTTTGGGGATGACCGGCAGCATTTTCCAACCGGCGAACCTGCGGTCGTGCGCAGCGGAGGCGATCGGCCGGCGGTGCGGCAGTTCGAACGTCAGTGCAGCGGTGGGACAGCGGTGCAGAGCGCCGAATGCCGGACGGACCTGGCGACCTTGCGCAGCGGTCGGCTGATGCCGCTGTCCGGTCATCCGGTTGCCGATTGCAATCGGCTCTGGCTGCTGACACGCGTTGAGCATTGGGGCAGCCAGGATACGATGAAGCCTTACCACAATCAGGCCCGTGCCCTGCACTGGCCGGCACCCATCGAGCCGCCCTGTGCGACGGTCAAACCAAGGATGCATGGCCCGCAACGGGCGTGGGTCGTCGAGGTCGATGAGCCAGGCCCCGACCCGGCAAGGCCGGTACCGGTGCAATTCGACTGGCTTTATCAAGGCGAAGGGGCTGCGCCTAGTCATTGCTGGCTGCCCCTGGCCAGGCAGTTGCAGGCCTCGACGCTCTCGCCATTGCGGGAAGGGACTGAGCTGGTCGTGAGTTTTGTCGAGGGCGATCCCGATCAACCGCAGATAACCGGGTTGCTGCATGCACCGGCAATGATCGAGGATACACCCCAGCCCACCTGCGCCCATGAAGAGGGCCTGGAACAATGGTTGCGCTCGGGGGAGCCATTGCTGATGTTGTGCCTGCTACCCGGTGGCGGCAGCTTCAACCATTGCGCACAGGCTTTGTGCACCTGTCGTCTGGCGACGCAGCTTGGCCAGAGCTCTGGAGCATGATCGCCACACGCACGCCTGAGGTACCCCCGCAATGGCTGTTGCTGGATGTGCCGGGCACGCCACAGGCGGGTGTCAATCTTCGGCAGATGTTTGCCCAGGCCCGATGGTTCGGGTTGTTCGACGGCACGGAGTGGCATGCTCTGCACGAACAGGGGCCGGTCCTGGTCGATCTGCGCACCTGCCCGGCACTGGCCGATTTATGCATCGTTGACGGACAACGCTGGCCCGGATTGCTGATGACCAGCGAGGCCGGCGCTGCGTCGTTGCTGGCACAATTGCGGCGCATGCTCACGGTCACGCTGGGCCTGCACCGGGCCCTTTTGAGTTACTACAACCCAACTACGGCCAGTTATTTTTTCGATGCCTGCGATGCCGTTGAACTGAGTCGCTGGCTAGGGCCTATCCACCAGTTACGCTGGTTCGGCGGCAGTTGGGCCGACCGTGCGATGGGATGTGAGGGCTGGCAGCGCTTGTCCAACCCGGGGTTGGCGGTCAGAACGTTGGCAGTCGAGGAAAGCCTCAGCGCCGGGCAGCAGGGAAAATTGCAAACCTGCCTGCTGGAACAGCATGCCTGGCGTTGGAACCGATCCACCGGTGTCGACTTTCCCCGTCTGTGGACCTATGTGGAGGAAGGGCTGGCGCTGGGTTTCAGCGAGCGCCCGGTGCTTGATGGCTGGATATGGCTACGCCTGCAGTATCCCGACGCCGTGCCCGTGCAGCCGCTGCCGGGTGGGACTCAACAGGAGCGACTCGATAGCCTGCGTCGCCTGTGGCAGAACGATCGACCCTGGACATGAGGTCGAATATTGTCGGGGCTACGCCCGTTCAGTGAGTGCTACCGACGAACCAGCCATCGTTGCGGCGCAGGCGCCAGGCGATCACACCGAGGGTCAGACTGCGCAGCAGCATGAACAACAGAAAGGTTATCCACAGGCCATGGTTGCCCCCGCCTTGCAGTACCCAGCCGAAGGGCAGCACCAGTGCCACGGTCAGCAGCATGCCGTTGCGCATTTCCCGGGCGCGGGTGGCGCCGATGAACAGGCCGTCGAGCAGGTAACTCCAGACGGCAATCAGCGGCAGTACGGCGAGATAGGGCAGGTAGATGAACGCGGTGTCACGCACACTCTGAATGTCGGTCTGCATCTCGATGAACAGATGCCCGGCGAACAGAAACAGCGCGGCAAAGCCCAGGCTTGCCAGCAACGACCAGCCACCGGCCACCACCAATGAACGGCGCAGGGCATCGCGGTCACGGGCGCCAAGGGCATGTCCGCACAGGGCTTCGACGGCGTGGGCCAGGCCATCGAGGGCGTGGGCGGTCAGCAGCAGGCCATTGAGCAAAAGAGCGTTGGCCGCAACCGTGGCATCGCCCAGCCGTGCGCCTTGCACCGTGATCAGGAAGAACACCGATTGCAGCGCCAGGCTGCGGATGAAGATGTCGCGGTTGACCGCCAGCAGTGGCCGCCAACTCTGCCACAGCGCCAATGCTGCCCAAGCGATATGCCCGGGGTAGGCGCGCAGGGCTTTGCGGGTCATCAGCAAGCCGATCAGTGCACCGGTCCATTCGGCAATCACCGAGGCCCTGGCTGCACCGACGACGCCCCATTCCAGGCCGAGGACGAACCACAGGTTCAGGGCAATGTTGACCAGATTGGTGCTCAGCAAAATCGCCAGGGGCGCCCGGGCATTCTGGGTGCCGAGAAACCAGCCGACCAGTGCATAGCTGGCGAGCGCCGCTGGCAGGCCGAACAGGCGGGTGTGGAAGAACTCGCGGGTCAGTTGATCGAGCTCAGCGGACGGTTGCATGAAGTGCAATGCGACCCCACTCAATGGCACGCCCACCGCCCCCAACACCACAGCCAGGCCCATGGCGAGCAGTAGGCCTTGCAACAGAATCTGCCGCAAGGCCGCGCCATCCCCGCGCCCCGCTGCCTGGGCGGCGAACCCGGTGGAGCCCATGCGCAGAAAGCCCATGGCCCAGGCAAGGAAGGTGTACAGGCTGGCCCCGACCGCTACGGCGCCGAGTTGATGGGCGTGGGGCAGGTGACCGATGACGGTGCTGTCGACCAATGCCACCAGCGGTACGGAAATGTTCGAAAGAATCATCGGCGCAGCGAGTGCCCAGACCCGGCGATGGGTAGGGCGGTCGCGCCAGTCGGCGGTCAGGTTGGACATGCAGGCTCCTTGGGAGCAGGCATTGTAGCGGTGAAAACGGATTGGCTAAGTGAGCTCAATCCATAAAACACCAGAGATCCAATGTGGTGTCAGTGGATGATCCAGCTGAGTAACCAAAGCCCCAGCACCAACCAGATGAAACCCATGATGAACGACGCATTGAGAAAGGCGCGGATCGCCGACCACAGCAGGACCAGCCCGAGGATCAAGGTCACGATACTGATGACCGAGGTATCCATGCCCAGCGCCTGGGACAGGCCTTCGACAAAGTTGCTGCTGGCGTTGCCCAACAGATTGAACAGCCCGCTGAGGCCATCAACGATGAAACGGATGATCGAGCCGAGTACCTGGCCGAGCCATTCGGAAAAACCTTCTACCTGCATGGAATGAACGTCCTGATTAAAGAGAATTGAGTCTTGGGCTATTGATCACGCTGCCGAGTTCCCACAAGCATAGAGGGTTGCACACAGAGCATGCATCTTCTGCCCCTTGCCTTCACCTGTGATCCCCCCGAAGCTATACGCCTTCAGGAGAGCCCGATGAACCTTGTTGAACTGACCGAACGCCTGCACGCCATCCGTGACCGCAATGACTGGCGGCAATTTCACAGCCCGAAAAACCTGGCCATGGCCGCGAGCGTGGAAATGTCCGAGCTGGTGGAAATTTTCCAGTGGCTGTCCGAAGACCAGTCACGCCAGTTGCCGGCGGACAAACTCGCCCACGCCGGGCAGGAAGTCGGTGACATCGTGCTTTATCTGTTGCTGTTGTGCAGCGAGCTGGGCCTGGACATGGAAGCAGTAGTGCGCAGCAAACTGGCGGACAGCGAACGGAGGTTCAGCTGATGAGCGACCGTCATTTCGATCAACTGGCGACCCGTTTCGCCGAAAAAATCTACGGCGGTGCCAAAGGCGCGATCCGTCTGGCGGTGTTGCAGGCCGATCTGACCGAAATCCTGCCCGACCGGCCGCTGCGCGTGCTGGACATCGGCGCCGGCCTTGGCCACATGTCGTTGTGGCTGGCCCAGCGCGGCCATCAGGTGACTCTCGCCGAGCCTGCCGAGCCGATGCTCGAAGGCGCCCGCCAGCGCTTTGCCGAAGCCGGGCAGAACGCCACGTTCATTCAGGCACCGTGGCAGGAGCTGCTGGGGCAGCTCACCGAGCCCTACGACCTGGTGCTGTGCCACGCCGTGCTGGAATGGCTGGCCGACCCCCACGCCATCCTGCCGGTGTTGCATCAACTGACCAAGGCGGACGGCTGGCTGTCCCTGGCGTTCTACAACCGCGATGCGCTGATTTATCGCAACTTGCTCAAGGGCCATTTCCGCAAGATGCGCAAGAACGACATGGCCGGCGAAAAGCAGAGCCTGACCCCGCAACAGCCCCTTGATCCGCGCGAGCTGGCGACGCAACTTGAAGGTCTGTGGCAGGTCGAAACCATGAGTGGCGTGCGGGTTTTTCACGATTACATGCCAGTGGAGTTCCAGGCTCGCGTCGAGCTGGCAGACCTGCTGGAAATGGAGCTGGCCCACCGTCGTCATCCGAGCTTTGCCGGGCTTGGGCGTTATTTGCACTGGATCTGTCGGCCTGTCTGATCGGAGCACGCAATGAAAAGTCATTCAGGTGTACTGGTGTTCTGCCTGGGGCTGGCTGCCTGTCAGGGCAGCAACCCCTATGTCGCCACGTCCAACCCTTTGCCACCAGCGCCGCCCCAGGCCGCCAAGACCTTTGACCGCAGCGCTTACCCGGCAGCACCCCGTGACTATGGGCGCTACCGCAGTTGGGCCTGGCTCGACGGGCATCTGCCACCGGGCACCGCCTGGGCCGATTCGGCGCAGATCGCCGAAGCGGTCAGCAATGCGCTGGATCAACGCGGCTTGCGCCCGCTGCACGACAATCGCCCGGCCGACCTGTTTGTCAGCGCCGACCTGCGGATGGAAACCCGCTTGCGTCAGGTTCAGGACGATTATTACGGCGGCGGTTATGGTGGCTACAACGGCTACGGCCCTGGATATGGCGGGTACGCCACCGTACCGGTCGTTCGTACCTATCAGGAGCAAGTCGTAGTGGTTCAGGTGGATATGTATGACGCCAAGAGCGGCCAGCCGGTGTGGAGCGCCAGCGCTGAAACTGGCAACCGGGGCAGCGAAAGCGAGCGGGCCGATGCCATACGGAAGGCTGTGGAAAAGGCAATGTCGGCGTATCCTCCTAGTTAGCTTCTTGTAGATAAGAAGCATTCCACAGGATCATGTCTTCAACCGGAGAATCATCATGTTCCGCCGTTTTGTTTTACTGGCAGTGGCCGCGCTGCTCAGTGCCTGTGCGGCCAACCAGGTCAATCATGACTTCGACGCCAGCCGCGACTTTGCTGCCTATCGCAGCTGGACCTGGAAAGAACCCGCCCTGCAATACCGTCCCGACGATCCACGGATCAAGAGCGACCTGACCGAACAGCGCATCCGTCAGGCGGTCGCCGATCAACTGGATCAGCGCGGTTTGCGCCCGGCCGCCGCAGGCGCCAAGGGCGATCTGAATGTGCAGACCTACCTGGTTGTCGAAGAGCGGCAACAACAGGTGACCACCAATTACGGCGGTGGCTGGGGTAACCCGTGGTATGGCTACTACGGCGCCCCCATGTATAACGAAACCCGCAGCGTCAGTTACAAAGTGGCGACCATCCAGATCGACCTGCTCGATGGCAAGGACGGCAAACTGGTGTGGCGCGGCAGTGACGAACAGATACTCAGCCGCACGCCAAACCCGACGGATCGTCACGATGCCATCTGGGAAACGGTCACGCGGATATTGGCCAACTATCCACCGCACGCCTCCTAGAATCAGCCAGTCTCTCAACCCCTGTGCCCCCACAGGGGTTTTTTATTGGTGCGCCAGGCATGGCGCGTTGCGCGTAAGCGCAACCAGCTTGGCTGTGGTGGCCACGCTGGTGACTTGGAGGTGAAAGTCCTCTACACACCCGGCAAGGGGAAGTGTTAGCCAGAGGCAAGGGTGTCGCGGGTGACTGCGAATCTGAAGGAAGCCCGAGGCAAAATGCTGGCCTGACGAACAGGAAGCGGATAGAGGCGGCGCAGCGGGGTAAGAAGGCCAATATCTTCAAAGCCCGATACTTGCACGGAACGCTGCGACGTAGATCCGACAGGCATAAGCAGGAAGGTCGCGCGAATTACCCTGGGAGATCTGTTTAGCCTGCCATGTGCTACCGGCGTCGCGAGATGACGGGATGGGCGACAGAAGTCAGCAGAGGCCGTAGTAGTTGCTCGAAACCGGAGTAATGAAGGGCTGAACCTGCCATGAGTGGATAGTCGGGTGTGATCTCTGTTGGAGCGTAAAGCAGAAACTCCGCGTAGCGGAGGTCAAGACCATTAGGAGGTAGGAGCCGGAAGCTCCGAGGGCCGGTCTGGGCGCTTAGATACCGCAGGCGACACATCAACGGAACCAAGCTCGCTGACGTTGTTTGTCAGTAGGCAGGAACCGCCGTATACGGAACCGTACGTACGGTGGTGTGAGAGGACGGCGGGGGCAACCCCGCCTCCTACTCGATTCTGCACTGGCAAGTTGCCAGCAGTCTTGCCCACCCTTGTCTACACTGCTTTTCACCAACGGAGGTTGCGCCCGGCAGTGCGCCGGCAAAGGAGTGCGCCATGTCTCCCCGCATGCAGTTTCGCGGCCCGGCCCGGCAACGGGGGGCGATCGGCTTGATGGCCGCTTTGACCCTGACTTTGGCTTTGGCATTCATGTTGTTGGTGGTCGATACCGGCAGGCTGTACCTGGAAAAACGCAGTTTGCAGCGCGTGGCTGACATGGCCGCCCTTGAAGCCGCCACCCGGGGTGGAGACTGTTCCGGTGGCTCAACCGCGAACACCTATGCCACCGCCAGCGCGCAACGAAATGGTTTCGCCATTCCCTCCACTGGGCGCGCACTGGCTGTGGCGTGCGGTGCGTTGACCCTGGATGCCAACAACCTACGGGTATTCGGTGCAGACCCAAGTAAAAGCGAGGCTATCCGGGTTATCGCCAGCCATGTCGTGCAACAGAGTATTGCCGGTGGCATCGGCGCGTTGGCCGGCGGTGCACCAGCGGGCTCAACGCTGACGCTGAGCGCAACGGCGGTCGCTGCGCTGCAGCCCCCCCTGGCTTCATTGACGATCCGCAGTACGCTCCTGACCTTCGATACCAGCAAGGCCGCCATTACCAGTCTGCTTTTCGGGGGATTGCTGGGAGGCAACGTCAGTATCAGTGCGGCGGGCTGGAACGGATTGGTCAATACCGACATCAGCCTGCTCGGCTACCTCAATCGGTTGAAAATTGACCTCGGCCTGATCGCTGGCGGCTACGACCAGGTACTGGGTACAACGGTCAATGTCAGCCAGTTGATCCAGACCGCCATCAATGTACTGGACCCCAACGGCACACTTGGAGCATCCGCAACCATTGTCAGCCTGCAAGCATTGAAGGTGGCAGCGGGTACGACGTCCGTTGTGCTGGGTAATATGTTGCATGTTGAAAGTGGCACCGACATTTCGACCCTTGCCGTGAATCTGAAAGCCTTCGATCTGATTGAAGGGTTTGTGCAACTGGCCAACAAGAAGAATGCCGTGGTCGCGACCTTGCCGATCAACATCGCGGGCCTGGCGCAGATCACTGCACGGGTGCAGGTGATGGAGCCGCCGCAACTGTCGGCCATCGGCAACCCTAAAAACGCGGCATTGGCCCCTTTAGGCCCCAACCGCATCTATGTACGCACGGCTCAGATCAAGACATTGTTGTCGATCAACCTGCCCGTGCTGGACGCCATCACGCCTTTGGTCAACGCTGTTATCAATCTCGTTGCACCGCTGACCAACACCCTGAACTCATTGCTGCATCTGGACCTGGTAGGCGTCGTCAACTCATTGACCTGCGCGCTGTTCGTGCCCTGCGACACGCCGGAAATCAAGCTGTTGCCACCTCCGATTCGCATCGACGTGGCGCTGGAGGCGGCGGGTGCCTGGAGTTATGTCACGGCTTACAGTTGCGTGAGTACGACGAATAAAAGCCTGACGACCAGCACCACCACCACACTGATCGGATTGAAGATCGGGCAGATCAATCCCGACGATGTGTTTGGCTCGCCCACTGTCCCACCCAGCAACCACGTCAATCCTTTGAAGGTCATCGATATCGGCGTGCAGACCTGCCAGCGGCTGCTGATCCTGCCGCCAACCTGCTACAACCATCAGCCCGGTGTGGGCGGTAGCATCGATATCATGGTCAACACCGCGGTTGCCCAAAATGCCAACATGTCCCACGTCTATTCCGCACCAGCGGCTGCCAACTTGCCGGAGATCAATCAGCCACCGTTTTACTACGCCTTTACCACGACCAATATCGTCAACAGCCTGAGCACCACCGTGAGTAACCTTGGCGTGAACATGTATGGACCGTCGGGCAGTATCGTGGGTGGCTTGGGCAGTATTTTGAGTGAGGTCACGACTGCGTTGGTCAATGCGATCAATACGGTACTCAGCCCGTTACTGGATACGCTGATCAATACGTTGCTGGCGAGCCTGGGGATCGACCTGAACAAAGTCGAAGTGGGTGCCAACCTCAGTTGTCACTCGGGTCGAGCGGCGCTGGTGATCTAGTCCTGCTTCACGATCGGCAGTTCGATGCAGAAACGCGCACCCTCGGTGGCGTTTTGCACGCTCAGTTTTCCGCCCATGTTCTCGACGATGCCGTAACTTACCGACAAGCCCAAACCCGTGCCGACGCCGACGGGTTTGGTGGTGAAGAACGGCTCGAAAATCCGCTCCAGCAAACGCGGGTCGATACCGCCGCCGTTGTCCTCGACCCACAGGCGTACCGAGTGCGTATCCCGTTCGGCGTACACCGAAATCCACGGTCTGAAATCGGGGTCGGCCTCGCGCTTGCCGAGCAATGCATCCCGGGCGTTGACCATCAGGTTGATCAGCACCTGCTCAAGCTGATCGACGTAGCCGCGCACTTGCACTTCAAAACCGGTCTCGCTGATGCGCAGGTCGACGCCTTTGCCGCGCATCCCTTCGGACAACAGCGCCAGCGTGCCTTCGATGGCCTGGGCCGGGTTGAACGGTTGCTGCTCGATTTCCGAACGGCGACCGAACACCCGCATGTGGTCCACCACCCGCGCGGCGCGTTGTACCTGGGTGTCGATGCGGGTGAGCTTGTCGATCAGGTAATCGACCTGTACGTCGCCGTTGTTCAGGCGCTTGAGTACGTTGACGATGGCCATGCGCATCACGTTCAGCGGCTGGTTGATCTCATGGGCCAGGCCGGTGGCCATTTCTCCGAGGGTGGCCATTTTCGCGCTTTGTGTGAGCTGCTGCTGCGAGCGCCGCACCTCGGTGTTGTCGCGCCCCACGGCCTGGACCTCGAGCAACCGGCCCTGTTCATCGAACACCCCGCGATCGGACCAGACCCACCAGGCGTGTTCGCGGCCGGGCAGTTGCAGGTTGATCTCGGCGGTACTGACCGGAAACTCGGGGCTCAACTGGTCCAGCCGTCGGGTGAATGCCTCGCGCTGTTCCCCGGACATCCAGTTGCCCAGGTTCACCCCCGGCAATTGCTCGGGCGCCAATTCCAGATAGGTGGCCAACGGACGGTTGCCGAAGGTCAGGGTCAGGTCCGGCTGGTAGCGGCAGATCATCGCCGGCGAGTCTTCCACCAGAATCCGGTAGCGTTCTTCACTCTGCCTGACCTGTTCGGTGGCCAGGGTCGCTTCGGTGATGTCCAGCCACAGGCCCACGGCTTCCACCGGCAAGCCGAGGTCGTCGCGCAACAATTTCGCCTCATCCAGCAGCCAGTGATAGTCGCCGCGACTGTCGCGCATCCGATACCGGGCGCGCACCGAGCCTTCACGCAGCAACAGCCGCGTGCGCTCGAAATACTGCAGGCGATCGTCGGGATGCACCCGTTCCACCAGCGCCCCAGGGGTGCAGTCGGCGAGGGTCCAGCCGAGCAGCGGCAACAGGCTGTCGCTGAAGAACACCGGGTGTAACGCACCTTCGACATAGCGCTGTACGTAAATCACCGCCGGAGAGCTGGCGATCAGATTGTCCAGGCGTGCATGGGCGGCAGCGGCGCTCTGCTCCTGGTTCTTGATGTCGCTGATGTCGAGCATGAAACCCACCAGGCGACGGTTTTTCCCCGCGCCCAGGGCCTGGCCTTGCAGGCGATACCAGATGGGGGCGGACGCACCGTAATGGCGATACAGGCGCACGCACAGCAGCAGGGGAGTGCCTGTCTCCTGCAAGTCTTGCAAGCAAATGCGCAGCTCTTCACGGTCGGCGGGATACACCTGTTCGAGCCAGTCCTGCATGGATAAACGCGACGTACCAAGGTTCAGGGTAGTGGCCAGCGAAGGTGCCAACTGAACCTCGTCGCTGTCGCTGATGACTTCCCACCAGCCGGTTCCCAGCAAGGCTTGCAGTGATTCCAGGCGTTCCAGTTGCAAATGATGCCGGTGCTCGCGCAGGCGCTCGAGCAAGGGGCTGGCGAGCGCGGCGGTGATTTGCAGCCAGTCGCGTTCCGTGACATCGGGGGCGCGTTGTTGCGCCGTGTAGAAGCCGCATAGCAACCAGGCGACCACCCCTTGCGCATCGTGATAAGGCACGGCGAAGCCGTCGGTATTGCCGAACGTGCCTTGCAGGCGCGGGTGTTCACGCGGGGTCAGGTGCTGCGGTTCCGAGCCGTTCAAACTGTCCAGTCCCGTGCCCAGGCGTTGACCGTTTTGCCAAAGTTGCGGTGCATCGAGGGCCGCGTAGTGCTGGTAAATTTGCCAACCCTGTTCCTGCTCATCGAGCAAGGCCAGGGCAATGCACGGAACCTGAAAACGCTGGGCCAGGCTTTGCAGTTGTTCGGCCAGCATCTCGGGTAGGCGAGTCAGGCTACACAGGCGTAACTGTCCGGCGATTTGCAGCGCCAGCACCTGGCACTGTTCGCGGTTGCGCGATTGCCGGCGTTCGAGCAGCAAGTCGCCGATGTCCAGCATCTGCAACAACCAGGCATCGGCCAAGGGTTGCACCCAACCGCGCAAATGCAGCGGCGGACCGTTGAGGCTGTAAAAGTCCAGGTCCAGGGTTTGTCCCTGCCAGTCCGCCGGCGAGCCTTCGATGGCGAGGCTGCTGTGGGGCAACAGGAAGTCGAGCAGGTGCGGTGCCTGTGCGCTGGGAGGTTGCTGGGCCAGCAAGTGCCGCAGCGGACCGCTCAATTGAACGACACGCCCCTCGGCATTGAGCTGCATCTGCAATCCGAAACTGTGCACCCGCAGTGCCTCCGGCGGCTCCGGTGGAGGCGGCGGATGGCGGTGGAGCAGGCGCCCGAACAATTTGTCCCCGGCACTCAAAATTGCAGGCTCGCACTGGCCGTGAGGGTCGCCGGCAGATTGGGCACCCGACCGATGCCGGGCAGGTTCAGGAACGGGATGACGGCGCTGATTTTATTGGTGGGGTAGGTGATGCGGACTGTCAGCAGCCCGCCCACATAAGTGACATTGGCGTCGGTGGCGACATTGAAGTTCAGGGCCGGCGCAATCCAGGCTGTTTGCGTGGTCAGTTCTGCCTTGGCGCGGGCGATCAGCGCGGCGCTGTAGCCGGGGGTTGCCGGGTCCAGCGCCACGCTGCGGCGCACGGCTTCGGCAGTCGACTGGTTGAATGACTGCATCAACAGCAGCGGCAGGCTATAGCTGATGATGCCGTAGAACACGCCAAAAAAAATGATGAACACCAGGGCGAATTCAATCGCGGCGGCGCCTTTTTGTTTGTGGGGGAGGCTGGCTTTCATGAGTGCGTCTACCCTGACCAACACTGAGTAATGTCAGCATAGAATCATTCAGCCAAAACGGACGTTTTTTACCGAATGCAGAGCTTTGTCCTATTGATCTGGCTGGCGCTTTGCGCCGCACAGGATGCCCGGCAACGGCACATCGCCAATGGCCTGACCCTGGGTGTCGGTGCCCTGGCCCTGGCGTGGCTGCTGTGGAGCGGCACGACCTGGCTGGGGGCCGACGCACAACAGGGCGGCTGGGCTTTTTTGTTGGCCCTGGGCTTAACGCTACCGGGCTACGCCATGAAGCGAATGGGTGGTGCAGACGTGAAACTCATGGCCGCCCTGGGTCTTGCGACGGACGGTATGCACGTGCTCGGCACGTTTATTGGCGCCGGATTGGCCAGCATCTTCTGGCTGCTGCTGGCGCCAAGAGTCTGGCTTTATATGAGTCAAGGGGTTAGAACCCATCTTTTTTATATGGCACCAGAAATGTCAAGGAAACAGCCATTTGCACCCTTCGTGTTGGTGGGGCTGATGCTGACATTTGCCTGGTTCCACTAGTCGAGCCTTTTGTGTACATAGCCTGAAACTACGTCTACTTTTCAGACAGAGTTGTACAACCGCTGGCTGTCGGTGAGGGACGGGTCAACCTTTGACCTGACAGGGAGTTGCTCGTGAGCAAGTTTACTTCGGCAGTAAAAGTCCTTGTGGTCGACGATGCGCCATTGATCGTTGAAGAACTTTGCGAATTTCTGGAGGGCAAAGGTTACCGTTGTGTTCCCTGCGAATCGGGCTATCAGGCGATCGAGCGTTTCAACGAAGACCTCGATATCGGCCTGGTGCTACTGGACCTTCAGATGCCCGGCATGGACGGGATTGAGTTGATGCAGGAGCTGCAACGGCTATCGGGCAAGCACCGGGCGTTCGAGGCGATCATGCTCACCGGGTGTGCCGACAAGCAGGACGTGATCAAGGCCCTGCGCGCTGGCGTTGCCGACTATTACCAGAAGCCGATCGATCTGAATGAATTGTTCGAGGGTTTGCAGCGGCAGGAAGTGGCCTTGCAGGAGAGGCACAAGAACCTGCAGTTGGGGCATTTGAATCAGAAGCTGCAGTATCTGTCCGAGTCGATTGATGATCTGTACCAGGACCTGGACAAGGTTCGGCGGGGTCCGCAGGCGGCAGACGCGGGTGGCCGGGGTGTCGCTGATGCTGATGCGGCGGAGACTCCGGCGATTTTCAATCAGCTGTCTCCGCGGCAGCTGGAAGTGGCGCGGTTGGTGGGCAAGGGGCAGACCAATTATCAGATTGCCTGTGAGTTGGGGATTACCGAGAACACGGTGAAGTTGTATGTGTCGCAGGTGTTGCGGTTGACGCATATGCATAATCGGACGCAGTTGGCGTTGGCTTTGTCGCCCAGTAGTTCCGGGATGCAGCAGCGGGTTACGGCGCACTGAGGCTTGGCGGCCTCTGGGCCGACCAGGCTGGTGGTTTGGGTTGTGTACATATCCGTTTCTGCGGTAACGGCGGCTGGCGGTTTCGCCCTTACGGCGAGTCCCTTTTGGCAAACGCCCCAAAAGGAACCAAAAGGTCTCGCCCCTTACGTACGGCCCCTCGCTTAGGCTCGGCGTTCCTTCGCTACGGTATTCATCCGGGGGCATTGCCCTCCGGTCGGCTTCGCTTCGACCTACATGCAATGAGTTCGACTGCGTCGAACGGCGCTGCGCGCCCGTCCCCGGATGAACACCTCCACTCAGCCTTCCGAGGGGGCGGGTGGATCAAGATCAAAAGCTGCAGGCGAGCTAACACTCGGCCTGATATCTCCGACACGCTTTTCAGGTTGTCCGTCGGAAGCGCGATCTCTAGCCTTTGTCGGTCGCTGCAAAATCAGTGATCGGGTTTGGTCGCCCGGGTTTAGAATGGCGCACAGTGCCGCGCGAGCGGCATTTTTGTGCTTGCTTAATGGCGAGCCGTGCGTGGGAGGGCCCTGGCCCTGCCGGGTTTCCATTCCCTGGTCGACCAACCTGCGTACGGTTCGCCACCCATCTGCTTGGTCGCAGTGATGGCGAACTCCAAATCCAAGAATGGAGCTTCACCATGATCAAACCCACCCCAAATC
>NZ_JAHBDI010000023.1:0-78308 GCF_019956275.1 Pseudomonas sp. GL-RE-26
CCAGCAGTTTGCCTCGGGCTTCCTTCAGATTCGCAGTCACCCGCGACACCCTTGCCTCTGGCTAACACTTCCCCTTGCCGGGTGTGTAGAGGACTTTCACCTCCAAGTCACCAGCGAGGCCACCACAGCCAAGCTGGTTGCGCTTACGCGCAACGCGCCATGCCTGGCGCACAAGCAAAAAAAAGCCCCGAACCAGTCGGGGCGTTTTCAGAGGGTGCGGCTTCTACTCAGTTCACCTTAGCGAACACCGTCCTGACGCAGGGCGGCCGGAGTGAAGTCGCTGGTGGTGGCCTGGAAGCCGAAGTCATAGGCCGACTTCTCTTCGTTCTTCATGCCCAGCGCCAGGTAACGACCCGATTGCAGGTCATACAGGGCTTCGAGGGCATACCACGGCACTTGCTTGTCGTAGTAGTTCTCGGCATGGGCCTCACCTACACGCCACAGTTGGCCACGACCGTCGTAATGGTCAATGACCGCTGCCTGCCAAGTATCTTCGTCGATGTAGAAGTCACGCTTGGCGTAGATGTGACGCTGCCCCTCCTTCAAGGTGGCAACCACATGCCACACACGGCGCAGCTCGTAACGCGCCAGGTCCTGGTTGATGTGACCGGCCTTGATGATGTCGGTGTACTTGAGGCTCGGGTCGTCGAGCTTGTAGGCGTCGGAGGCGATGTACATCTCTTTCTTGCCTTCGAGCTTCCAGTCGTAACGATCCGGTGCACCGTTGAACATGTCCAGGTTATCGGAGGTACGCAGGCCATCGGCCGCGGTACCCGGGCCGTCATAGGACACTTGTGGCGCACGGCGCACACGACGCTGGCCGGCGTTGTAGACCCACGCCGAACGCGGCTCCTTCACCTGGTCGAGGGTCTCGTGCACCAGCAGCACACCACCGGCCAGACGAGCCGGCGCAGTCACTTTCTGCTTGAAGTAGAACAGGATGTTGCCCGGGTTTTTCGGGTCGTAGTCCTTCATCTTGTCGCGGAACACGAACTGGTCCTGGAAATACACCAGGCTGAACGAGCCGTTCGGCTGCGGCGTGGCCTGGGTCACCAGGCGAGTCACGCTGCCCCCGCGATAACGGGTGATGTGGTTCCAGATGACTTCCACACCGCTTTTCGGAATCGGGAACGGCACGGCGGTCTCGAAGTTTTCCAGGCCGTTGCCGCCGGACACCAGGTTGGTGTTGGTGGCGTTGCGCTTGATGGCAGCGAAAACGTCATCCGGCACGGTGGCACCGCGATGGGACGGATAGACCGGCATCTTGAAGGTTTCCGGGTAGCGCTTGAACATCGCGTACTGGCCCGGGGCGAGCTTTTCCTTGTACTGGTCGACGTTCTGCGCCGTGATTGTGAACAGCGGTTTTTCGCTGGCGAACGGATTGGACAGGAAACCTTTGCTGTCGACCGTACCGGCGTTCTTCGCCATAGGCTTCCAGGCCGGGATCGAACCGTCGGCGTTACCCGCCATTTCAGCGCCCATCGGGGTCAGGCTCTTGCCCAGTTTGTCGGCCTCGGCCTGGGGTACCGCCGCGATCACGCTGGTCGCCAGCAGCGAAAGGCCCAGAACACCGGCGTGGAACAGACTCTTTGTTATTTTCATATGTGTGTTCGTCCTGAAAATACTGTGCTTAGAAGTTCACGCCGAGGCTGAGCGCAACGAAGTCGCGGTCATCCACGGTGGTGTACTTGCCGTCGAAGAAGTTGGTGTAAGCCAGGCTCGCGGTATAGGTGTTCTGGTACTCGGCGTCGACACCCAGGCTCACCGCTTTGCGGCCTTCCTCGAAGTTGCCGCCAGGGCCAGGGGAGTAACCGCTCACGTCATGGGACCAGGCAACGTTCGGCTTGAGGTTCACACCAGCAAACACGTCGTTGTATTCCCAGATGGCACGACCGCGGTAGCCCCACGAAGTGGGGGTGGTGAAGCCTTCGTCGGTGCAGTTGCGGCTGCGGTTGTTGGTCGGCGTACCCGGGCCGGCACCGCTGATGGTGCTGTTGTTGAGTGTCACGCAGGTATCGAGCGCGCCAGAGGCTGGCAACTCACCCGGGCCGAAGACCGGATCGCGGCCATAACGAACGTCGGAAGTGCTTTCCAGGCCGCCAACGTGGGTCACGCCTATTTCGCCTACCAGGGTCAGACGGCTGGCGCCCATGACCTGGTCGAAGAAGTGCGTCAGGGTGGTCTGGAACTGGGTGACTTCCTTGCGACGATACCCGTGCAGGTCCTGACCCGGCACACCGGTAAGCAGCGATGCATTGGTCAACGGGTTGTTCGGGTTGTTATTGCCTATAGGACGGACACCGGAGAAGAGGATGTCGGTGGAGTTGAGCTGCACCGGTGCGTTCGGACGGTAGCTGATCTCACCGCTCCACGCCGTACCGGTAGGCAGGGTGGTGGAAAAGCTCAGGCCGTAGAGGCGGATGTCTTCCGGGTATTCGATGAAGTACTGCGAGTTACCCGCCACCAGCAATGGCGCCAGCGCGGCAAACGGGCCACCTTGGAGTGCCGCAGCAGTGTTGTAGACCGACTGCGGCGCACCGGTGGCGCTGAAGATCGGCGCACGGCTGTGGTAGTTCATGAAATAGGCGCCGAATTCGGTGTCCAGCGGGTCGAACATGTACTTGAAGGACGCGCCCCACTGGCCGCTGTCACGGGCATCACGATCGCCGCCGCGACGCACCAGAACACCCTCGTTGTTGACGTCGACGCCGTTGGCGGCCAAAGGCCCCAGGGCGATGGCCGGAATTTGCGAACGCTTGGCCAGTACGCGCAGGTTGTCGTCGCAGCCGTCGGCAACGATGTCCGGCTGGGAGAAGAACGTGCCGCAGTTGTCGACGACGGTCTGGTCCCATTCAATTTGGTAGAACGCTTCGGCCGACAGGTTTTCGGTCAGGCTCTGGGACACATAGAACATGTTGACCGGGATCAGGCCTTCCTTGATCTCGGCACCCGGACGGCGGAACGCGGACACGTCGATCGGGTTGATCGAGTTGATGCCACCACCGATGAAGGTACTTTCACCCCAGCTCACGACCTGCTTGCCCAGACGCACGGAGCCTGGTTGATCGGCAATGGAGTAGTTGTGGTAGACGAAGGCGTCGAGGATCTGGCCGCCGGCGGACTTGGCGCCTTCCTTGCGGCCCTCGTCGCTGATGTCCTTGAACGGACGGCTTTCGTCCTTCAGTTCAAAGTCGTACCAGTATTTGCCACGGACGAAAACACCGGTATCGCCGTATTTCAGTTCAAGGTCATGGATGCCCTTGAAGATCTTCGAGAAGGTTTCTCCGCTCTTGAAGTTCAGGTGACCGTCATCAGAAGTCTGGGACAGACCCTTGCCGCCGTTGTTGACACCAATGAGGTTCTTGTTCGGCTGCTCGGTAGACCAGCTGGCACCAACCGACAGGGATGAGTCGAACTGACCTTCGATTTCACCGACGTTGAAACTGACGCCGAATGCTGGCCCGGCGAGCGTAGAGGCAAGACTGACAGCCAGGGGCAGTTTCGCCCGGCGCCAGAACTGGTTTACTGATGTCATCGACGCTACTCCATGTGCATTTTATTTTTATGGCAAGAGCACTTCTAAAAACGCTGTGGATAACCGGGAGCCATGGCATCCCAAAGTCATTCCAAAGTTGCATCGCCCCGGTTCGTGCGGTTGCCCCGTTCTTAAAAATCCTTGAGCGGACTATAGCCAGCAGGTAGTAGCGCTTGATCCCTCTAAAGTGTGATTTGCAGTTGCCAGCCACTCTGGAACAGTCCTTTCGCCAGTCCGACACCCGTCGGCACGGCAAGGATGGCTGAAAAATTCGATTTGACAAGCCAAGCGCTTGCTTGGTGGGGCTGGCGTGCCCTTTCGGGCACGCCGGGAGACGCTTAAAGCGTCGAGAGGAAGGTGCTGTTGGTGGCTTGCCATTCGCTGATGTCAACACGAATGCGCTTCTTGTCGAGCTTGCCGACGCTGGTCTTGGGAATTTCAGTAACAAGGGCAATCTGACTCGGAATCGCCCACTTGCTCAAGTGTCCCAGCTCCACAAACGGCTTGAGGTGTTCCTTGAGTTCCCGCGCCCCGATTGCGTGACCCTCACGCAGCACCAGCAGGGCAAACGGCCGCTCGCCCCACTGCGGATCGGGGATCCCCACCACTGCTACTTCACGTACCGCCGCATGACGGCTGATCAGGTCTTCCAGGTCCAGGGAGGAGATCCACTCGCCACCGGTCTTGATCACGTCTTTGATCCGGTCACGAATGTCGATCACGCCCATGCTGTCCAGGGTCGCCACGTCACCGGTGTGCAGCCAGCCTCCAGCCCAGAGCTCGGCCCCCTTCTGCGGCTCGTTGAAATAACCCTCGGTCAGCCACGGTGCGCGTAACACCAGCTCGCCCTGGGTCTCGCCGTCGGCGGGCAGGAAGTTGCCCTCGGTGTCGACGATCGCCGCCTCCACCAGTGGCCCCGGCACGCCGGCCTTGATCCGGTAAGTGGTGCGTTCGTCTTCGGTACCGGCCATCAGCTCATCGTTCAAGTGTGCGCACGAAACCAGTGGCCCGGTTTCCGACATGCCGTAGGCGGCGGTCAACTGAATGCCTTTGGCCTTGGCCGCCTCGTACAACGTGCGGTTCAGGGCGCTGCCGCCGATGACGATTTTCCAGCCGCCGAAGTCGACGTTCTGCGCGGCCTTGGCATTGAGGACCATCTGCAAAATGGTCGGTACGCAATGGGAGAACGTGACCTTCTCCTTGCGCCACAACTCCACCAGGTACTCCGGGTCATAGCGGCCGGGATACACCTGTTTGAGCCCGAGCATGGTCGCCACATACGGCAAGCCCCAGGCGTGCACGTGGAACATCGGGGTGATCGGCATGTACACGTCGTTGGTGCCCAGCAGGCGCACGCTATCGATCGCGCCCATGATGGTCGATACGCCCATGGTGTGCAGCACCAGTTGCCGATGGGTGAAGTACACGCCCTTGGGGTTGCCGGTGGTACCGGTGGTATAGAACGTGGTCGCGACCGAGTTTTCGTCGAAATCCTGGAAGTCGTACTGCGGGCTCGCTGCGGCCAGCAGTTGTTCGTATTCACCGACGAGGTTCGGCAGGTCCGCGGTTTTTTCCGGCAGGTCAGTCAGCAGCAGGGTTTTGTCGACCGTGGTCAGATGCCCTTCGATGGCCTTGTAGAGACCGACGAACTCGCTGTTGACCAGCACAAAGCGGTCCTCGGCGTGATTCATGGTGTAGAGGATCTGTTCCGGCGACAGGCGCACGTTGATGGTATGGATCACCGCGCCGATCATCGGGATGGCGAACATGCATTCCAGGTAACGATGGCTGTCCCAGTCCATCACACCCACGGCATCCCCGGGCTTGACCCCGGCAGCTGTCAATACGTTGGCCAGGCGGGCCACCCGTTCGATCAGGGTCGGGTAGCTATAGCGCAACTTGTCGCGGTAGATGATCTCGCGGGTTTTCTCATAACGGGCACCGGACATCAGCAGCCGCTTGATCAACAGCGGGTACTGATAAGCGCCTTCGGCCGGGGGGATAACGCGAGTCTGCAACATAATAATCCCTTTAATCTGACTGCACGGTCGTGACTGAAAGTACGCACTGTAGTGCCCTTGAACGCCAGCCAAATCAGCCAAAGGAATGATTTGCAGAACCCTGCAAATGATAGCGTTGCGCCACCACCCGCAAGGATTCTCGATCTGTTGTAACTACGGAATCAATGCATCTCGGTAAAAGCCAGCTTCACGCCAATCGCAATCAGCACCGCGCCCATGGTCCGGTCGAACCAGTGGCCCATGCGGGCGAAACCGGCGCGTACGCGCTGCTGGCTGAACAACATCGCCACCAGGCAGAACCAGCCCGCTGTCGCTGCCGCCAGGTAAACCCCGTAACCGGCCTGCACGGCCAGCGGCGTGTGCGGGTTGATCACCACAGTGAATAGCGAGAGGAAGAACAGCGTGGCTTTCGGGTTGAGGCCGTTGGTGACGAAACCCGAAGTGAAAGCACCACGGGCGGTGCGCTCGCCGGCTTCCTTGTGCAGATCGTCCGCCACAGGCTTGGCCGGTTGCGCGCGCAGCGCCTTGTAACCGATGTACAGCAGGTAAGCGGCAGCGGCCCATTTCAAGGCATTGAACAGCACGATCGACTGGGACACGATCAGGCCGATACCCAACAGCGAGTAACCCACGTGCAGGAAAATCGCCGTACCCACACCCAGCGCGGTCCAGGTGCCAGCGCGGCGACCGTGGGTAACACTCTCGCGCACCACCACGGCAAAGTCCGGGCCGGGGCTGGCCACGGCCAGCAGGTGAATCAGGGCAACGGTCAAGAACTCTGTCCAGTACATGGGGGCTCCTTCAGGCCAAGCGTAACTATTTATTTCATCTGGTAGGCTCGGCAGATTACGCCTTCAGTTCATTGCACAAAAGGTACAGTTGATGACGAACACTCGCCGCGCCGTATTCCTCGACCACCCGTCCCTGGACCTCGGCGACCTTGACCTCGACCCGCTGCGCAGTTGTTTCAGCGATTTGCAGCTGTTCGCCCAGACCTTGCCCGATCAAGTCATCGAACACCTCAAGGGTGCCACCGTCGCAATCAGCAACAAAATTGTCATCGATGCCGCCGCCATGGCCGCCAGCCCTGATCTCAAGCTGATCCTGATCACCGCCACCGGCACCAACAA
The DNA here is from genome assembly GCF_019956275.1 of Pseudomonas sp. GL-RE-26. Taxonomy (NCBI): domain Bacteria; kingdom Pseudomonadati; phylum Pseudomonadota; class Gammaproteobacteria; order Pseudomonadales; family Pseudomonadaceae; genus Pseudomonas; species Pseudomonas sp. GL-RE-26. The sequence continues at coordinate 6,687 of NZ_JAHBDI010000023.1, forward strand.
CGTCGATCTCGCCGCCGCCCGCACCCACGGGATTACCGTGTGCAACTGCCAGGGTTACGGCACACCGTCGGTGGCGCAGCACACGATCATGCTGCTGCTCAACCTGGCCACGCGCCTGGCCGATTATCAAAAAGCCGTCGGCGAAGGCCGCTGGCAGCAGGCCAAACAGTTCTGTTTGCTGGATTACCCGATCGTCGAACTCGAAGGCAAAACCCTTGGCCTGCTGGGACATGGCGAATTGGGCGGCGCGGTCGCACGGTTGGCTGAAGCCTTCGGTATGCGCGTTGTGCTGGGGCAAATTCCCGGACGCCCTGCCCGCCCGGACCGCCTGCCACTGAATGAACTGTTGCCACAGGTCGATGCGCTGACTCTGCACTGCCCGCTCAACGAGCACACTCGCCACTTCATCGGCGCCCGTGAACTGGCCTCGATGAAACCCGGCGCGTTCGTGGTCAACACCGCTCGCGGTGGGTTGATTGATGAACAGGCGCTGGCCGACGCCTTGCGCAACGGGCATCTGGGGGGCGCCGCCACTGACGTGCTGAGCGTCGAGCCTCCCGTCAACGGCAATCCGCTGCTGGCCCACGACATCCCACGCCTGATCGTCACCCCGCACAACGCATGGGGCAGCCGCGAAGCGCGCCAGAGAATCGTTGGCCAAGTGAGCGAAAACGCACTGGGATACTTCAGCGGTAAGGCGCTGCGGGTCGTCAGTTGATAAACTGCGGCACTTTTTTTCCACGGGAGCAGTTATGGATCCGCGCAGTGAAGTACTGCTTCGTCAGGCCGAGTTATTCCAGGGTTCGGTGTTGTTGGCCGGTTTGCCCGCCGACGACTTGCTGGGCCGTTTGCCCGAAGCTCATGGCTGGTGCTGGCACGCCGGCGATCAGGCCGCGCTGGACGCCCGCTTCGCCGAGCGCAGCCATTTTGGCGTGAATGCGCCAGAGCGTGAGTTCGATACAGCGGTGGTCTTTCTGCCCAAGGCCAAGGACCTGACCGACTACATCCTCAACGCCCTCGCCTCACGGCTGGCCGGCCGTGAGCTGTACCTGGTCGGCGAGAAAAAAAGCGGCATCGAAGGTGCCGCCAAACAGCTCAACCCGTTCGGCAAGCCGCGTAAACTCGACAGCGCGCGCCACTGCCAGCTCTGGCTGGTCACTGTGGCCAACGCGCCTGAAGCCAAACCGCTGGAAAGCCTGGCGCAGACCTACGAACTGCCGCTGGCCGAAGGCCCGTTGAAGGTCATCAGCCTGCCAGGGGTGTTCAGCCATGGTCGCCTGGATCGTGGCAGCGCGCTGCTGCTGGAGCATCTGGACAAACTGCCCAGCGGTCACTTGCTCGATTTCGGTTGCGGCGCAGGGGTTCTGGGGGCGGCAGTGAAACGTCGTTACCCACACAACCAGGTCACGTTGCTGGATGTGGATGCCTTTGCCGCTGCCAGCAGTCGCCTGACCCTGGCTGCCAATGGTCTGGAAGCCGAGGTGATTACCGGTGACGGAATCGATGCCGCGCCGATGGGTTTGAGTGCGATCCTGAGCAATCCGCCGTTCCATGTCGGCGTACACACCGACTATTTCGCAACGGAGAACTTGCTGCGAAAAGCAGCCAAACATCTGAAAAACGGTGGCGAACTGCGCTTGGTAGCGAACAGTTTCCTGAAGTATCAACCGCTGATCGAAGAGCACCTGGGCGTGTGTGCAATCAAGGCCGAAGGACAGGGTTTCAGAATCTACCGGGCAAAGCGCGGCTGAAACTTTTTTTGAAAAAGAAGGCTTGCCGAATGGGTTTTGCAAAGGCAGAATCCGCTCCGTCCTAGGGGAGTAGTCTCCCACGAGCGCCACGCTCGTCCGGCATGCGTCAACATACTTGGTCCTCAGACCATGGCGCATGCGACCCAAGCATCCATATCAGATGGATCGCAGGGTTTGACAAGACCTATGACACGAACACCTTACCCGGGGCGGGAAGGCTGTACGTGTCATAGCCGTGTCGACCCGCCCCTTAGGAAAACCCCTGATGCTGGATTCACTACTCGTACCTACCGCAATCGTTGCCTTGGCCGAAATCGGCGACAAGACGCAACTGCTCGCGCTCATTCTCGCTGCCCGTTTCCGCAAGCCCTGGCCGATCATCGCCGGTATCGTCGCCGCGACCCTGGCCAACCACGCGGCCGCCGGTGCAGTCGGTGCCTGGGTCGGGAGTTTCTTCTCGGATACGATGCTGCACTGGATCCTCGCCGCGAGCTTCGCCGCCACGGCGCTGTGGACCCTGGTCCCGGACAAGATGGATGACGACGAGGCCAGCACCGCCCGCAAGTTCGGGCCGTTCCTGACCACGCTTATCGCGTTCTTCCTGGCGGAAATCGGCGACAAGACGCAGATCGCGACAGTAATGCTCGCAGCCCAGTATCCAGAGCTTTGGCTGGTGATCATCGGTACCACCCTCGGCATGCTGATTGCCAACGTGCCCGTGGTATTGGCCGGTAACTTTGCTGCGGACAAATTGCCACTGACCCTGATCCGTCGACTGGCGGCGTCGGCGTTCTTCATCCTGGCGATTGTCGCGGTGTACAAGGCGATGCAGAGCAGCGGGTGGGTTTGACGGGGTAAGGCAGTCATTGTGGCGAGGGAGCTTGCTCCCGCTGGGCTGCATAGCAGCCCCAAACCAGATGATCGCGTTTTGTCAGATTCGACGCGTAATCAGGATCTACGACTGCTCCGCAGCCGAGCGGGAGCAAGCTCCCTCGCCACAAAAGCCGAGGAGTCTCATCTTTTGTTGAACTCAATCAGGACTTCTTGGCTTGCTCGTAAAGCGGCATGACTTTCGGAATCGCCGCCTGCAACGCCGCAATACGGCTCGACGACGCCGGGTGAGTACTCATGAACTCCGGTGGCGCACCATCCGAGACCTTGCTCATCTTGTTCCACAGGGTGATCGCGGCATTCGGGTTGTAACCGGCGCGGGCGGCCAGTTCCAGGCCAATCAGGTCCGCCTCGTTTTCATTGGCGCGGCTGTTGGGCAAGGTCATGCCGTAGTTGGCCACGGTATCGGCCAGGGCCATGGTGTCCTGCCCCAATCCTAACAAGGCACCGGCGCCCTGCTTGGCCATTTCGATGCCGTAAGCCTTGGACATCGCTTCACGACCGTGCTCGCGCAGGGCGTGGGCGATTTCATGGCCCATGATCGCGGCGATTTCATCGTCGGTCAGCTTCAGGGTGTCGATCAACCCGGTGTAAAAGATGATCTTGCCGCCAGGGCCGCAGTTGGCGTTGAGCTCATCGCTCTTGATCAGGTTGACTTCCCACTTCCACTGGGCCGCGTCCGGACGAAACGTCGGCGCCTGGGCAATCAGCCGGTCGGCAATCGCCTGAACCCGTCTGGCTTCAGCGCTGGTTTTGTCCAGCACACCTTTGCTGGACGCTTCGCCCACGGTCTTCTGATAGGACTGAGCGTACATCTGGTCGACCTCTTGCGAGGACAACATGCTGAACATGTACTGCTTGCGTTCAATGCCCACGGCACCGCCGCTGGTGGTATTGACCGACTGACAACCGGTGAGCAGCAGCGCTGTGCTCAGTGCGCTGACAACCAAAATCTTGTTCATCAAAAAACTCCCAGAAAACATGCCGCGTATCCTAGGCGTGGAAATGTATCGACGCCAGATACAATGGATGTAAGACGCACAATTCGGACAAATCTCTCATCGCCGTAGAAAAAAATTCACATACAGCGACAACCCGCAATTCATCACACGCGCATTGATTCAATTACGACATCCGGCATGCAAAAACAGTCATTTCAGCTGCCCACGCTCATGCCCGCCCGACACCCTGCCGATACAGCTCCGCAGACGTCCTTTCCCGTGCGGAGCCCCCATGAAATTCAAGTCGATCCAGTTTTCCGTGGCGGCCCTTGCCGGCGCCATTGTCCTTAGTGTCGTGGCAGCGCTGGTGGTGTACGCGCTGTTCTCCGGCGCCCGGACCCAAGACATGGTCCAGGAGCGGACCCAGGCCCAATTCGAGCAAGTCATCGAACAGCGCCTGACGTCCCTGGCGCAAACCCAGGTCAGCCAGATCCAGCGCGAACTCGAAGCACCGCTGCTGATTGCCGGCGGACTGGTGCGAGTGAACGCCCTGATCGGCACACCGAGGGCCGACGGCCAGCCGGCACTGAGCCTCAGCCGCGAGCAACTTATCGGCCTGATCAAGGAAAACGTGGTCAAGAACCCGAAAATCCTCGGCACCTACATCGGTTGGGAAAAAGACGCACTGGATCACAACGACGCGGCCTACGTCGGCACCCAGGTAGTCGGCATCGACGCCGCCAACGGGCGTTTCCTGCCCTGGTGGTTCCGCAACGACGACGGCACCCTGGGCCTGGACAAACTGGTGGACGTCGACGACCAGAAGACCCTGTCCACCGGCGTACGCGCCAGCGAGTACTACCTGTGCTCGAAAGAAACCAAAAAATCCTGCGTGATCGATCCGGCGCCTTATAAGGTCGGCGATAAAATCGTCATGCTCGCCTCCTTCATTGAACCGATCATGCTCAACGGCGCTTTCCAGGGCATCGTCGGCGCCGACCTGTCGGTGAACTTCATCCAGGAAATGCTCCTGGGCGCCAACCAGAAACTCTACAGCGGCGCCGGGGAAATGGCCCTGATCGGCGGCAATGGCCGGATCGTTGCCTACACCAAGGATCCGGGCAAATTCGGCGAGAAGGTCAGCGACATCCTCGACAGCAAACAGATCGCCAACATGGCCAATCTCAAGCGCGGCGAAGTTACCTACACCGTCGACAAGGCCCAGGGCCGGATCGAGTTGTACCTGCCGTTCGGCATCGGCCAGACCGATGCCCGCTGGACCCTGATGCTGCAATTGCCGCTGAATGCGGTCATGGCCGACCTGCAAAAACTCCAGGCCGACCTGGACGCACAGCGCAAATCCGACACCTTCGGCATGGCGATGGTCGGCCTGGTGATTGCCGGTATCGGCTTGCTGGTGATCTGGCTGGTGGGCCACGGCATCGCCCGCCCGCTCAAGCAGATGGTGGCCATGCTCGACGATATCGCCCAGGGCGAAGGTGACCTGACCCGACGCCTGAGCAGCGACCGTGCCGATGAACTGGGCTCGATCGCCAAGGGTTTCAATACTTTCCTGGCCAAGTTGCAGGCGATGATCACCCAGGTGGTGACGTCGGTGCAGAGCGTCAGCGATTCGTCGGAACACACCGCCGACATCGCCATCCGCACCAACACCGGTGTGCACAAGCAGATGGCCGAGATCGATCAGGTGGCCACCGCCGTGCAGGAAATGACCGCCACCGCCCAGGACGTGGCGCGCAATGCGACCCAGGCCGCACAAGCCGCCAGCCATGCCGACCAAGCCGCGAGCCAGGGCATGCAGATCGTGCGCGACACCTCGAACTCGATTGGCGCCCTCGCCGTGGAAATCGGCCGGGCTGTCGGCGTGGTGCAAACCCTGGCCAAGGACAGCGAAAACATCAACGCCATCCTCACTGCCATTCGCGGGATCGCCGAGCAGACCAACCTGCTGGCCCTGAACGCGGCCATCGAAGCCGCCCGCGCTGGTGAACAGGGCCGAGGTTTTGCCGTGGTGGCCGACGAGGTGCGTAACCTGGCGCAGAAGACGCAAAAGGCCACCGAAGAAATCCAGGCCATGATTCAGCAGCTGCAACAAGGCACGCGGGACGTGGTGCGGGTCATGGAAGACAGCCAGAACCGCACGGACGAAAGCGTGCAGCACGCGGCCAAGGCTGCCGAAGCGCTGGAAACCATTACTCAAGCGGTGTCGGTGATCAACGACATGAACACCCAGATTGCCAGCGCGGCTGAAGAGCAAAGTGCAGTGGCGGACGACATCAACCGCAACGTGATCAACATCGGCCAAGTGGCCAACGAAGTGGCCGGTGGTGCGGATGAGTCGAGTGCGGCCAGTGCGGACTTGACCAAGCTGGCCGAGCAGCAGCGACGCTTGATCAATCAGTTCAGGGTTTGACCTTCAGGCCCTCTCGCGAGCTTGCTCGCGATGGGGCCGGTTCAGCCACCCAATAACTCAACCCGGAGTGAGGCACTCCGGCCCATTGAGCTTCGGATCATTCACCATGTTGGCCAGGACCCGTTCGCGCAATGCGGCAGGCTCGCTGGCCAGCAAGGCTTGCAAAGCATGCAACGGCGTCTCGGGATCCAGCCACGCGGCCTGCCCCGCCTCATCAAGAATCAACGGCCGCCGCTGGCTCGCCGCCGGCTGGGTAATCACGGCGGTACTCAGCCACACCTGCTCCTGCACCGGATACGCCTCCCAGATCGCCGCAAAAAATAATGACGAGCCCTCCCCCGGCGTCAGCCAGTACGGGCGCTTGCGCGTCGTACCGCGCCATTCGTAGAAACCATTGGCCGGCAACAGGCAGCGGCGCTCGCGCAAGGCCTGGCGAAACATTGGCTGTTCGGCAACGGTTTCGGCGCGGGCGTGGGCCGGGGTGCGAGACAGATCGGTCAGCCAGGGGGGCGTCAGGCCCCAGCGGGCACGAGCCAGCGTGCGCTGGCCGTCAGGCTCGGCCCGCAGCATCAACACCGAATCATTGGGGGAAATGTTCCACTGCGCCTGCTGGTCGGCGGGAAAACCAGGCAGCGCCGCGAAGGCGGGGTTCCAGCGAAACAGGGCATAACGTCCACACATGGGGCAACACGGCTCTTGATCAAACGAACGCCAGCCTAACAGACCAGCGTGCCGGGAAAGCTGTCCGGTTCATCGCCGGACAGCGGCAGCGCGGCATTGTACGCGGTGATCAGCTCGCGGGCGTAAGCAGCCTGATCGTTCTCGACCGACAGCCCGAGCAGGCCATAGATCGGCAACTCGCCGCTGCCTCCGAGCAAATCACGGCCCACCAGATGCGCCTCGATACCCTCGCTGGCGAGCATGCCTTGCAGCAACTCGCCTTCCATCAGGTTTTCCGGATCGTAGATGCGCTGCATACACGCTCCTCACTCGTTTTCGCTGAACACTTCGAGATGCCATTCCTCATCATGAACCTGCAACACGAAGGTTATCGGCCGGCAGCACACCTGGCAGTCTTCAATATAGGTCTGATCGCCACCGGACAAATCCAGCGTCGTCTCGACTTCCTCACCACAATACGGACATTCATATTGCGTAGTTTCCAGCATCGCGGTCTCCCAGGTGACTTGTGCGTATAATCGCCGGTCTATTTGCAGGGCTATTTTTGTCTGGCTACTTTTTCAGACCGTGCCCCGCCGGTTTTCGATCAAAACCTTTACTTACCCTAGCCGTTTCTAACAAGAGAGCATGATGGGCGAATTCGATGCCATCCGACCTTACGACGACAGTGAAGTCCCGGCAGTGCTGGCACGACTGCTCGGCGACAAGGCGTTTCTAGATATCCTCACCCACTTTCGCTTCCCGCGTTTCGCCGGCGCTTTAGGCTGGGCACTCAAACCTCTTATAGCCCATCGGCTGCGCCGTGAGTTTGCCGGCATTACCTCCGTGGCCACGTTACAGGACAAAGTCGAGCATTACGTCGACCATACCATCGAGCGCGCCACCGACGGTGTTACCTATACCGGGGTGGAGCAATTCAAGTCCGGCAGCGCCTACCTGTTCATCGCCAACCACCGCGACATTGTGATGGACCCGGCCTTCGTCAACTATGCCGTGTACCACGCAGGCCTGCCGACCCCGCGTATCGCCATTGGCGACAACCTGCTGCAAAAGCCTTTCGTCAGCGACCTGATGCGCCTGAACAAGAGCTTCATCGTGCACCGCTCGATCAGCGGACGCCGGGAGAAAATGGCGACTTATCAACTGTTGTCGGCGTACATCAACCATTCGATCCGCAACGATTGCGCCTCGATCTGGATCGCCCAGGCCGAAGGCCGCGCCAAGGACGGTGACGATCGTACCGAATCGGCGATCCTCAAGATGTTCCACATGAGCCGCAAGGACGAGCCGTTCGGCGAAGTCATTCAGTCGCTGAACCTGACCCCGGTGTCGATCAGCTACGAGTACGACCCATGCGATCAGGCCAAGGCCCGCGAGCTTTACATCCGCGCCACCACCGGCAGCTACACCAAGGTGCCGGGCGAGGATGACGTGAGCATCGCCAAGGGCATCACCGGCTACAAGGGCCGGGTGCACGTGAACTTTGCCGCGCCGATCACCGAACTGTTCGAAGACACCAAGCAATTGGCGGTCGAGATGGACAGGCAAATCCTCAGCGGATACCGCCTGTTCCCGGTGCACTACCTGGCTTACGCGCAGTGGAAAGACGCCGATTCGCAGTTGCAGGTGCCGAAAGCGGCCGAAGTGTTCCCGGCCGCGGAGCTGGCCAAGGCCCGGGAAGAATGGCAACGCCGCCTGGATGCCTGCCCTGAAGAGCATCGTCCATTCCTGGTGCTGCAATATGCGACGCCGGTGCGCAATCAGTACCGGGTGAAGGCAGGGTTGCCGCTGTAAGCGGTTTCGGCCAGATGTGAAAACGGCGCTTTTTGTGGCGAGGGGGCTTGCCCCCGTTCGGCTGCGTAGCAGTCGCAAGCTTCTTGGGGCCGCTTCGCAGCCCAACGGGGGCATGCCCCCTCGCCACAGGGTTTACTTCAGATTCAAACCTGAGTGCTGATCCACGACACCAGCAACGCCATCCCCATGCAGGCAAAACCGAAGATGTAGAAAAACCGGTTCATGCGCAAGGTCGCCCAGTCCAGCGTGGGCTCTACGTTGGGGCTGCTCTGGCGCTGCGCCTGCAAACTGGCCATCGCGCGCAGTTCGCGACGACGGGTGGCGTGCAGCAACCAGCCGCCCGGGAAGGCAAAGAGCAAGGCCAGCAAATTGATCAATTTGGCGGGATGGGCGAAAAACAGCGTCATCAAGTGCAGCGACATCACGAACCTCAAGTAAAACAGGTGGCAGGTGCCAGACCGGCGACCGCGGCGCGGATTCTACCGAAAGCCTGCGCGCCTGCCCTCTGTTTCCGACAAATAACGAAGCAGTTGATCAATGGCTGTCCTGAGTCACGGCTTCGTCATCTGTATCGGCGATCATTCGCGCCTCGAAACCGACAGGGACCTCGTCATGCTCCACGCCGAAAACCAGGATCGTCTTTACCTCATCACCCCCAGCGAAGAACAACAAGCCCTCGTCGGCAGCCTCGCCTTCAACGTTCAGGATCGCCATTGGCTGGTGTATTGCGCACTCGGTGGCCACCAGCATGCGGATTTGCCGGAGGCGGATTTACTGACGGGCGTGAGCGTGCTGGACTTTTACTCGCAAGCTGCCTGACACCCCTGATCCCCTGTGGGCCGGTGTACATCCATAAAAAACGCAGCCATGAAAAAGCCCGGGACCATCACTGGCACCGGGCTTTTTCACATCCAGCGAAGGTTACTCGCCGAGAATCTGACCCACGGTCGGGTCCTTGAACAGGCGGGTCAACGCATCACTGAGCACATCGCTGACCAGCTTGGTGTTGGTTTCCTGGTTCGGCGCCATACCGAAGCGCTGGTCCAGGGACGAACCATAACGGCCGCTGTAGCGACGGTTGGCGTTCTGCACATCCGAGCGGAAGGTCGCACCGATGGTGGCTTCGGTCACGTACATGCCTTCCTTGGGCGACTGGTACTTCAACTCCGTCAGGGTCACGGTCAGTTGCGGTGCATTCATGGCGTTGTTCGTCGGGGTAAAGCCCAGCAGACGCACGGCGGCTTCAGCCTGGGCCTGCAGCTTCGGCAGGATCTGCGCGCTCTGCACGGTGATTGCGCTGGTTTCCGGATACAGGCCACCACGGGTGCCCAGCGTCGGCGACGGGCGACCGTCCACTACACGCACCACGACGGGCTGACCATGGCCGACCGGGGCCAGTTGAGTGGTCAGCTTGGGTTCCGGGCTCAGTTGTTGCGGGCTGTTGGCGCAGCCAACCAGAGTCAAACTGGTCACAGTGATCAAACCGAACAACAGGCGTTGCAACATGCTCTTCTCTCCAGAATCAGGCACAAACAGGCCGGCAGTATAGCGGTGCGCCACTGCCGGGAACCAGCACCTGACAGTGATAACTGAAATGTCTGACCATCCTATTTGAGAGCGGTTTCCTGTCACCAAGATGTCACTACTCAGACACTTGCGCGTCATCACCCGTGCGCTATGTTGGCGTTAGTCACCTAATACGGTAATCATCATGCGCCATTTGATTTCGCTGTTCGCGCCACGCCCACTGCATCGCTGCTTCGCCCTGCTCGACCGCAACGGCCACTGCCAGGCCTTCAAGCAGTGCAGTCTCCAGCCCCTGGGCGATGGCTGGGTTGAAATCGAAGAGATCCGCCTGAACTGGCTGAATCAGCCGCTGCCTGCCGGCACCCGCGTCGTTTCGCAGCAGCAACAGCCACGCTCGCGTGCACAGCAACTGATGACGACCTGACCAAACACCTAATAAAAGTCATTAAACACGACCATTTCCCTGCGTTTCTTAGATACAATCTCCCCCCGATTATAAGGACGTCTCCTGATCGGGCCTCGCAGCATCGTCAATGCGCTTGTATTGACACCCCGCACTGCCCACAGAGAGCCGCCCACACAGATCGAGTGAAGCTGGCGCGCTTGCTGTTTTGTTGAGCAAAACCTCCACTTTTCGCGAATCTGCAGAGCTGTCATTACGCTCGGTCACTGAGCTGTTTGCCCGTTTTGCCTGCCCTGTATCCCATGGCGGCAATCCATCCGGGCACGGTGCCAGGCTGGGACAGCCCTTTTTGAGGTTCACGTCTTCAAAAGAGCGTGAAAAAAACGGGTTTTCACAACTTCACAAGAGTGTGGCGAGCAAATGAATAGTTTTGCGTCTGAACATGCACCATTAGCGTCTACAACAGCCCAACGACACAGGACCGAGTATTCCTCGAACACCGGAGCCTGAAGCCTGTCCGCTACGGATTTGGTTGCACAAACGGATGTATCGACCATAAGTCGAATTGCCTCCCGCGCGCTGAAATGAGTTCATATGGCTCATAGGCCCGGCAGGTAGCGTCCGTCGAAGTTGCGATAAATTGCGAAGATTCGGACATGGCGATCCTGCCATGGGTACCTGGGGCAACACTGACACGCCCCGTCACTCCTGGCAGCCATGCCGACAATTTGGTGCTGCAGATTTTGGAGACGCGTTAAATGGCGCATAACGAAGCAGTCGACGTAGTACTGGTTGGGGCCGGCATCATGAGTGCCACCCTTGCAGTACTGCTCAAAGAGCTCGACCCCGCGATCAAGCTGGAAGTCGTCGAGCTGATGGATTCCGGTGCCGCGGAGAGTTCCAACCCGTGGAACAACGCCGGTACCGGTCACGCCGGGCTGTGTGAGCTCAACTACACGCCGCAGGCCGCCGATGGCGCCGTCGACATCAAGAAAGCCGTGCACATCAACACCCAGTTCGAGGTGTCGAAGCAATTCTGGTCGTACCTGACCAAAAAAGGCACGTTCGGCTCGTGCAAATCGTTTATCAGCCCGGTGCCACACCTGAGCTTCGTGCAGGGCGACAGCGGCGTGTCCTTCCTCAAGGAACGCTTCAAGGTGCTGAGCAAGCACCACGCCTTCTCGGACATGGAATACACCGAAGACAAGGCCAAAATGGCCGAGTGGATGCCGCTGATGATGCCTGGCCGCGATCCTGGCGAAAACCTCGCCGCGACCCGCGTGATCAATGGCACCGACGTAAACTTCGGCGCCCTGACCAACCAGTTGCTCAAGCACCTGACCAGCGCACCCGATGCCCAGGTCAAGTACTGCAAGCGCGTGACCGGCCTCAAGCGCAGCAACGGCGGCTGGACTGTCAGCATCAAGGACGTCAACAGCGGCAACACCCGTGAAGTCGACGCCAAGTTCGTCTTCCTCGGCGCTGGCGGTGCGGCACTGCCGTTGCTGCAGGCTTCGGGCATCGAAGAGAGCAAAGGCTTCGGCGGTTTCCCGATCAGCGGCCAATGGCTGCGTTGCGATAACCCGGAAGTGGTCAAGCACCACCAGGCCAAGGTCTACAGCCAGGCTGCCGTAGGCTCGCCGCCAATGTCCGTGCCGCACCTGGACACCCGTGTAGTCGAAGGCAAGAAGTCCCTGCTGTTCGGACCTTATGCCGGCTTCACCACCAAGTTCCTCAAGCACGGCTCCTTCATGGACCTGCCGATGTCGGTTCGCGCCGGCAACATCGGGCCGATGCTGTCCGTGGCAAAAAACAACATGGACCTGACCAAGTACCTGGTCAGCGAAGTGATGCAGTCGATGGAGCAGCGCCTGGAGTCCCTGCGTCGCTTCTACCCTGAGGCGAAAGCTGAAGACTGGCGCCTGGAAGTGGCCGGCCAACGGGTGCAGATCATCAAGAAAGACCCGAAAAAAGGCGGCATCCTGCAATTCGGCACCGAACTGGTCGCAGCCAAGGACGGTTCCCTGGCAGCACTGCTCGGCGCTTCGCCAGGTGCCTCGGTGACTGTTTCGATCATGCTTGAGCTGATCGAAAAATGCTTCCCGGGCAAAACCAAGGGCGAATGGGCTACCAAACTGGCCGAAATTTTCCCGGCCCGTGAAAAGGTCCTGGAAACCGACGCTGCGCTGTATCGCAAGATCAACACGCAGAACAACGTTGCCCTGGAACTGGTTGAAGCCAGCAGCGAGACCGAAAGCTACGCTTGATTCGGCCTTATGAAAAACGCCCCGTTCTCACTGAGAGCGGGGCGTTTTTTTATGTCCGGGCAAACCTGATTCGTGGCGATGTGCCTGAGGAATCAGCCGCGAGCTTTTTCGATCAACTCGATGTAGTCCGGCGCGTTGCGCTGATCCTTGATCAGGGCAACGAAGTCGTTGCCGTGCTCATCCTTGCCATTCACGTCGTAACCCGCTTCGACGAAGAACGTCAGGAAACGCGCGAAATCGTCGATGCGCAGGCCACGGTAGGCCTTGACCAGCTTGTGCAGGGACGGAGAAGTCGCGTCGACCGGTTCGAAATCGAGGAACAACTTGATCTGCTCATCGCCGATCTCGTCACCAATCACTTGTTTTTTATCTTTACGCATTGCCGACTCCAGCTCGCAGACATTTCACGGGGCGGGCAGTTTACCCCTGCGCGGGCTCAAGGCTCAACGCGGACGAGTGCTGCCAGTGTGCAGATCGGCCCAGACATGGCCATTGGCGTAGCTGAGAAACTGGCAATACACCGTGTCGTTGCGCAACAAGTCGATCACCACCCGGTATTGCGCCAGCGGGTAATAGAGGGTCAGGGTCTTGCTCGACTCGTCGTAAACCGGTTTTTTCAGGCTTTTGCTTTCACCATCGAAGTTGACCAGCACCTGACTGATGGTGGCGCCCTTGTTCAGGGATTTGCCCTTGAGCCGAATCATCAGCGGCGAAGTGACCGGAATCGGCTGTTGATTGGACTGACGCTGAGCGCCGACCACCACCGAATAATCGGTGACCTGCATCAGTTGCTGCTGTTCGGGGTCAGCATCGCGCAGCGTTAGATCGTCCGGCGGCAGAAATTGACTGTGCATGGGCGCCGGCGCGGCGGCCAATGGCAGGCTGAGGACCAGCAACAGGGCGGCGCAGCTGCGGATAAAAGGGCTCATGGCAGGCTCCGGAGTCGGGGCCGGGCACTTTACCATGGGCTGAAGGAAGTGGTTCAAGTGCACAGAAACCACTGTGGGAGCGAGCTTGTTCGCGATGACGTCGGCACATCCAGCATCAATGTGTCAGTGACATAGCCATTGCGAGCAAGCTCGCTCCCACAAGTTAAGGATCAGTCGAACTGCGCGCGCATCCAGGCCTGATACTCGGCAACGCCGGGCTCGCCTTCGCGCGGTGCCCAATGCGCCAGCTCACCCTCACCTACCGGACGGTAAGGACCGGCCTTGCATTCGAACATCAGGCTGTCGGCCTCCAGTACCACCAAACCGTGGAACACACCGCTTGGCAGGTCCACGCCAACACAGTCGCCACCGGCCTGCAGCACGGTCTTGCTCAGCACCGTACCGACCTCGTCAAAGATCAACACGCCCAGCCGCCCCTTGAGGACCAACAGGGTTTCGGCCTTGTTGTCGCCCAGATGCCGGTGAGGCGGGATATACGTGGACGGCTGCAACCCCACCGCCATGCGATGGCAAGCGTCTTCCATCTGATGGAAGTTGTAATGCTGGCGCCCACGAGGATTAGTCGCGGCTTTCCCGGCCAGTTCGGCGAACAAGGTCTGATCCAGAAAGCGAGGCGTATCCATGTCTTACATTCCTTTAACGGCGAAAATCCCGTTGGCATTACGCCAGTAGCCTTTGTAGTCCATACCGTAACCGAAGATGTAGCGGTCGATGCACGGCAGACCGACGAAATCGGCCTTCAGGTCCGGACGGGCCTTGCGGTCGTGGTCTTTGTCGATCAGCACGGCAGTGTGCACTTTACGGGCACCGGCGTGTTTACAGAAATCGATGATCGCGCCCAGGGTGTGACCTTCATCGAGGATGTCGTCGATGATCAGCACGTCACGGTCGATGAAGGAAACTTCCGGCTTGGCTTTCCAGAACAGGTCGCCCCCGCTGGTTTCGTTGCGATAGCGGGTGGCGTGCAGGTAGGACGCTTCCAGCGGGAAGTTCAGATAGGTCAGCAGCTTGCCGGAGAAAATCAGCCCGCCGTTCATCACGCAGAACACCACCGGGTTGCTGTCGGCCATTTGTTCGTTGATTTGTGCACCGACGCGGGCGATGGCCGCCTCGACTTCAGCTTCGGTGTACAGGCAGTCAGCCTCTCGCATGATTTGACGGATATGCTCGAGATCAGCGGACATGGCGCTCTCCAGGGGTTTGAGGGGGAGGGACGGATTCGGAAAAGCGGGCAAAGGTACGCATCCCGCACGGCCAGATCAAGCGTTTGTGGACTAACGTACTGTATGTCTATAGGACAACACCCTCGGATAGATTAATCTAGGCCGGTTTTTTTGCCCGCCGCCGGAGCCTTTCCCCATGCCCATCCATGAGATCCGCCACCCGCTGATCCGTCATAAACTTGGCCTGATGCGCCGCGCAGACATCAGCACCAAGAATTTCCGTGAGCTCGCTCAGGAAGTCGGCGCCTTGCTGACCTATGAAGCCACCAAAGACCTGCCGCTGGAATCCTACGATATCGAAGGCTGGTGCGGCACTGTGTCGGTCGAGAAAATCGCTGGCAAGAAGATTACTGTCGTGCCAATCCTGCGTGCCGGCATCGGCATGCTCGAAGGCGTGCTAAGCCTGATCCCGGGCGCCAAAGTCAGCGCCGTGGGCGTGGCCCGTAACGAAGAAACTCTCGAAGCCCACACCTACCTCGAGAAGCTGGTGCCGGAAATCGACGAACGCCTGGCCATGATCATCGACCCGATGCTCGCCACCGGCGGCTCGATGGTTGCCACCATCGACCTGCTGAAAAAGGCCGGCTGCCGCGACATCCGAGCCATGGTGCTGGTTGCCGCGCCGGAAGGCATCGCCGCCGTAGAGAAAGCTCACCCGGACGTGATCATCTACACCGCTTCCATTGATCAAAAACTGAACGAACACGGTTACATCATCCCAGGGCTGGGCGATGCCGGTGACAAGATCTTCGGCACCAAGCAGAAGGACGCGTGACCATGCAGCAAGAGTTCAACGATCCGCTCTGGCGCACGGTGCTGTCGGGTGCACAGATGCTGTTCGTGGCCTTCGGCGCCCTGGTGTTGATGCCGCTGATTACCGGCCTCGACCCGAACGTGGCGCTGTTCACGGCCGGCCTGGGGACGATCCTGTTCCAGATCGTCACCGGGCGTCAGGTGCCGGTGTTCCTGGCATCGAGCTTTGCCTTCATCACCCCGATCATTCTCGCCAAGGGTCAGTTCGGCCTGGCTGCGACCATGGGCGGCGTGATGGCGGCAGGTTTCGTCTACACCTTCCTCGGCCTGGCCGTGAAGATCAAAGGCACAGGCTTCATCGACCGCCTGCTGCCGCCGGTGGTGATCGGGCCGGTGATCATTTCGATCGGCCTGGCCATGGCACCGATTGCCGCCAACATGGCCATGGGCAAGGCCGGCGACGGCAGCGAATTGATTCATTACCAGACGGCGATGATGATCTCGATGCCCGCGTTGCTGACCACGCTGATCGTCGCGGTATTCGGCAAGGGCATCTTCCGCCTTGTGCCGATCATCTCCGGCGTGCTGGTGGGCTTCGGCATGGCGTTCTACTTCGGCGTGGTCGATACCGCGAAGATTGCGGCGGCACCGTGGTTCGCCATCCCGCACTTCACCGCACCGGAATTCAACTGGCAGGCGATTCTGTTCATCGTTCCGGTAGCCCTGGCCCCGGCCATCGAACACATCGGCGGCGTGATTGCCGTAGGTAGCGTGACCGGTCGCGATTACCTGAAGAAGCCCGGCCTGCACCGCACCCTGCTCGGCGACGGCATCGCCACCACGGCGGCCGGTCTGTTCGGCGGTCCGCCCAACACCACCTACGCCGAGGTGACCGGCGCAGTCATGCTGACCAAGAACTACAACCCGAAAATCATGACCTGGGCGGCGATCTTCGCCATCAGCCTGGCGTTCATCGGCAAGTTCGGCGCACTGTTGCAAAGCATTCCGGTGCCGGTGATGGGCGGGATTCTGTGCCTGTTGTTCGGTTCGATCGCGGCGGTGGGGATGAACACGCTGATCCGCCACAAGATCGATCTGGGCGAGGCGCGCAATCTGGTGATTGTTTCGGTGACCCTGGTGTTCGGGATCGGCGGCGTGCTGATCGGTACCGGTACCGGGCCGGACGATTTCGGCCTCAAGGGCATCGCGCTGTGCGCGGTGGTGGCGATTGGCTTGAACCTGATTCTGCCGGGCAATGACAGCTGGAAGCACAAGAAGGCGGATGAGCCGCTGATCTAACAGCTTGAGATGTTTGTAGTCTGCCAGATAGCTATCGCGAGCAAGCTCGCTCCCACAAATTGGAATGCATTTCCCTGTGGGAGCGAGCCTGCTCGCGAAGCTTTTAAAGCGCCAACGGCGCGCGCTCGCACAACGCACTCAACGCCCGCGCCCAATGCGGATCATCGTTGAGGCACGGCACCAGCACCAGGTCCTCGCCCCCCGCTGCGCGGAATTGCTCCTTGCCGCGATCACCGATCTCTTCCAGGGTCTCGATGCAATCGGCAACGAACGCCGGGCACATCACCAGAACCTTTTTCACCCCGCTTTTGGCCAATTCATCCAGGCGCGCCTCGGTGTAGGGTTCGATCCATTTGGCGCGCCCCAGACGCGACTGGAACGACACCGACCACTTGCCCTCCGGCAACCCCATGCGTTTGGCAAACTCTGCCGCCGTACGCAGGCACTGGCCGCGATAACAGGTGGCGACCACCTCCGGTGGCGCCCCGGCGCAGCAATCACCGCCACCCTCGAAGCTGTGACCGGGGTTGAGCTTCTTCAGATGCCGTTCCGGCAACCCATGAAAACTCATCAGCAAGTGATCGAAGTCCTGCTGCAAATGCGGCCGGGTCGTGACCACCAGCGCATCGAGGTATTCCGGCTGGTCGTAGAAAGGCTGGAGCACCGACAACTGTACATCGAGGTTTTTCTCGCGCACCACGCGCTTGGCCTCTTCGATGACCGTAGTCGTGGTGCTGTCGGCGAACTGTGGATACAGCGGCGCCAGGGTGATTCGCTTGTGCCCCGCCGCAACCATCCGAACCAGAGTCGATTCAATCGACGGCTCGCCGTAACGCATCGCCAATTCGACCGGGCCGTGCTGCCATTGACGGGTCATCGCTTGTTGCAGGCGACGACTGAGCACCACCAGCGGCGAGCCCTCGTTCCACCAGATCGAGGCATAAGCATGGGCCGACTGCTCGGGACGCTTGATCAGGATCAGCGACACCAGCAGACGCCGAACCGGCCATGGCAGGTCGATCACGTACGGGTCCATCAGAAATTGATTGAGGTAGCTGCGCACATCCGCCACCGAGGTGGAAGCAGGTGAGCCCAGGTTGACCAGAAGCAACGCGTGATCGGTCATGCAACGTCCTATTTCAAAGGCGACCGGACAGATCGTCCAGAGCCGCGCGCAAATCCATGAACTTAAAAGTGAAACCAGCCTGTAACAAACGCACGGGAGTGGCGCGCTGGCCGCCCAGCAGCAACAGCGACAACTCGCCCAGCCCCACCTTCAATGCGAAGGCCGGCATCGGCATGAACGCCGGGCGATTCAACACGCCGCCCAACGCCTTGGCAAACTCGCGATTGCGCACCGGTTTGGGCGCGCACGCATTATAGGGACCGCCGGCCTCGTTGCGATGCAGAAGAAAATCAATCAGGGCGATTTGATCGTCGATATGAATCCATGGCATCCACTGCCGGCCGTTGCCGATCGGCCCACCCAGGCCCAGTTTGAACGGCAGTAACAGCCGCGACAAAAAGCCGCCCTCCGCCGACAGCACCAACCCGGTTCGAATGAGGATGACGCGAATGCCCAGCGTTTCAGCCCGCAGTGCAGTCTCTTCCCAGGCAATGCACAACTGGCTGGCGAAATCTTCGCTGACCGGCCCCGAGTCCTCGGTCAGTTCGCGCTCGCCACCGTCGCCATACCAGCCGACAGCCGAACCGGAAATCAATACCCGTGGTTTCTGCTCGCGATTTTCGAGCCACGCCAGCAAGGTTTCGGTGAGGGTGATGCGGCTGCTCCACAACAAGGCTTTACGCTTGTGCGTCCAAGGCCGGTCGGCAATCGGCGCTCCGGCCAGATTGACGATCGCATCGATCTGCTCCTGCCCCAGATCCTCCAGCCGGGCAACTCCACGCACTTGGGCACCACATATTTTCGCGACTTTTTCAGGCTTGCGACTCCAGACTGTCAGGCGATGTCCCTGGCCCAACCAGTGCCGACAGAGCTGACGTCCTATCAAACCAGTACCGCCGGTCAGCAATATGTGCATGACTTCTCCCTCGCGTGGCGTTTTACCTTGTCCATTAGTCTATTTTTATAAGCAGGGATCTTTGGTATCGAACAGGCGCTATGTTTAACAATAGGCCAAGCTGTCAGATCGAGAGCGCTAAAAGTTATACCAAAAAACAATATTGTACAGGTTTGAACCCCGGCGTAGTCTGTACAGAAAGGTAAACGAGGCCCCTATGACTGTACCTATCGCAATCATCGGCACCGGCATTGCCGGACTCTCCGCCGCCCAAGCCCTGACTGACCTCGGGCATGTGGTTCAACTGTTCGATAAAAGTCGTGGCAGCGGCGGGCGCATGTCGAGCAAGCGCAGCGATGCGGGGGCTCTGGACATGGGCACGCAGTATTTCACTGCCCGCGACCGGCGTTTTGTCAACGAAGTTCAGCGCTGGCAGGCCAAAGGCTGGGTCGCCGAGTGGACGCCGCAGCTGTACACCTACCATGGCGGCCAACTCAACCTGTCGCCGGACGAACAGACCCGCTGGGTCGGCACGCCCCGCATGAGTGCCATCACCCGCGCGCTGCTCGGCGACCTCGAAGTGCATTTCGCCTGCCGGATCACCGAAGTTTATCGCGGTGAAGAACACTGGCACCTGCAGGACGCCGAGGGCTTCACCCACGGACCGTTCAGCCACGTGGTCATCGCCACGCCGGCCCCCCAGGCCACGGCTCTGCTGGCATCAGCGCCGAAACTCGCCGGAGCCGCCGCCGGGGTGAAAATGGACCCGACCTGGGCCATAGCCCTGGCCTTCGAAACGCCGCTGGAAACGCCCATGGAAGGCTGCTTCGTGCAGGACAGCCCCCTCGACTGGCTGGCCCGCAACCGCAGCAAACCCGGACGTGACAACACCCTCGACACTTGGGTGCTGCACGCCACCAGCGCCTGGAGTCGCCAGCACATCGACTTGTCCAAGGAAGCGGTGATCGAACAGTTGCACGGCGCCTTTGCCGAACTGCTGCACGATTCCATGCCCGCGCCGAGCTTCAGCCTCGCCCACCGCTGGCTTTACGCCCGCCCCGCCAGCAGTCACGAATGGGGCACCCTGGCCGATGCCGACCTGGGGCTGTACGCCTGTGGCGACTGGTGCCTGTCCGGACGCGTCGAAGGAGCCTGGCTCAGCGGTCAGGAAGCCGCCCGCCGCTTGCATGAGCACCTGCAGTAAAGAGCATCAATCCGAACAAATCGCTGCTGTCGTCCTGGACAGCAGCCCGCCACAAAACTTATACACAATGTTTGACTTGTACAACTTCGAATCTATGATGAAGTTATCTTGTACAGACTCGACCGTCTGCACAGGTTCAGATTCGAGGTGCTCCGATGTCCCATGCCCCCGCCAAACAGAAAATCGCCATCAACGCCTGCCTGCTGCACCCGGACTTGCCAGTGGAAGAAGACAGCCGGCTCAATGATCCGGTGCTGCGGGAAAACTTCCTCACCCGCGTGTTCGCCTACAGCGCCTGGCAGCAGCTACGCCAGGAAGGCCTGACCCGGCGCGGTCTCACGGACTTTCACTCGCGCTACAAATACCTGCTGATGGCCCACAACCCGGAGCAGTACAAAGTGCTCGGCAATCTGCTGGGGATCATGGGTCATACCGATCCGAAGGAACTTGGCCCGCGCTACTTCAGTGAACTGATGGTGGCCCTGAAAAAGTGCGCCACCCGCCGCACCCATACCAACGTCCTGCAACACCTCAGTGGCTACCTGAAACAGGCCATCAGCCACGAAGACAAGCAGGAAGTGCAGCACGTGATCAGCCAGTACCGCCTGGGCATCGTGCCGCTGGTGGTGCCGCTGACGCTGCTCAAACATCACTTTCGCCAACACCCCGATCCGTACATCGCACAGCAGGTTTACCTGCAACCGCACCCGGAAAACCTCAGCCTGCGAAACGCCATCTGATGAAAAAAGCACTCGACACCAGTGCCCGCGAAGACCTCGGCGATGACCTTAAAAAGGCGCTGGACGAAGGCTGGCTGCCGATCCGTGAAGTGGCGCGGCAAACCGGCGTCAATGCCGTGACCTTGCGCGCCTGGGAGCGGCGCTACGGCCTGATCGTGCCGCAACGCACACCCAAGGGCCATCGGTTGTTCTCGGCCGACCACGTACAACGCATCCAGACCATCCTCACCTGGCTCAACCGTGGCGTTGCCGTCAGCCAGGTCAAGCCATTGCTCGACACGCCGCAAGCCTTCAGCGAGTCCGTCGACAACGATTGGCACGTCTTGCTGCAAACGTTGTTGCAGGCGGTCAGCGGATTGCAGGAACGTGCCCTGGATGACAGCGTCAATCAGGCGATGGCGCTGTATCCGCCGCGAACCCTGTGCGAGCAATTGCTGATGCCCTTGCTGGCTACTCTGGAGCAACGCTGGCAAGGCCAGTTCGGGGCGCAGATGGAGCGGGGCTTTTTTTGTGCCTGGCTACGCAGCAAGTTCGGTGCGCGCATCTACCATAATAATCGTCAGTTGCGCACCGCGCCGCTGCTGCTGGTCAACCACTCGGACCTGCCCATGGAGCCGCACCTTTGGCTAACGGCCTGGCTGATCAGCAGCGCGGATTGCCCGGTGGAGGTCTTCGACTGGCCGCTGCCTGTCGGAGAACTGGCATTGGCGGTCGAATTTCTGCAGCCCCGTGGGGTTCTGCTGTACTCAAGCAAAGCCCTGAATCCGGCGCAGCTGCCGAAACTTTTCAAAGGCGTCAGTTGCCCAAAAATGATTGCCGGACCAACGGTATGCATCCACCACACCGAGTTGTCCGCAAGTACTGCCGAGATCGCTGATCTGTACCTGGCCGAAGATCCGTTGTCGGCACATCAGGCACTCGTTCAGCACGGGCTGATTTAAATGAATAGCGCGGATACCAAAATGCAATTGATCTGGCTGCGCAGTGACTTGCGCCTACATGACAACACCGCCCTCTCGGCCGCAGCGGCTCGCGGCCCCTGCGTGGCGGTGTATCTGCTGAGTCCGGAACAATGGCTGGAACACGACGATGCGCCCTGCAAAGTGGACTTCTGGTTGCGTAACCTGCGCGAGTTGAGCCGCGAACTGGGTCAACTGAACATTCCCCTGCTGATCCGCCAGGCATCGCGCTGGGATGACGCACCCAGCGTATTGCTGAACCTGTGCCGACAGTGGCAGGTCGACGCGCTGTATCTCAACGAAGAGTACGGCATCCACGAATCCCGTCGCGATGCAGCGGTCGCCCGGACGCTACAGGCCGAAGGCATCGAAGTTCGCCGCTACCTCGATCAATTGTTGTTCAAGCCAGGGAGCGTACTGACCCGCACCGGCACTTACTTTCAGGTCTTCAGCCAATTCCGCAAAGTCTGCTACGAACGACTGCACCACTCGCTGCCCAGCCTGGTCCGCGCGCCGCACAAACAAGCGCCGCTGAACATTGCCAGCGATCCGATCCCCTTGAGCGTCGACGGCTTCGCAACACCTGCTGACAACCTGCGCAACCTGTGGCCGGCGGGCGAAGCGGAAGCCCGGCATCGCCTCGACAGCTTTAGCGTTGCGCAGATCGAGCACTATCAAAGCGAACGGGATTTCCCGGCGAAGCCCGGCACCAGCCAGCTCTCGGCCTATCTGGCCGCCGGGGTGATTTCTGTGCGCCAATGCCTGCACGCGGCCTTGAACAGCAATCAAGGCGAATTCGAAA
This sequence comes from Pseudomonas sp. GL-RE-26, assembly GCF_019956275.1. NCBI lineage: Bacteria > Pseudomonadati > Pseudomonadota > Gammaproteobacteria > Pseudomonadales > Pseudomonadaceae > Pseudomonas > Pseudomonas sp. GL-RE-26. The sequence continues at coordinate 29,327 of NZ_JAHBDI010000023.1, forward strand.
GCGGCAAGAGCGGCGCCGTTACCTGGATCAACGAACTGCTGTGGCGAGAGTTCTATAAACACATCCTGGTGGGCTACCCACGGGTTTCCTGGCACCGCGCATTTCGTCCGGAAACTGAAGCTCTGGCCTGGCGCAACGCCCCCGAAGAACTGGCCGCCTGGCAACAGGCTCGTACCGGCTTGCCAATCATCGACGCCGCCATGCGCCAACTACTGGCAACTGGCTGGATGCACAACCGCCTGCGCATGGTGGTGGCGATGTTCCTGAGCAAAAACTTGCTGATCGACTGGCGCGAAGGCGAACGTTTTTTCATGCGTCACCTGATCGATGGCGACTTGGCAGCGAACAATGGTGGCTGGCAGTGGAGTTCCTCCACCGGCACCGACTCGGCGCCTTACTTCCGGATTTTCAACCCGTTGAGCCAGTCGGAAAAATTCGACCCCGAAGGCGTGTTCATCAAGCAATGGCTTCCGGAACTGGCCGGGTTGAATAAAAAAAACGTGCACAACCCCGCCAATCTCGGCGGTCTTTTCGGTGTTGTGGATTACCCCTCACCGATCGTCGACCTGAGTACTTCCCGTACACGTGCGTTGACGGCATTCAAAAACCTGCCCTCGCGGCAATACGCCGCGGTTGGGTCATGAATTACCGCCACCGGGATGACTTCGATGCCGGGTCTTTGCATTATGAACATTTACCCGTATTGGGCCGGGCAATTGCCCGGCTGAAAAGGAGATTGGGATGAGTCGTACACTCGCACGACGATACTGGCTGACAGGCGCAAGCAGTGGCATCGGCGCCGCCCTGGCCGAAGAAATCCTGAAAACCGGTGCGCACCTGGCCGTCAGTTCACGCACCGTGGCACCACTGAAAAACTTGTCGCTACGTTACCCGGGGCAGGTGCTGGTGGTCGCCGGAGACCTGACCAACAGCCAGACCGTACGCGAGATCGGCGAGCAGATTGCCGAGGACTGGGGCTCGCTGGACACCGTGATACTCAACGCCGGCACCTGCGAGTACGTGGATGCCAAGCAGTTCGATGCGTCGATTGTCGAACATGTGGTGCGCACTAACCTGTTGGCCAGCAGCTTTTGCATCGACGCCGCACTGCCTTTGCTGCGGGCCGGCACCGCACCGCATATGGTAGCCATGGCCAGTACGGTGACTTACCTGCCGCTGCCCAAGGCAGAAGCCTACGGCACCTCGAAGGCCGGGCTGCGTTACCTGTTCGAATCCCTGCGCATCGACCTGGCGCATGAAGGTATAGAACTCACGGTGATCAGCCCCGGGTTTGTCGAGACTCCGCTGACGACGAAAAACGACTCCCCCATGGCCTTGAGTTGGCCGGTGGAGAAAGCCGCGCGGCACATCTTCGAAAAACTCAAGGACCGACCGCTGGAAATCGCTTTCCCGGCAGCGTTCATGGCCGCCCTCTGGCCGCTCTCCAAACGGCCGGACCAAGTGAAACTGGAGATAGGCAAACGCATGGTGCGCAGCCAGCCGCCGATCAAGGATCAACCCTGAAAGTCGTCATCATCGGCGGCGGTATCCCGGACGTTTCGATACTTGAGCGTCCGTCAGACCTTTCACACAGCACCCGGTGACTGCCTTACACTGCGCACCATGAAAACCATCCCCCATACGCAAATCGCGGAACCCGCGGTCACCTGCTCGACCTGCGCAGCCTGCTGCTGCCAGCTCGAAGTCATGCTGATCACCGATACGGGCGTGCCTGAACGGTTCATCGATACCGATGACTGGGGCGGGGAAGTGATGCTGCGCCTGGACGACGGCTGGTGTGCCGCGCTGGATCGCAACACGATGATGTGCACCATCTACGAAAAACGCCCGTTGATCTGCCGGGAGTTCGAGATGGGCGCACCGGAGTGCATCGACGAACGCCAGGGGATTTCGACGGCGTATCGCTGAACTGGAAAACAACGTGTCCCCCTGTGGGAGCGAGCTTACTCGCGATAGCGATTTCAGATTCAACATTGATGTTGAATGAAATATCGTCATCGCGAGCAAGCTCGCTCCCACAGGGGATTTGCAACCCGCTGAAACCGTGGTGCTTACAACGGCAAGGTGTAATGCAGCGAGTAGCTTTCTACACCGTCGTTGGAACTGGCGAGCCCGGCGTTGGAATAGTGCGTCGCGCGGACCCCGACTTCGTGGCCACCATTGAAGCGCAGGCCAAAACCGAACCGGTCTTCAAACTGGAAGGCACTGCCGATGTTGTTGTCTTCGAGTCGGGTATTGGAAAACACCGCCACGCCAATGCCTGCTTCAACGTACGGTTTGACGTTCTGACCGGCAAATTCGTAAACGAACACCGGAGAGAACGACAGGCTGTTATTGCTCGAGGTCTTGTCGCCCTCCCAATAGGTGTAGGCACCGCTCCAGTAACCGGTCACACGGCCAACGTCACTCTGCCACCAGCTCTGGTCCCAATCGAATTGCATGCCCAGTCGATACGTCATGGTCGAATCGCTGGTCTGACCAACCGCGAACTCCACACCTGCCGCCTGCGCGGTAAAAGTGTGCCCCATTAGTGCGGCCGCAATCGCGGCCAAGCAGAATAGTCGCTTCACTAGAAACATCCTTTTGCGAACGATTTCGTATGGTTTTTTTGTTGCAAAGCCCTGCAAAAACTATAGAAGTCAGCGATTTATCAGAAGTTCACCCGACTCTTCGTATTCCCCCCGGACAGCCTTCTACCTGTTGAAGCTTCGCACAACGCCAGAGGTATTCCACAGTATCGGCAAGATATTTCTGAAATGAAGCGGATCGGCGCTGGTCCAGAACTGCGCCTCACGGGCCGGTCCCTCGGCGAGCAGCTCGCCTTCGGCCAGCAGACGCTGAAGTTGCCGCGCGACGGCGGCGCCGGTGTCGATCAGGCTGATGTCCTCGGGGATCATCTGCCGCAGCATCGGCTTGAGAAAGGGGTAATGGGTGCAGCCGAGAATCAGGGTGTCGGCGCCGGCAGCCAGCAATGGCTCGACATACCCGGCCAACAGCTGACGCAGCTCGGGGCTGCGCAGGTCGCCGTTTTCAATCAGCTCCACAAGCCCTGGACAGGGCTGGGTAATGACTTTCACGTCCGTGGCGAAGCGGTCGAGCAATGCGGCGAACTTGGCGCTCTGCAAGGTGCCGGTAGTGGCCAGCACCCCCACCACGCCGGAACGGGTTGCGGCGGCGGCCGGTTTGACTGCCGGCTCCATGCCGACGATGGGCCATTCGGGATAGTCGCGACGCAAGTCGGCGACGCCGGCCACCGTCGCCGTGTTGCACGCCAGCACCAAAGCCTTGGCGCCCTGCTGCCGAAAGAATTCAGCCATCACGCTGCAACGCTGTTGGATAAACTGCGGGGTTTTCTCACCATAGGGAACATTCCCGCAGTCGGCGACGTACAGCAGAGACTCATTGGGCAACAAACGCTGGATCTCGGCCAGTACCGAGAGCCCGCCGACACCGGAGTCGAACACGCCAATCGGCGCTTCACGCATGTTTCGACCCACAGACACTGCAACCCGGATCGCGCTTGACCCGCAATTCACGGAAGCGTGTACCCAAGGCATCGATCAACAGCAGACGCCCCACCAGCGGCTCGCCAAATCCGGCCAGCAACTTCAGCGCTTCGAGGGCTTGCAAACTGCCAACCAGCCCCACCAGCGGACCGACTACGCCAGCCTCGCTACAGGTCAATTCGGCTTCACTGCCGTGCCCGTATAAACAGTGGTAGCACGGACTCTCCGGCCGACGCGGATCGAACACCGACAGTTGCCCTTCGAGGCGAATCGCCGCACCGCTGACCAGCGGTTTGCCGGCGGTTACGCAAGCGGCGTTGACCGCTTCACGGGTGGAAAAATTGTCAGAACAATCGAGGACCAGATCCACCCCGGCCACCACGGCGGCCAGCGAATCTTCATCCAGCGCCGCACGATGAGCGATCAACTGAATCTCGGGATTGATCGCGCTCAGGCGCTTGATTGCCGAATCGACCTTGGTCATGCCGACACTGTCGGTGTCGTGAATGATCTGGCGCTGCAGGTTGGTCAAGTCGACCGTATCGAAATCCGCCAGGTGCAACTCGCCAACACCGGCGGCTGCCAGATACAGCGCCACTGGCGCGCCAAGGCCACCAAGACCGACGATCAATACGCGGCTTTCCTTGAGCCGCAACTGGCCGTCGATATCGATGTGTTGCAGCAGAATCTGCCGACTGTAGCGCAGCAATTCCTGATCATTCAGCACGGCAGGCGCCCCAGACTGATGCGTTGGTGACCGCCCAGATCGGTGCGGCTGTGGACTTCTTCAAAACCCCGGGTCAGCAGCAAATCGCGGACCGCCTCGGCCTGATCATAGCCGTGTTCGAGCATCAGCCAGCCGCCGGTGTCCAGATGGTCCGGTGCCTGGGCGACGATCAGACGCAGATCGTCGAGCCCGTCGACACCCGCCACCAGGGCGCTGGCCGGTTCGAAGCGCACATCGCCCTCGACCAGATGCGGATCGGTCGCTGCGATGTAGGGCGGGTTGCTGATGATCAGTTGAAAACGCAGACCTTCCAGGGCGCTGAACCAATGGCTGCTCAGCACGGTGGCGTTGCCCAGGTGCAGGCGCTGGCGATTGCGTTCGGCCAGGGCCACGGCTTCCAGGACACGATCCACAGCGGTGACATTCCACGCCGGACGTTCGCTGGCGAGGGCCAGGGCAATCGCGCCGCTGCCGGTGCCGAGGTCGAGTACCTTGGCCGGTGTGGCCGGCAACAGCTCCAGCGCGGCTTCCACCAGCAACTCGGTGTCGGGGCGCGGTATCAGCGTGTGCGGTGCCACTTCCAGGTCCAGCTTCCAGAAACCCTGCTGGCCGAGAATATAGGCCACCGGCTCACCACTGCGGCGGCGCTGCAAATATTCGGCGAACGTCAGCGCCGCTTCGCTCGGCACGATGCGCTCCGGCCAGGTGTGCAGGAAACTGCGGGACTTGCCCAACGCCGCCGCCAGCAGCAATTCGGCATCCAGACGCGCCGTCGGCGAGTCGGGCAAATCGGCGGCGCGCAACAAACTGGCAATGATCGTCATTTACTCACCTATCGCTGCCAGTTGATCGGCCTGGTACTCGGCCAGCAACGGCTCGATCACCGCCTCGACACCACCGGCGAGGATCTCGTCGAGGGAATACAAGGTCAGGTTGACCCGGTGGTCGGTGACCCGGCCCTGGGCAAAATTATAGGTGCGGATGCGCTCGGAACGGTCGCCGGAGCCGACCAGCAACTTGCGTTCGCTGGCGATGGCGTTAGCTGCGGCAGAGGTCTGCTGATCGTTCAGCTTGGCCGACAACCAGGACATCGCTCGGGCGCGGTTCTTGTGCTGCGAACGTTCTTCCTGGCACTCGACGACAATGCCGGACGGCAAGTGCGTGATACGGATTGCCGAGTCGGTCTTGTTGACGTGCTGGCCACCGGCGCCGGAGGAGCGATAGGTATCGACGCGCAGGTCGGCCGGGTTGATCTCGATGACTTCCTGTTCGTCCGGCTCGGGCAATACCGCCACGGTGCAGGCCGACGTGTGGATGCGGCCTTGGGATTCGGTCGCCGGAACCCGCTGCACGCGGTGCGCACCGGATTCGAATTTCAGCTTGCCGTAGACGTTGTCGCCTTCGACCCGGGCAATCACCTCTTTATAGCCGCCGTGCTCACCCTCGTTTTCCGAGAGGATTTCCACCCGCCAGCCACGACGCTCGGCGTAACGCGAATACATGCGGAACAGGTCGCCGGAGAAAATCGCCGCCTCGTCGCCGCCGGTACCGGCACGGATTTCGAGGAACACGTTGCGCCCGTCGTTCGGGTCCTTGGGCAGCAGCATGCGCTGCAGGTCGGCTTCGAGCGTGATCAGGCGCTCCTTGGCCTCGCGGACTTCTTCCACGGCCATTTCACGCATGTCCGGGTCGCTGTCCTTGAGCAGTGCCTGGGCGCCTTCGAGGTCGTCCTGCACTTTCAGCAGTGCTTTATAGGCGCCCACGATCGGCTCAACTTCCGCGTACTCCTTGGAATAGGTGCGGAACTTGTTCTGATCGGAAATGACCTCGCCGTCGCCCAGCAGGGCAGTCAATTCCTCGAAACGGTCCTGGAGAATATCCAGCTTATTGAGCAGTGACGCTTTCATTGCGGTTTTTTATCCGAAAAGCTATCCGATGAGCCCTCACCGAGGGCAAAGAGTTCCTGGGCCATCGCCAGCGCATCCAGGCGACCTTCGGCAGAGAGCTTTTTCAACTGCACGCTCGGTGCGTGCAACAGTTTGTTGGTCAGCCCGCGGGCCAGTTGCACCAGCACCTCTTCGGCACTGGTGCCGTTGGCCAGCATGCGCTGGGCCTTTTGCAATTCTTCGTCGCGCAGGCGTTCGCTCTGTTGACGATAGGCCTTGAGCACGTCCACCGCTGCCAACTCGCGCAGGCGGACCATAAAGTCTTCGGCGCCGATCGAGACCATCTCTTCGGCGGCCTGGGCTGCGCCCTGACGGCTCTTGAGGTTCTCGGCGACCACTTCGTGGAGATCGTCGACGCTATAGAGGTAAACGTCGTCCAGTTCACCGACTTCTGGCTCGATGTCGCGGGGAACAGCGATATCCACCATGAAGATCGGTTTGTGCTTGCGCAGTTTCAAGGCGCTTTCCACCGCACCCTTGCCCAGGATCGGCAACTGGCTGGCGGTGGAACTGATGACGATATCGCTGCGCACCAGCTCTGCCGGAATATCCGACAGCAACACCGCATGGGCGCCGAACTGCTCGGCCAGAATGCTCGCGCGCTCCAGGGTGCGGTTGGCGACCACAATGCGTTTTACACCCAGGTCATGCAGATGGCGGGCGACCAGGGTGATGGTCTCGCCGGCGCCGATCAACAAGGCCTGGCTGCGTTGCAGGTCGCTGAAAATCTGCTTGGCCAGGCTCACCGCGGCAAACGCCACCGACACAGGGTTTTCGCCGATGGCCGTGTCGGTGCGCACCTGCTTGGCCGCATTGAACGTGGCCTGGAACAGCCGCCCGAGCAACGGCCCGATGGTGCCGGCCTCGCGGGCCACGGCATAGGCCGATTTCATCTGGCCGAGAATCTGCGGCTCGCCCAACACCAGCGAGTCGAGCCCGGAAGCGACCCGCATCATGTGACGAACTGCCGCATCATCTTCATGCACATAGGCGCTTTCGCGCAGCTCGTCGTAGCTCAAATGATGATATTCGGCCAGCCAGCGCAGCACGACGTCCGCCGACAGATGATCCTGTTCTATATAGAGTTCACTGCGATTGCAGGTGGAGAGGATCGCAGCTTCGCGGCTGTCGGTGAGTCGGCAGAGCTGCTGCAAGGCCTCAACCAGCTGTTCAGGGGTAAAAGCCACGCGCTCGCGGACGTCTACTGAAGCAGTCTTGTGGTTAATACCGAGTGCAAGGAAGGCCATTCAAAGTCGCTGATTGTGACGTGAAGCCGACAATTGTCCTACTTCGACGGAATCAGAACAACTACTCGATATCTATCGCGCCGGTAGACGACGCCGACGTTGCGAGCGGTTCTCGTTTAAAGGATCGCCCAGAGTCTTCTATCGGGTTGGCAGGTAAATTGCCGGGCCGGTTATGTTTGGCCGAAAGCTTGTGTCATGATGATCCGACCGCAGGTTAGTCGTCCTCCTCCTATATGAATAGATCTTCCGCGTTGCTTCTCGCTCTTGTCTTCCTCAGCGGCTGCCAAGCCTTGGCACCCGTATCGTCGGACGGTACGCCGCCGGCTGAAGACAGCACCCCGGCCCCTGAAAAGCCCAAGGTCTACAGCTCATTCAGCGAGGAAACCATCTTCAGCCTGTTGAGCGCCGAACTGGCTGGCCAGCGCAATCGTTTCGACATTGCCCTGGACAACTATGTGACCCAGGCCATCAACACCCAGGATCCGGGCATCTCCGAGCGGGCATTTCGCATCGCCGAATATCTGGGCGCCGACCAGGCAGCCCTGGATACCGCGCTGATCTGGGCCAGGAACGCCCCCGACGACCTCGAAGCGCAACGCGCCGCCGCCGTGCAACTGGCACGTGCCGGGCGTTATGACGATTCCATGGTCTATATGGAGAAAGTCCTGCAAGGCAAGGGCGACACCCATTTCGACTTCCTTGCGCTGTCCGCGGCCGACACCGACCAGGACACCCGCAACGGTTTGATGAAAAGCTTCGACCGTTTGTTGCAGCGTCATCCGGACAACAGCCAGCTGATTTTCGGCAAGGCTTTGCTGATGCAGCAGGACGGCGACGCCAAAGGCGCGTTGAAGCTGCTGGAAGACAATCCGCCGGACGACGGCGAAATCGCACCGATCCTGCTGCGCGCACGCCTGCTGCAAACCCTCCATCGCGGTGACGAGGCCTTGCCGCTGCTGCAAAAAAGCATCAAGAAATACCCGGATGACAAGCGCCTGCGCCTGACTTACGCGCGCATGCTGGTTGAACAGGACCGCATGGACGACGCCAAGGCCGAGTTCTCGAGCCTGGTCCAGCAATACCCGGAAGACGACGAACTGCGTTACTCCCTGGCACTGGTCTGCCTGGAAGCCAAGGCCTGGAACGAGGCCAAGGGTTATCTTGAAGACCTGATCGCCCGGGAAAGCCATGTCGACTCGGCACACCTGAACCTCGGCCGCATCGCCGAAGAACAAAACGACCCGCAAGGCGCGCTGATCGAATACGCCAAGGTTGGCCCGGGCAGCGACTACCTGCCGGCGCAACTGCGTCAGGCCGACATCCTGATCGACAACGGCAAGACCGCCGAAGCCCAACGCAAACTGGCGGCAGAGCGCGACGAGCAGCCGGATTACGCGATCCAGTTGTACCTGATCGAAGCCGAAACCCTGTCCGCCAACAATCAGGGCGACAAGGCCTGGAACGTTCTGCAACAAGCCTTGCAGCAATATCCGGACGATTTGAACCTGCTCTACACCCGCGCCATGCAGGCGGAAAAACGCAATGACCTGGCGCAGATGGAAAAAGACCTGCGCACGATCATCAAGCGTGACCCGGACAATGCCATGGCGTTGAACGCCCTCGGCTACACCCTGTCCGACCGCACTACGCGCTACGCCGAAGCCAAGGCCCTGATCGAACAGGCGCACCGGATCAGTCCGGAAGACCCGGCGGTACTCGACAGCCTTGGCTGGGTGAATTACCGCATGGGCAATCTCGACGAAGCCGAGCGCCTGCTGCGCCAGGCCCTGGAACGCTTCCCAGACCAGGAAGTCGCCGCTCACTTGGGCGAAGTCCTGTGGGCCAACGGCAAACAGCGCGAAGCGAAACAAGTCTGGGGCAAGTTCCTCAAGGAACAACCCGACAGCCCGACCCTGCGCGGCACCATCAAACGCCTGACCGGATCAGAGACTCTTTAAGATTATGTTTTTGCGCCATTTCATCGTTTTCAGTTTCATCACCCTGCTCGCCGGTTGTGCTGGCCTGGGTCCCCGCGAATCGGTCGAGGGGCACGGCGACCCTGCCCAATGGCGCGAGCACAAAGAACAACTGACCAGCCTCGATGGCTGGCAGATCGACGGCAAGATCGGCATTCGCGCACCGAAAGACTCGGGCAGCGGCACGCTGTTCTGGTTGCAGCGCCAGGATTACTACGATATTCGCCTGTCCGGACCACTGGGCCGCGGCGCGGCTCGCCTGACCGGACGCCCGGGCAAGGTGTCGCTGGAGGTCGCCAACCAGGGACGCTACGACGCGCCGAACCCGGAAGTGCTGCTCGAAGAACAGCTGGGCTGGAAATTGCCGGTGTCCAACCTGGCCTGGTGGGTGCGCGGCCTCCCGGCTCCCGGCAGCAAAAGTCGCCTGACCCTGGACGGCGACAGCCGCCTGGCCAGCCTGGAACAGGATGGCTGGAAGGTCGACTACACCGCCTACACCCAGCAAAACGGTTACTGGTTGCCCGAGCGCATCAAGCTCAGCGGCACCGACCTTGATGTCACGCTGGTGATCAAGGTCTGGCAACCGCGCAAACTGGGGCAATGACATGCCGGACAATCGCCTGACGCTGCCTTCGCCAGCCAAACTCAATTTGATGCTGCACATCCTGGGGCGCCGTGAAGACGGCTACCACGAACTGCAGACGATGTTTCAATTTCTCGATTACGGCGACGAAATCACCTATGCCCTGCGCGATGACGGTGTCATCCGACTGCACACTGAGTTCCCGGGCGTTCCCCACGACAGCAACCTGATCGTCAAGGCCGCCAGAAAACTTCAGGAGCAATCCGCTTGCTCGCTGGGTGTCGACATCTGGATCGAAAAAATCCTGCCCATGGGCGGCGGCATCGGTGGCGGAAGTTCGAATGCAGCAACAACATTGCTTGGTTTGAATCATCTGTGGCAATTGGGCTGGGATGAAGATCGCCTGGCCGGGCTGGGGTTGACGCTGGGCGCCGACGTCCCGGTTTTCGTACGTGGCCACGCGGCTTTCGCCGAGGGCGTGGGGGAGAAACTGACCCCTGTCGACCCGGAAGAACCGTGGTATCTGGTGCTGGTGCCGCAAGTCTCTGTTAGTACGGCAGAAATTTTTTCAGATCCGTTGTTGACACGTAACACTCCTCCCATTAAAGTGCGCCCCGTTCCCAAGGGAAACAGTCGTAATGACTGCTTGCCGGTGGTAACAAGGCGTTATCCAGAGGTACGTAACGCTTTGAATTTGTTAGGTAAATTTACCGAAGCAAAACTCACCGGAACTGGAAGTTGTGTGTTTGGGGGCTTCCCAAGCAAAGCTGAAGCTGATAAAGTCTCGGCCCTTCTTACAGAGACCCTTACAGGGTTTGTAGCAAAAGGAAGCAACATTTCGATGTTGCATCGCAAGCTGCAAAGCCTGCTCTAAAGGAACCGATTACTGGGTAATCGTTGCAACAGATACAGGGGCGTCGCCAAGCGGTAAGGCAGCAGGTTTTGATCCTGCCATGCGTTGGTTCGAATCCAGCCGCCCCTGCCATTTTCCTATACTCATCCAGGTTACCCTCAGCCTTCAGGTACTGCGCGTGTCCAAGATGATGGTCTTTACGGGGAACGCTAACCCCGATCTGGCTCGGCGTGTTGTACGTCAGCTGCATATCCCTCTCGGTGACATCTCTGTCGGTAAATTCTCCGACGGCGAAATTACAGCCGAGATCAATGAAAACGTTCGCGGTAAAGACGTCTTCATTATTCAGCCGACTTGCGCTCCGACCAACGATAACCTGATGGAACTGGTAGTGATGGCTGACGCCTTCCGCCGCTCCTCGGCTACTCGTATCACTGCTGTTATTCCTTACTTTGGTTATGCCCGTCAGGATCGCCGTCCGCGTTCCGCACGTGTGGCTATCAGCGCGAAAGTCGTGGCTGACATGCTTACCGTAGTCGGCATCGACCGTGTTCTCACGGTTGATCTGCATGCTGACCAAATCCAGGGTTTCTTCGATATTCCGGTAGATAACATCTACGGCTCCCCCGTTCTGGTGGATGACATCGAAGATCAGCGCTTCGAAAACCTGATGATCGTGTCCCCGGACATTGGCGGCGTCGTGCGTGCACGTGCCGTTGCCAAATCCCTGGGCGTGGATCTCGGGATCATCGACAAACGCCGTGAGAAAGCCAATCACTCTGAAGTGATGCATATCATCGGTGATGTCGAAGGGCGTACCTGTATTCTGGTCGATGACATGGTCGATACCGCCGGCACCCTGTGCCACGCGGCCAAGGCCTTGAAAGAGCATGGCGCTGCCAAGGTTTTCGCCTACTGCACACACCCTGTGCTGTCCGGTCGGGCGATCGAAAACATCGAAAATTCCATGCTGGACGAACTGGTGGTGACTAACACCATCCCGTTGTCCGCTGCTGCACAAGCCTGCTCGCGTATCCGTCAACTGGATATCGCGCCGGTAGTTGCCGAGGCGGTTCGCCGCATCAGCAATGAAGAATCGATCAGCGCGATGTTCCGCTAAGGGCCCTGCCCTTCTCGAAATGTCTCGTTGACGAAAAGCGCCCCGCCCCGGCATTCCTGTCGGGGCGGGGCTTTTTTGCCCATATCGCCTTTAGCGCTGGTCGCAAACGCTGGGGCGAATGTGGTTATTTTGGAGATACAACATGAACGAATTTACCCTGAATGCTGAAGTGCGTTCCGACCTGGGGAAAGGTGCGAGCCGCCGCCTGCGTCGTCTCGCGAGCCTGGTTCCAGCTGTAGTTTACGGTGGCGAAAAAGCCCCTGAATCCATCAGCATGCTGGCCAAAGAAGTTGCCAAACTGCTCGAAAACGAAGCGGCTTACAGCCACATCATCGAGCTGAACGTTGGTGGCACCAAGCAGAACGTCGTGATCAAAGCCCTGCAGCGTCACCCGGCCAAAGGCCACGTGATGCACGCTGACTTCGTACGCGTAGTAGCTGGCCAGAAACTGACCGCTATCGTTCCAGTGCACTTCATCAACGAAGAAGCACCGACCAAGAAAGGCGGCGAAATCTCGCACGTTGTTGCCGAGATCGAAGTTTCCTGCCTGCCGAAAGATCTGCCTGAGTTCATCGAAGTCGACCTGGCTAACGCCGAAGTCGGTTCGATCATTCACCTGTCGAACCTCAAAGCTCCTAAAGGCGTTGAGTTCGTGGCCCTGGCACACGGCGATGACAAGGCTGTTGCCAACGTCCACGCTCCACGTGTTGCTCCAGAAGCTGCAGAAGGCGCTGCAGAGTAATTTTACTCTGTACGCCGGAGTGACCGGAAACATCGCGGACTAGAGCATAGCGAGAAAGCGGGCGAGAACGCGGAGTTTACATCATGGTAAATGAGCAATTTTCGTCCACTTTCGCCGCTCTCCCTGATTGCGGCGATGTTATCCACCACTCCAAGGAAGGGCCCCTATCGTGACTGCCATCAAACTGATCGTTGGCCTGGGAAATCCAGGCGCTGAATACGAGCAGACCCGGCATAACGCAGGGGCCCTTTTTGTTGAGCGCATCGCGAACGCACAAGGCGTGAACCTTGTGGCGGACCGCAAGTATTTCGGCCTGACCGGGCGCTATTCGCATCAGGGTCAGGATGTTCGTCTGCTGATTCCCACCACGTACATGAACCGCAGCGGCCAGGCCGTAGCGGCACTCGCCGGTTTCTTCCGCATCAAGCCTGAAGAAATCCTCGTGGCGCACGACGAACTCGACCTGCCACCCGGTGTTGCCAAGCTCAAGCAGGGCGGCGGCCATGGCGGTCACAACGGGTTACGCGACATCATTGCGCAACTGGGCAATCAGAATACCTTTCATCGCTTGCGGCTTGGCATTGGCCACCCGGGCGTTGCCAGTATGGTTTCAAATTTCGTCCTGGGTCGTGCGCCACGCGCCGAACAGGAAAAACTCGATGCCAGCATCGACTTTGCCCTCGGCGTGCTGCCGGATATCCTCGCCGGGGAATGGAACCGCGCGATGAAAAACCTGCACAGCCAGAAGGCCTGACTCTTATCCGAGGGGAAACACCATGGGATTCAATTGCGGCATCGTCGGCCTGCCTAACGTCGGCAAGTCCACCCTGTTCAACGCCCTGACCAAATCCGGGATCGCGGCCGAGAACTTCCCCTTCTGCACCATCGAACCCAACAGCGGTATCGTGCCGATGCCCGATCCGCGCCTGGATGCCTTGGCAGTCATCGTCAATCCAAAGCGCATCCTGCCGACCACCATGGAATTCGTCGACATCGCGGGCCTGGTAGCCGGTGCGTCGAAAGGTGAAGGCCTGGGTAACAAGTTCCTGGCCAACATCCGTGAAACCGATGCCATCGCCCACGTGGTCCGCTGCTTCGAAGACGAGAACGTGATTCACGTTTCCAACAGCGTCGATCCGAAACGCGACATCGAAATCATCGAGCTGGAACTGATCTTCGCCGACCTCGACAGCTGCGAGAAGCAACTGCAGAAAGTCGCGCGTAACGCCAAGGGCGGTGACAAGGACGCAGTGGTCCAGAAAGGCCTGCTGGAGCAACTGATCGCCCACTTCACCGAAGGCAAGCCCGCACGCAGCCTGATGAAGAACATGGGCGCCGACGAAAAAGCAGTGATCAAGGGCTTCCACCTGCTGACCACCAAGCCGGTCATGTACATTGCCAACGTCGCTGAAGACGGGTTCGAAAACAACCCGCACCTGGACGTAGTACGCGCCATCGCCGAAGAAGAAGGCGCCGTGGTTGTTCCTGTGTGCAACAAGATCGAAGCGGAAATTGCCGAGCTGGATGACGGCGAAGAGAAAGACATGTTCCTCGAAGCCCTGGGCCTCGAAGAGCCTGGCCTGAACCGCGTGATCCGCGCTGGCTACGAAATGCTGCACCTGCAGACCTACTTCACCGCCGGTGTCGAAGAAGTCCGCGCCTGGACCGTCCGCGTCGGTGCCACCGCACCACAAGCCGCTGGCGTGATCCACACCGACTTCGAAAAAGGCTTCATCCGCGCCGAAGTGATCGCCTACAACGACTTCATCCAGTACAAGGGCGAAGCCGGTACCAAGGAAGCCGGTAAATGGCGCCTGGAAGGCAAGGACTACATCGTCAAAGACGGCGACGTGATGCACTTCCGCTTCAACGTGTAAGCCTCACGCCCAAGAAAAAGCCGCGTTTGATACGCGGCTTTTTTGTGCCTGAAACAATCACCCGCCCCACCACCAATTCCCTGTAGGAGTGAGCCTGCTCGCGATGACGGTCTGTCAGTCGACAGAATCGCTAACTGACACACCGTCATCGCGAGCAGGCTCACTCCTACATTGGGAAATGTGTTGGATCAGGCCTTTTTGGTTCGCGGCAGGAAGATCGCCAACACCCCGAACAACGGCAAGAACGAACACAGGTAGTACACGTACTCGATGCCGTGAATGTCCGCCAGATGCCCGAGCAACGCTGCGCCAATCCCGCCGAAGCCGAACATCAGGCCGAAGAACACTCCGGCGATCATCCCGACATTGCCCGGCACCAGTTCCTGGGCATACACCACGATGGCCGAGAACGCCGAGGCGAGGATGAAGCCGATGATGACGCTGAGGATGCTGGTCCAGAACAGGTCGACATGGGGCAGCAGCAATGTGAAGGGTGCAACGCCGAGGATCGAGAACCAGATCACCGCCTTGCGCCCGATCTTGTCGCCGATCGGCCCGCCGAAGAATGTCCCCGCCGCGACCGCGCCCAGAAACAGGAACAGGTGCAACTGCGAACTGGCCACCGACAGGTCGAACTTCTCGATCAGGTAGAAGGTGAAGTAGCTGGTGAGGCTCGACATGTAGAAATACTTGGAGAACACCAGCAACCCGAGTACCACCAGCGCGCTGGTCACTCGGCTCTTGGACAGGCCGTGAGTCGCCGCCTGGCCTTGCTTGAGCTTGAACAGGTTCAAGTGGTTGGCGTACCAGCGGCTGATCCGGTAAAGCACGAACAGCGCAAACACCGCGAACAGGCCGAACCACGCCACGTGTCCCTGACCGTAGGGAATGATGATTGCCGCCGCCAGCAACGGGCCGAACGCCGAGCCTGCGTTACCGCCGACCTGGAAGGTCGATTGCGCCAGCCCGAAGCGACCGCCCGAGGCCAGTCGCGCCACGCGGGACGCTTCCGGGTGGAAGGTCGATGAACCGATGCCGATCAAGCCCGCCGCCAGCAGGATTAGCGGGAAACTGGCGACCACCGACATCATCAGAATCCCGACCAGGGTGCAGACCGTCCCCGCCGGCAACAACCACGGCTTGGGATGGCGGTCGGTGTAGTAGCCGACCCACGGCTGCAGCAGCGAGGCCGTCAACTGGAACGTCAGGGTGATCAGGCCGACCTGGGTGAAGGTCAGGCCATAGTTGGCCTTGAGCATCGGATAGATCGACGGCAGCACCGACTGGATCAGGTCGTTGATCAAATGCGCCAGCGCCACCGCGCCGATGATGCGCATCACCAGGGGACTGCTTTGGGGCGTAGTGGAAGCCGGCACTGAGCCGGTCTGGGCGTTGCTGATAGCCATGGGAATTTCCAGACAACAGGAGGTACAAACGTGCAGGTGCGTCAATGTGCCATTTTTCAGTGCAGCAACGCCATCCCCTTAGCCTGCTAACGACTTGGTTTTTCATCGCCACAACCTTGATGGCGCAAAGCCATGGTCTGAATCTTGCCTTCCTTGTCAGCTTGAACGCGGCTTCCTTACAAAGGAGACCGACAATGGGAAGTTTCGCTACAGAGTCGGCCTACAGAGCGGACAAGGGTGAACTTTCGAGGCCTTTTTAGAGGGCACGAGTCGGGGGTGCAACAACCTCCGGCGCACGCCAATAGTGCGTGGTGTCCAGAGGAGTCTTGGGGCATGCAGGCTTTTTTATCACCGGGGATCGGGCTGCTGGGGCGCTTTGGCTTCGCACGTAAATTCCAGCTGTTGTTTCTGCTGTTTATCCTGCCGCTGGCCGGCAGCCTGTGGATGATCGGCCAGGACTATCGCGACAAACTCAGCCTGATCTCCGGCGAACGCGCCGGGGTGCGGCAACTGCTTGCGCTTGATGCGCTGGATGACCTGCTCGCCGCCCAGCGTGATCGCGCCGCCCGATGGCGCGCCACGGAAACCAATCGCCAGCCGACGCCGGCCACCCTCGCCGCGATGGCCGCCTTCGATGCGGTTCAGCCCGCCGTCAGCCAGGCCACTGCCGAGTTGGGCAATGCCCTGCAAAAAGAAAGCGACGAGGGCGAAACCCTGTCGCGTTATCAGGCCCTGCAAACCGCTCTCGATGGCCTCGATTCAAAAAGCCTGAGCAATGTCGGCTGGTGGCCCGATGGCTACGATCGCTTCACCAACGCCTTGAGCGCCCTGCAAGCCTTGCGCGAGCAGATCGCCATGGACAATCGCCTGACGCTGGCACCGTGGTTGGAAACCTACTTGCTGACGCAGATCTCCACCCAGCATGCGCCGGACCTGATCGAACGGGTCGGTCGTCTGGCGGCGGTGGGCCAGGCCTCGGTGGTGTCCGGGCAGTTCACCCTGCAAAGCCGCCTGCAACTGCGCGACCTGCGCAGTCGCATCGGCGATGCGCGAGAGCAGCTTGTGAAAACGGCTGGCCTGCTCGAAGCGCGCTTGCCCAGCGCCCTGCAAACCTGGGCCGGGCAATACCACGACAGCCTCAAGCGCCTCGATGCGGGCCTGAAGGTGCTGGATGACGGCGTGTTCGGCGGCAGCATCAACCTCAAGCCGGAGGACTTCGAACGCAGTCTCGATGCCCTGCTCTCCGACCTCGCCTCGTTGCGCCAGCAGTCGCTGGTGTCGCTGGATCAACGCCTGGATTACTACCACGGCTCGGCGATCCGCCAGTTCATTGTGGTGGCCGCCGTGTTGGGCTGCCTGCTGTTGGCCGCGCTGTATCTGTTCATCTGTTTGCAGGCCTCGATCCGCCGCAGCGCCAGCGGCATCACGCTACTGGCCGAGGCCTTGCGCGATGGAAATCTGAGCCTGCAGGTGCCGGTTCAGGGTCGAGACGAACTGGCAGTCATCAGCACCGCGCTGAACGTCGCCGTGGTGCAACTGCGCACCAGCCTGCAAGGGGTGGATCATGAAACCCTGCAACTGAGCAACGCGGTACAAACCCTCAACCATCATTCCAGCGACGCCCTGGGCGAAGTCGAAGCCCAGCAGTTGCAGATCAGCCAGATTGCCGCAGCGGCGACGCAACTGGCCGCCACCTCCAAAGGGGTGGCCCACAGTTGCGAACAGGCGTCCGGCAGCGCCCAGCACACCCGGCGCATTGCCGCCGACAGCAGCCGTGACAGCCAGCGCACTACCGCGAGCATCCAGCAACTCAATCAACGCCTGAACGACACTGCTGCGGCGCTGGGCCGGGTAAGCGAGCAGGGACAGCAGATTCAACTGGTGGTCGACACCATTCGCGGCGTCGCCGAGCAGACCAACCTGTTGGCCCTCAACGCCGCCATCGAGGCGGCCCGGGCGGGCGAGCAAGGGCGTGGCTTCGCGGTGGTGGCCGATGAAGTGCGCAGCCTGTCGCAACGCACGCAATCGTCGACCGCACAGATTGCTGGCACGGTCGACAGCCTGCGCAACACAGTGAATGAGGCCGTCAGCCTGATGCAAGCCGCGTGCAGTCAGGCAGAGTCCGATGCGCAAGCGGTCACCGGCCTCGGCGAACGGCTCGGGGAAATCGCCAGTGCAGTGCAGAGCGTCACCGATACCCTGGCGCAAATCGCCACGGCGGTGGAGGAACAGGCCAGTACCGCCGACGAGGTCAGCGGCAACATCCAGCAAGTCGATCAAGCGGCGGTGCGTTTGCTCGAAGGCGCCCGCGCGGTGAACCAGGCAGCGGACACCCTGAGCCACGGCAGCAAGGCCCTCAGCGACAACACCGGGCGCTTCCGCTTGAGTTGAGTCAGCCAGGACTTCTCAGGCGCGGATCACCGCCTCCGGGAAGTCCTGCTCCAGTTCGCTCTTGAGCCAGTCGATAAACCACGCCACGTCCGCCGAGAGCTCGGCGGACGGCGTCAGCACCCGATAGCTTTCCAGCTTCACTTGCGCGTCCACCACCCGCACCAGCTTGCCGCTATGGAGTTCTTCGCGCACCAGCACTTCGTTGGCCAGCGCAATGCCCTGCCCGCTCTCGGCCACCGACAGCGCGTGGTCGTTGTTGACGTAGAGCATGTCCGAATTGAGGTGGATGTCGAGGTCGTTGGCGGCGAACCACAGGTTCCACCACTCGCCGTCATCGACGTGGATCAGGTTGTGTTTCACCAGGTCCGCGGGGCTGTCGATGGGCTCGACGCTGGCCAGATAATCGGGGGAACAGATCGGAAACACCCGAGGACAAATCAGGCTGGTGCGCGAGTGGGCATATTGGCCGTCCACCCCGTAGACGATGCCCAGGTCAGCGCTTTTGCCATCCACTTCAGTGAAAGTTGAATTGGGTTCGATGGCGAACTTCAAGCCCGGGCGCAGATGACGCATGGTCTCGATGCGCGGCATCAGCCAACGCTTGGCAAACCCCGGCACCACCATGATGCGCAGCCAGCGTTCGGCGTGTTTTGGCTGCGCCTCTTTTCCGGCCTCGATGATCAGCTGCAAGGCGGCGGTGATCTTGCGGTGGTACTTCTCCCCCGCCACCGTCAGGTTGACCCCGCGAGAGGTGCGCTCGAACAGTTGGATGCCCAGCCAGTCTTCCAGCAACTTCACGTGACGGCCGATGGCCGGCTGGGTCACGTGCAGGGCTTTGGAGGCTTCGACATAGCTGCCCAACCGGGCCGCGGCATCAAAGGCACGCACCGCGTTGAGCGGCGGCAAACGGTGGTCAGGCATGGTTTCCGGGCGCCTTCTGCTGTTAAATTTTTTAACAACCCCTATGTTAAAATTGAAGTTTCGCCCCCGCAACCCCTCGCTGATAATCGATCCACAGCAGAACAAAAAAACAGCTGGTTACAACACCCGAACGCAATCTCGATCCTGCCCAAAAAAATAATATCCATGGCCCGACGACACAGCTGTTTTCAGCAGGTGCGCAGGCGATGGGGGAATCGGAGGTAACGCATGAATGCCCTGCATTCGCTGCAAACGCTGGCGGTGTCCATCCGCTCAGTGCGCAAAGTCTACGGTGATCCAAAGACTGGCCCGGTGGCGCTCAAAAGCATCGACCTGGACATTCGCGACAACGAATTCTTCACCCTTCTCGGCCCGTCGGGCTGCGGCAAAACCACGCTCCTGCGGATGATCGCCGGGTTCGAGTTTCCTACCGAAGGCGAGATTCTGCTCTACGGCGAAAACATCGCCGACCGCCCGCCCTTCCAGCGCCCGGTCAACACGGTGTTCCAGCATTACGCGCTGTTCCCGCACATGACCATCGCCGAGAACCTGGCCTTTGGTCTTGAGTCCCACCCGATGGGCAAAGTCCTGAACAAAACGCAAATGGCCGAACGAGTGCGCGAGATGCTCGCCCTGGTGCAGATGGAGCGATTTGCCAACCGCAAGCCGGCGCAATTGTCCGGCGGTCAGCAACAGCGTGTCGCCCTGGCTCGTGCACTGGCGCCGCACCCCAAGGTCTTGCTGCTCGACGAACCGCTCTCGGCGCTGGACCTCAAGCTGCGCCAGGCCATGCGCGAAGAGCTGAAAACCATTCAGGCCCGCACCGGCATCACCTTCATCTTC
The DNA here is from genome assembly GCF_019956275.1 of Pseudomonas sp. GL-RE-26. Taxonomy (NCBI): domain Bacteria; kingdom Pseudomonadati; phylum Pseudomonadota; class Gammaproteobacteria; order Pseudomonadales; family Pseudomonadaceae; genus Pseudomonas; species Pseudomonas sp. GL-RE-26. The sequence continues at coordinate 49,486 of NZ_JAHBDI010000023.1, forward strand.
GTCACCCATGACCAGGAAGAAGCCCTGACCATGTCCGACCGCATCGCCGTGTTGTCCGAAGGCGAAGTGCAACAGGTCGGCCGCCCGGAGGACATCTACGAACGCCCGCGCAATCGCTTCGTGGCGGACTTCATCGGTGAGACCAACTTCATCGAAGGTACGGTCACCCGTGTCGAAGACGGTCTGGCCTGGTTCGCCGGCCCGGCTGGTCATCCGCTGCCTGCACAGCCATGCAGTGATGTGCGGGTCGGTGCCAACGTTGCGTTGTCCGTGCGCCCCGAGCGTCTGCATCTGGTGCCAGCCACCACTGAAAACGCTCTGCCGTGCCGGATCGAAGCGCAGATCTACCTCGGTACCGACCTGCAATATCAGGTCAGCCTGAGCGACGGTTCACGCCTCACCGTGCGCACCCCCAACTGCGTCGACCAGAGCAAACGCTTCGCCGTCGGCAGCCAGACCGGTCTGTTGTTCGACCAGGGCAGCGCCAGCGTCCTGCACGATTGAGCACGAGGAATTGCCATGCACGCTTTACCGATTGCCAACACCCTGGAACGTCGGCGGGCCTTCCAGAGCTTTCTCGGTGTCAGCCCCGCGCTGATCGCCATCGGCCTGTTCCTGATCGTGCCGATCCTGATCGTCATCGGTTACTCGCTGATGGAGGCCAACCCCTACGGCGGGGTGAACAAGGTGTTCAGCAGTGACGCCTACACCTCGCTGCTGTTCGAGCGACAACTGGACGACAGCCTGGCCTTCGCCGACTCCTACCTGATCATTGCCTTGCGCTCGATCGGCATCGCCGGGCTGACCACGCTCATCACTTTGCTGATCGGTTTTCCGGTGGCGGTATGGCTGGCCATGCAACCGGCCCATCGTCGCGGCTTGCTGATCTTCCTGATCACCGTGCCGTTCTGGGCCAACCTGCTGATCCGCACCTATGCGTGGATTCTGCTGCTGCGCAACACCGGGGTGATCAACAACAGCCTGATGGGCCTCGGGGTCATCGACCAGCCGCTGCAACTGCTCTACACCGACGGTGCGGTGCTGCTGGGGCTGGTTTATACCTACGCGCCCTTCGTCGTGCTGCCGATCTACGCCACCCTGGAAAAAATGGACATCCGCCTGCTCGAGGCCGCTCAGGACCTCTACGCCGGGCGCGTTAGAACCTTGCGCAGGGTGGTATTACCCATCGCCAAGCCGGGAATTCTCGCCGGCGCCATCCTCACCTTCGTGCCTTGCCTGGGCGCGATGATCGCCCCGGAACTGCTCGGCGGCGGCACGCGGATGATGCTCGGCAACCTGATCTTCCGCCAGTTCAGCGATGCGCGTAACTGGCCATTCGGCGCGGCCCTGTCGCTGGTGTTGATGGCGGCGGTGATGTTGGTACTGACGGTTTATGCCCTGCGTGCAGAACGCCAGCGCATCGCCAAAGGAGGTGCGTGATGATCGGCCTGTTCAAACGCAACACGCTGGGCGTGCAGGATTTCCCGGGCTTCGGCGGTTTCAGTTTCCTGTTCTACCTGTACCTCTACGCGCCGATCGTGGTGCTGGTGGCGTTCTCGTTCAACGCCAACCAGTCGGCCACGGTGTGGACCGGCTTCAGCCTCGACTGGTATCGCGCGGCCTTCGCCAACCAGGCCCTGCGCCAGGCGGCCGGCAACAGCCTGTTGATCGCGGTGTGCGCCAGCATGGTCGCCACGGCCATCGCCACCCTCGCTGCCCTCGGCACGTCACGGGGTGCGAAGTTCAAGGGCCTGCAACTGTCCATGGGCGCGATCATGTTGCCCCTGGTGCTGCCGGAAATCGTGGTCGGCGTCGCCACCCTGGCGTTGTTCTCCACCATCGGTCTGTCCTTGGGCTACGGCAACCTGATCATCGCCCATACGGTGTTCTGTATCCCGTTCGCCTTTCTGCCGATTCGGGCACGCCTGAACGACATGGACCTGTCCCTGGAACAAGCCTCGGCCGACCTGTATGCCGGCCCGTGGCGGACCTTCCGCAAGGTCACCCTGCCACTGCTGATGCCGGGGATTTTCTCCGGGCTGATGCTGGCCTTCATCGTGTCGCTGGATAACTTCGTGATCTCGATGATGGTCTCCCAGGCCGGCACCACCACCTTGCCGATCTTCATCTTCGGCCTGTTACGCATGGGCGTGACACCGGACGTCAACGCCGTCTCGACCCTGATCCTGGGCGTCTCGGTGCTGTTCGTCACGCTCTCTTATCTGCTGGGCAAAAAGAAAACCTGAACCTTCTACGTACCGTGGGGAAATAGCATGAGCAAGTTGATTGCAAGCATCGGCACTTCGTTGTTCCTGACTTTACCGCTGACTATGGTCGGCAGCGTTCAGGCCGCGGAAAAACTCAACGTGGTGAGCTGGAGCGGTTACTTTTCGCCGGAGATTCTCGCCAAGTTCCAGAAGCAGACCGGCATCGAAGTCACCGTCGACTCCTACGATTCCAACGAAACCCTGCTGGCCAAATTGAAACAGGGCGGGGCCGGTTATGACGTGGCAATCCCGTCGCACCAGTTCGTGCCGATCCTGATCAAGGAAAAACTGCTGGAGCGTTTCGACCCGGTCAACGAGCCCTACTACGCCAGCGTCGTCGACAACCTGAAAAAACCCACCTGGGACCCGGAAGGCGCCTATTCCGTGCCGTTCATCTGGGGCACCACCAGCGTGGTGCTCAACACCGAGCGCTACAAGGACCCCACCGACAGCCTCAAGGTGCTTTACGAGCCACCGGCCGAGCTGCAAGGGCGGATCAACATGTTCGACTCGGTCAGCGACGTGGTGGACATGGCCAGCCTGTACCTGAACATTCCGCTGTGCAGCGAAGACCCGAAGCAGATGCAGCAGATTCTGACCCTGCTCAAGGCGCAGAAACCCTTCGTCAAGACCTACAGCTCCAAGGCCGGCTCGATCCGCGAAAACCTCGCCTCGGGTGAAATCGACATGTCGACCTTCTGGGGCGGCTCGTCGATGCGCGCCCGGGAGATGAAACCGAGCCTGAAATACCTGTACCCGAAAGAAGGTGTGCTGGCCTGGGTCGACAACATGGTCATTCCGGCCGGCAGCAAGAACCCGACGAACGCCAAGGCCTTCATCGCGTTCCTCAGCCAGCCTGAAAACGCGGCGATGACCCAGAACTTCCTCAAGCACCAGAGCCCGATCAAGGGGGTGGAACCGTTCCTCGACGCGGGCCTGAAAGACGCCCCGGAACTGCACATTCCCGAAGGCACCAACGTGGTGTTCAGCAAGACCTGCGGCGAAGGCGCGATCCGCCTTGCCGATCGTCTCTGGACCAACCTGATGCGTTGATCTCTACCGCCCCGACGCGATGGCGGGGCGTTTTTCCAGCCGTCTGAAAGGCCGCTTGCAATGAACTCTAATAACATCAGCGAACTGGTCCTGTTGCAGGCCCACGAGCTCGCCGACCGCATCCGCCTGCGCCAGGTTTCCTGCCGGGAAGTGATGCAGACTTATCTTGCCCATATCGAACGCTTCAACCCGCAGGTCAATGCGCTGGTGAGCCTGCAAGCGCCAGAAGGCCTGCTGGCCCAGGCCGATATCCGCGACGCCGAACTGGCGAAAGGTCAATACCGTGGCTGGATGCACGGCCTGCCCCACGCCATCAAGGACTTGTCCCTGACCCGCGGCATCCGCACCACCCTGGGTTCGCCGCTGTACAAGGACTTCATCCCCGAGCGCGACGGCATCATGGTCGAGCGGATCAAGGCCGCGGGCGCGATCATCATCGGCAAGAGCAACACCCCGGAATTCGGCCTCGGCTCGCAAAGCTATAACCCGCTGTTCGGCGCGACCGGTTGCGCCTACGACCCGAGCAAGACCGCTGGCGGCAGCAGCGGCGGCGCGGCGGCGGCGCTGGCCATGCACCTGGTGCCGGTGGCCGACGGCAGCGACATGATGGGCTCGCTGCGCAACCCGGCGGCCTTCAACAACATCTTCGGTTTCCGTCCGTCCCAGGGCCGCGTGCCATTCGATGACAGTGCCGATCTGTTTATCGACCAACTCGGCTACGAAGGCCCCATGGCTCGCAGCGTGCGCGATGCAGCGTTGCTGTTGTCGGTGCAGGCCGGGGCCGATGCGCGGGCGCCACTGTCCATTGCCGAGCCCGGTAGCGCCTTTGCGGCACCACTGGATCGAGACTTCAAAGGCACGCGTCTGGGCTGGCTCGGCGACTTCAGCGGCTACCTGCCAATGGAGCAAGGCATCCTCTCGCTGTGCGAGAAGGCCTTTGCCGACTTCGAAAGCCTGGGTTGCCACATTGAACCGGTTCAGTCCGAATTCGCGCCAGAGAGGCTTTGGAGCAGTTGGCGGACGTTGCGCCACTGGATGGTCGCCGGCTCGTTGGGCGCGACCTATGCCGACCCGCAAAAACGTGCGCTGTTGAAACCGGAAGCCTGCTGGGAAGTCGAAAACGGCCTGAAACTCTCGGCCACCGATGTGTTTGCCGCCTCGGTGACGCGCAGCGACTGGTATCGGGCGATCTCCAGGCTATTCGAAAAATACGACTACCTGCTGTTGCCCAGCGCCCAGGTGTTCCCGTTCGATAAAACCCAACCGTGGCCCGCCGTCATCGAAGGCGTGACCATGGACACCTATCACCGCTGGATGGAGGTGGTGATTCCCGGCACCTTGTCCGGCTGCCCGGTGGCCAACGTACAGGTTGGCTTCAACGCCAGCGGCCTGCCCATGGGCCTGCAGATCATCGGCAGACACCAGGCCGACTTCGCTGTCCTGCAACTGGCGCACGCGTACGAACAGGCCAGCCGCTGGTTCCAGCGCTGCCCTTCGCCACTGCTCAGAGGATAGATTTTGATAAACGGTTGAAAGCGCAGAGAAATATTTTAGATTTATGCTTGACGCATCCCCGTTACCGGTGAATAATGCGCGCCACTTGGCTACATAGCTCAGTTGGTTAGAGCATAGCATTCATAATGCTGGGGTCCGGGGTTCAAGTCCCTGTGTAGCCACCAAGTACTAAAAACGGCTTACCGCAAGGTAAGCCGTTTTTTTATGCCTCGAGAAAAGTGCACTGCGGTGACAGGAATTCCTGCACCGCAGTATTGAAGTTATCGCATCGGATTTCGAAGGCTGCCAAGACAGTCAGGGGCAGGTCCCCTACCCCCCGTGGCAGCAGAAACGTCATTGCCCGCGAAGGCGCTCGATGAAGCCTGCGATTCGACCGCAGGCATCACTGAGCGCTGCGTCGGATACCGTGAACGAGATGCGTACGAAGCCGGCGGTGCTGGCGCCAAAAGCGCTGGCATCGAGTACGGCAACACCGGTTTCACGGAACAGTTGCCAGGCAAAGTCCGTGCTCGACAAGCCCGTCTCACGCACATCCACCAGCATGAACATGCCCGCCTCAGGCACCTTGCACTTGAGCAGCGGCACATGGCGCAAACCTTCGACCACCAGGTCCCGGCGCCGGCGGTAAAGAGCCCGCCCTTCCCCGACCACTTGCTCATCCAGTTCCAGCGCCTTGAGCGCAGCGGCCTGAATGAACCCCGGCAAGCCGTAGAGCATGCACAGCAACAAGTTATCGAGGTGGCCGATCAGCTCTTGCGGCCCCACCACCCAGCCGACTCGCCAACCGGTCATGGCGTGGGATTTGGACAGACTGTTCAAAATGACGGTGCGCTCGGCCATGCCCTCAAGGGTGGCCACGCTCTGGTGCGGACGGTCATAGGTCAGCTGACCATAAACCTCGTCGCTGATGACCCACAGGTTGTGGCGTTGGGCAATCAGTGCAACGGCCTCCAGCTCCTCGCGGGTGTAGACATTGCCGGTGGGATTGTTCGGCGTGGCCAGGGCAATGCCACGGGTCTTGTCGGTCACCACCGCTTCCAGCGCGGCCAGGGTCAGGCGGAAGTCTTCTTCGGCCGGCTGGGCAATCGGCACCAGGCATGCACCTGATGCCTGGATGCTCGCCGCGTACGTCAGGTACATGGGTTCCGGCACCAGCACTTCATCGCCTTGTTCGAACAGGCACATGGCCGTGGCATACAAACCGTTCTGTGCGCCGGCCACCAGTGCCACGTTGTCGGCGGACACCGGCCGGCCGAGCAATGCCGACTGCTTGGCGGCAATCGCTTCGCGCAGGGCCGGGCGCCCGATCACGTGGGTGTAGTGGGTGTCGCCCTCATTGATTGCCTGAACCGCCGCCGCGCATATCTCATCGGCAGTGGCGAAATCCGGATCGCCGATGCTCAACACGATCGCATCTTCACCGCGAGCCTGTGCATCACAGGCCGCGTAGTGAATGTCCCAGGCGGTGACGGTTTCGCCGCTGATGCGTTTGACCATGGACGAATATTTCATATGAAACTCCTTTTGAGCCCTTGGGCCGATGTGTCCATCGACTTTGAAGTCAGGCCTGACGTTGCGGCGTTTTGCCTATCCGGGCAAAACCTTGCTCAATGACAATCGCCAGGATGATGTAGATCACCGCCACCACCAGCAGCGGCTCATAGACACGTAATGTTTGCGAACGCACCAGGTTTGCCGCCCCCAGCAGGTCGGTGACCGCCACGGTCGAGGCCAGCGCCGTGGCCTTGAGCAGCATCACGCTTTCCCCGGCCAATGTCGGACGCAGCATCTGCAAGGCGCGCGGCATCCACACCCGGCGCAACACCAGCCAGGGACGCATGCCATAGGCCCGCGCGGCTTCCAGTTCGCCACGCGGTACCGCGCGCAAGCCACCGCGCAACACTTCACCGACGTACGCGGAAACGCTCAAGGTCAACGCGAACGCCACGTACCAGAAGCCTTCTCGCAAATACGGCCAGAACATACTGCCGCGAATCAACGGGAAGGTCGCAAAAACACTGCCCACGCCGTAGTACAACACGTAGATCTGCACCAGCAATGGCGTCCCCCGCAGCACGCTGGTGTAAAAGCGCAGTCCGTTGGACAGGAAGCGGTTCTTCGACAAACGCCCCAGCGCCACAAGCACCGCCATGAAAAAGCCGATAACCCCGGAGATCAGCAACAGCTGCAGGGTCAGTCCGGCGCCCTTGACCAATTCCTGATAAAAATTGCCCAGCCAATGAAAGTCCATGCTCGCCCTCCCCTTATGCGTGCCGTGGCATCCAGCGTTCGAAGCGCACTTCGACCCGCCGGAAGACCGAGCTGGAAACCAGCGTGATCAGGTAATAGAACGCAGCCACGGCGAGGTAAAACAGCAAATAATGCTTGGTCGATGCCGCTGCCTGGCGGCCGGCTGTCAGCAACTCGCTGTAACCCACCACGCTGATCAAGGCGCTTTCCTTGACCAGCACCAGCCACAGGTTGGATAACCCGGCAATCGCGAAGGGCAGCATGCACGGCAGAATCACCCTCCTCACCAGCAAGCTGTGGGAGATACCGTAGGCGCGCGCCGCTTCTATCTGACCGTGGGGGATGGACTCGATCGCACCGCGAATGATTTCCCCCGAATAGGCGCCCTGCACAATGCCCAGCACCACCACGGCAGCCATGAACCCGTTGATCTCGACGCTCGGCTGGCCGAATGCGGCCAGCGTCAGGTTGATCAGATCGGCACCAGCGTAGTAGAGCAGCAGGATCAGCAGCAACTCCGGCACCGCGCGGTAGAGCGTGGTGTAGCAATTGGCGCAAACGACCAACCAGCGCGGGCCCTTGAGCTTGGCCATGGCCACGACCAGGCCGATGGCCAGCCCCAGGACAAAAGCCCCCAGGGAAATCCCCAAGGTCTTGACCATCCCCTGGGCCAGGGCCTGGAGCCAGCCATCGCTGAAGAACAGCCGGGAAATATCAGAAAGTGTCATGAGCACACCTGTGTTGGGTTTGCCTGAAGAAGCTGATTACTCAAGGGCCGAGATATCAGACTTGAAGTAGCGCTCACGGATCTTTTCGTAGCTGCCATCGGCACGCAGCGATTGCAGCGCCACATTCAAACGCTCGCGCAGGGCATCGTTGCCTTTGCGCACACCCGCGCCCACACCGTCGCCAAACAGCGGGTCAAGCGGCGCTACGCCCTTGCTGGCGAGCATCGAGTTGTCGGGGTTGTCCAGCATCGGCTCAACCACCAACTGGTCAGCCAGCATGATGTCGACGCGACCACTGCGCAGGTCCGCGAGGATGTCGTCCTGGTCGTTGTAATAACGGATGGTGGAGGTTTCGCCGTAGTACTTCTTGACGAACGCGGCGTGGGTGGTCGAACCCTGCACACCAATGATCTTGCCCTTGAGGCCGGCCGGGGTCGGTTCGAGTTCCATGCTGCGATCACCGATCCACAGTGCGCGGGTGAAGAAGTACGGCTGGGTGAAATCGATCACTTGCTGACGTTCTGGAGTGATCGACAACGAGTTGAGCACCACGTCCACCTGTTGCGACTTCAGGGCCGGAATCAGGCCGTCCCAGGACATTTCGTTAAGGCTGCAATCGGCCTTCATGCGCTCGCACACCGCGGTGATCATCTCCGGTTCAAAGCCACTCCACTCGCCCTTGCCGCTCTTGAAGGAGAACGGCGGGTAAGGTTCCAGGGCGATACCAAACACCAGTTTTTCAGCAGCGAACGAGGTACTGGCGATGCCGGCCAGCAGGCAGGCTTGCAGGGTGATCAACAGAGTTTTCTTCATGTTTTGATGCCTCTTTTCAGTTTGTAGTTATCGAGGTGAAAACATCACTGCGGGTTATCCGCGGTTGTCCTGGGCCATTACGAATTGCCGGCAACGCTCACTGCGTGGATCGAGCAATACCTGCTGCGGCGTGCCCTCTTCTTCGATCCGGCCTTGATGCAGATAGATGACCTTGCTCGATACATCCCGCGCAAAGGCCATTTCGTGGGTGACCAGAATCATCGTCCGCCCTTCTTCAGCGATGCCCTGAATCACCCGCAACACTTCGCCCACCAGCTCAGGGTCCAAGGCCGAGGTCGGCTCATCGAACAGCATCACTTGCGGGCGCATGGCCAGAGCGCGGGCAATCGCTACGCGCTGTTGCTGGCCACCGGACAGAAACGAGGGATACACGTTTCGCTTGTCGATCAGGCCGACTTTTTCCAGCAGGTGTTCGGCATGCGCCGTGGCTTCCTTGCGGTCCTCGCCGAGTACGTACACCGGCGCTTCGATAACGTTTTCCAGCACGGTGCGATGGGGCCACAGGTTGAAACTCTGGAACACCATGCTCAAACGCGTGCGCAGACGCTCGACCTGACGCGGATCGGCGATCTGCGCGACGCCACCGCGCCCCGTCTTCAACCGCACTTCTTCGCCGTTGATTCTCAGGCTGCCGCTGCAGGGGATTTCCAGCAGGTTGATGCAACGCAGCAAAGTACTTTTGCCCGAACCACTTGAACCGATAAGCGAGACCACTTCGCCCTCTTTGGCGCGCATCGAAATGCCCTTGAGCACGTGGTGATCGGCATAGCTCTTGTGCAGGTCATCGATGGCGACGACCGCGGTGTCAGTGTGTGGCTGGGGGATATTCACGTGGGTGAGTGCTTGCACGTCTGGATCCTCGAATTCTGATTGTTCAGGCAGGCCGGGCAACGCCACGACTATTCGTCGTCGCGCGCCGGGATCCACCACTCTTCGCCACGCACGGTGCGTATGTACTCCGGCCAGCGGAAGCGATGGGGGGCTTGAAAGTCGGCCGGCAACAGCGGCGCCTGCCAGCGCTCACCGCCGATGCCACCGCCGGTGCGCTGGTCGAACTCGGCTTTGGCAGCCTTGAGCAAATCGTCGTTGCAGAACAGGTCGAGCAAGGTGTTGGCAATGGTTTTCGCCGCCACTTCGATCATCGGATCGATGGTCTGCGGTATGCCGCCCAAGGCATTGGAGACCCAATCCGGGTACACGTGGCCGGCGGGCGCGCTGAGCATCGGGCGGGCCACCAGCAGACGCACGGTCGGGCAATGCCAGGTGTATTCGGGGTAGTCGTCGGAAGTCAGGTACTTCTGCCATGCCGGCATTTGCAGGCGCATCTGCCGCTCGCACTCCTGCGGGTCGATCAGTTGTTCGGTGGCCGGCAGGAAGGGTTCCGCCATCGGTACCAGGCCGAGATTGCTCTGGATCTCACGGGCAATCTCGCAGGCTTCAGCCCCCCATTGCGGTGCGCCGACGGCGGCCAGGTTGCTGTAGGTCGCCCGCGCCAGCACATGGTTGGGCAGACCGCCACGGGACTTGCAGACCCAGGTCTTTTTCCACTGGCAACCGGTGGCCATCGCCGCAGCGGCGGCGTTGTTATCCATCACCTGGGAAATGGTTTCGGCCTGCTCGATCGAATCGCAACGCAGCAGGTACTGGATCTGTGACAGGTGCGGTGGCAGATTGTCGGCGGTGGCCTGCCCGGCCGTCAGGATGGCCTCGTTGTAACTCCACAAACCGGTGAACGGCAGGGTCGAACGGCGCAGGCTTTCGTTGAGGTTGTAGAAGTGCATCAGCGCATCGTTGGCGCCCGGTGCCCGGGCAGCCAGGTGATTCTGCGGAATCGGACTATAGCGGTCGGCGGCAATCCAGTTTTCCGGGTCTTCGCAGGTGAAGCTGTAGATGTAGGCGTAAGCAATGCCGCAATGGGTATCCCAGGTGGTGGTGTTGTTCAGCGGCAACATGTAGGTGGGGTGAAAACTGATGGCCGCATCCAGGTTGTCGTAGTAACCCTTGGCCGCGTGTACGGGTTTGGACGCACGGAGCTTTTCCGCCGGTTCACCAAAGAAACGAATGGTGCCCTCGATGCCGAACTCAAGCATCGCCGCCTTCGCCGCGAGCACCCCGCCCAATGCACTGATACCCAGCGCAGAGTGCGGATCGGTGTGGCCCGGGGCAAATCGCGACAGGCCTTCGCGGGGCATCTTGTGGGTGGTAGCGGCCTGGCAGTTACCGGGGACCGCATCGTATTCGGCGTAGGTCGCCAGCACCGGTCCCTGGCCATTACTGAAGGTTGCGCAAAACGCGGTAGGCATGCCGCCGCTGTTTTCTTCGACGGTGAAACCTTCCTTGCGCAACAGATCCACATACCAGGCACAGGACTTGTACTCGCGAAACGCAGGCTCCGCGTAGTGCCAGATGATCTGGTGCCAATCCGATAACTGCTGACGATGCTGGTCGACCCACTTCAGGGCAAATCTTTTCTGTAATTCCATGTGGTTCACTCCTAACGACTCAGGCAGACAGGAAAGCGGCGGCGTCCAGCTCCAGCAGAATCGGCTGACGGGTGTGGGCCTGGCTGGCAAGTACCTCGCGCAACTGCTCAAGGCTGCTTATGGCGATGTGGGCGACGTGGCAGGACTTGGCCAACGCGGCAAAGTCCGGTGGCAGGATGTCCACGCCCAATGGGGGAATATCGCGGTTGGTCATGTAGTCGCGGATTTCGGCATAACAGTGGTTGTTCCACAGCACCACGATCACCCCCAACTCCGCTTCACGGGCAGCGATCAGTTCGGCACTGGAGAACTGCACGCCACCATCGCCGACCACCGCTACTACGGGACGATCGCGCGCGGCGAGCTTGGCGCCGATGGCCGCCGGCAAGCCGTAACCCAAGGTGCCAAAGCCTGTGCCGGCGTTGAACCAACTGTTGGCTTGCGGAGCGCGATAACCCAGCGCACCCTGATACACCGGCTGGGTCGAATCGCCGACCACGATCGGCGCGGGCAGGCTGTCGCGCAGGGTGTCGAGCATCTGCTGCATGACGTTCTGCTTGCTGCTCCAGCCGGACCGTTCAGCAGCGTTGACCTGTGCCACACGCTGATAGGCCCAGTCGCTGGCGCAAGCTTCAGGCACTGCCGCCAGGAGCGCTTGCAGCCCTTGCCCGGCATCGCCCAGCAGGCCCACGTCGGCGCGTGCCGCCCCCAGGATCTGCAAGGGATCGATGTCCAGGCGAATCAGCGGCGCATTGAGTGACAGCGGGCCGAGACCGAAGAAGTCGTAATCGGTTTCCCCCAATTCGGTACCGACCGCCAATACCACGTCAGCTTCGGCAAACAGTGCACGGCCATGCGCCGACGACTGCACCCCGTCGAGCAACAGCGGGTGCTCCGGCGCCAGCAGGCCACGAGCATTGGTGGTCAGGGCGACCGGCGCCTGCAACTTTTCCGCTAGCGCCTGCACCAGCCGGCCTGCGCCTCGGGCGCCGCCACCGGCGAGGATCAACGGCTTGCGCGCCGCCGCCAGCAGCTTCACCGCCGCCGCAATATTCGCGGCCGCCGGCGCCGGGGCTTGCGGCAAGGTACGTGGGCGCAGGTCGAGGTTGTCGGCTGGCATTTCCAGCACGTCCAACGGAATTTCGATGTGCACTGGACGCGGGCGGGCACAGCCGAACAGCGCGAAGGCGCGGGCAAGCACTTCCGGCAATTCCTCGGGGCGCTGCAAGGTATGGCTAAAGGCGCAGACCCCGGCGACCACTGCACGCTGGTCGGGCATTTCATGCAGGTAGCCATGGCCCAGGCGTTGATGTTCGCGGCGGCTGGTGGTGGAAATCACCAGCATCGGCACCGAGTCGGCGTAGGCCTGGCCCATGGCGGTGAGGATGTTTGTCATGCCGGGGCCGGTAATGATGAAGCACACGCCGGGCTTGCCGCTGGCCCGGGCGTAGCCGTCCGCCATGAACCCTGCACCCTGTTCGTGACGCGGGCTGATGTGGCGCAAAGAACTGCCGTGCAGCCCGCGATAAAGCTCGACCGTGTGCACACCGGGAATGCCGAACACCGACTCCACGCCGTAGCCTTCAAGTAACCGGACGAGCGCCTGGGCACAACTGGTCATGCGAGCACCTCTTTATTCTTATTGGGAATGCCAGGCTCACAGAGACCTGAACCGAGGGCCCTAGTATTCGTGACGAAACGATTACATCAATCGAAATAAATTTGCCTCACTGTCAAATTTTATTGAACGATCTTGTTGAGCATTTGGGCGTATCACTGCCGGTCAAAGGATCATTTTGCTCACCAGTGACGGGCAAATTATTCGATTGTTGGGGCCACTCATTTTCATAAAGATGGAACCCTCGGCACTTGCCCCCTCTGTCTCAAGGAACGCTTTATGCGCGTCGAGCATCAGCCCCTGTTGACCCGCAACCCCTGTACCCAGCGGCACCTGATCAGCTTCCACTACGGTCAGCCCGGACGCGCCGGCAAGGTTTATCTGCAAGCCAGCCTGCACGCCGACGAATTGCCCGGCATGCTGGCGCTGCATCATCTGCGTGAAATGCTCGACGGTGCCGAGGCTCGCGGACAGATCCTCGGGGAGATCGTGCTGGTCCCCATCGCCAATCCGATTGGCCTCGAACAGACCTTGATGCACGACGCGATGGGACGTTTCGATTTCAACAGCGGTGAGAATTTCAATCGCCGTTATCCTGATTTGGCCGAGACAATCAAAGATCGGTTGGCCCATGAACTGACCGGGGATGCCGATGAAAATCGGCAGATCATTCGGCGCGCCATGGCCAGCGCCTTGAAACAGATTCGCCCGACCAGCGAGATCGACTCGATGCGCCAGGCACAATTGCTGCTGGCCCACGACGCCGATTTCGTCCTCGACCTGCATTGCGATGCCCAGGCCGTGGTTCACTTGTATGGAGAAACGCCCTGTTGGTCGCAGATCGAACCGCTGGCACGCTACATCGGCGCACAGGCCAGCCTGCTGGCGAGCGGTACGGGCGCCAGTTCGTTTGACGAGGCTTGCGGTCAACCCTGGTGGCGCCTGGCCGAAGCGTTTGCCGGACGCTTTCCGATCCCTTCCGGCTGCGTCGCCGCTACCGTCGAGTTACGCGGTGAAGCGGATGTCGATCATGCATTGGCCCGCGTCGATGCCGCCGCGCTCTACGCCTTCCTGCAACACCGGGGCATCCTCGCCGGCACACCTCCGCCGATGCCTGCCCTGCTCCAGCCCGCGACACCCTTCGATGGCTCACTGACCTTGCGCGCCCCCTGCGCCGGGCTCGTGGTGTTCCTGCACAAACCCGGCGCGTGGATCGAGCGTGATGAGCCGGTGGTGCACGTCATAGACCCCATCACTGGCGCTACGCAGGTTGTATGCAGTTCCACCCGTGGCGTGATGTACATGCGCAGTGCGATTCGATTTGCGGCAGCGGGGGTCGAATTGTGCAAAGTGGCCGGGGCTACGGCACTCGAAGGCGGTGTAATGGTTTCGGCGTGATGGTGCCGCGGTCACAGGCAAGCCTGAACCGCGGCCATCGAGCCACTGAGGGGTGTCAGTTGCGAACCGTCGGTAATGCCGACAGCGCCCGCTCCCAGATCTGCCAGGTGCGCAGCCAGACCATCGCCTGCCAATCGCTGTCGGCGGGATAGAACTGCTCGAGCAGACTCAGCTTGATCTCGCGCCCTGTTACGTCATTCGGGTTGCCGTGCAGATGCAGCCAGTGGTCATCGCGCAGATGACGGTGAACGTCCGGCCCCGGGTAAGTCCCGCACTCAATGACAAACGGCATCAAGCGAACCTGCGGCAACGCATTGATCAGCGCTTGCGAGGTGTAGCCGGTGGCCGTTGCCGCCACGCCGGTTTCGCTGACGGTGTCGGCACCGGTTTGCAGGCTGTAGAGCCACGGGCCATAAATCGCCTGCGCATCCGCCAGTGCCGGATAGGCGGACTCGGTGATGGTCAACAACATCGGATGACCGTACTCGCCAGCGCCCGTGTGCAGGTCGAAACACATCGCGACCTCGGCATGGGCCACGTGCTTTTGCACGATTTTGTGCAGCGTGCGGTTCGACCAGCTCGGCGCCAGCCCGCCGAAAAACAGGCCGTCGGGATGAGCATGCTGACCGCCCTCGACAATCGACATGACTGCCGGCCAGCCGTGCAGGCGAATCTGCTCGTCGAGCAAGGCATCGGCACGATCACGCTGCGGACCGTGCAACTGCGGGCAGGCATAGATTTCATGCAGGGCGTTGTAGGCCTGGTTGTCTGGCAGCGGTCGCTGGAAATCCAGGTGATTGCGGTTCAGGTCGATGTTGTCTTCGTTGACCCGGCGCAACCACGCCATGCCCCAAGGGTTGATGGCATGGATCATGACCACGGCGACGTCCGCTGGCAGGGAGCGCTTGCCCAACTCCTGCAGCCATTTGATCTGGCAGCCCGAACCATAGAAGCCTTCGACCCCGTGAGTGCCGCTCAACGCGATCAGCAGCCGTTTGGCGCCCGGATCCCCCAGCACCGCCACATCGGTACTCAGGGGCTCGCCGAAGGGTCCTTTGAGCGGGTGTGGATACTCCGTCAGCGTTGCGCCCGCCGTGGTGGCTGCGGCCAGGAACTGTTCACGCTGGGTGCGATAGCTGGACTGGGTGGGGAACTCGGTTTGCATGTCTGCCTCTTGTTGGTTTTCCGGCCTGCCTGTTAGCAATGACCCTACAGAAAATCCCGCCATTGATGAAGGACAAAAACGTCGGTGCCGCAGGACCCGGTTTGCGTCCCTACCGGTCGGCCGATAAAGTCGGCTGATCGTAGATCCAACGGACGGAGTACCCCACGTGTTCTCAACCTTCCCTTTGTGCCGCTATCGCCTGCCAGCCCTGGTTCTGCTCGCCAGCGCCTTGACCCTTACCGCGTGCAACAACGCTTCGGTGCCGACGCTGCCACTCGCACCGGAAAGCGCTTCCGGTTTCCGCACCGACCTTAAAACTCAACACGCCGACAAATACATGGCTGCGGCAGCCAACCCGCTGGCGGCCGAAGCCGGGCGGGAGATGCTGCGCCGGGGCGGCTCGGCCATCGACGCGGCGATTGCGATGCAAGCGGTGCTGACGCTGGTCGAACCACAGTCTTCGGGCATCGGTGGCGGCGCATTGATCGTACTTTGGGATGGCAAGGCCGTGCGCACCTACGACGGGCGTGAAACCGCCCCGGCCGGCGCCACCGAGAAGCTTTTCCTGCAAGCCAATGGACAACCGATGGGGTTCACCCAGGCGCAGATTGGCGGCCGCTCGGTGGGCACGCCCGGTGTATTGCGCGCCCTGGAACTGGCCCATCAAAAACACGGACGCCTGCCCTGGGCGCAGCTGTTTGAACCAGCCATCCGGCTCGCCGAACAAGGCTTCGCCATTTCGCCACGCCTGCACCAGTTGATCGCCGCAGATTCGTCCATGCCGCGCTCAGCGGAAATGATGGCTTACTTCCGTAATGCCGATGGCAGCCCAAAAGCCGTCGGCACAAGCTTGAAGAACCCGGCACTGGCCGCCGTGTTCAAACGCATCGCCCATGAAGGCCCGGATGCCCTGTACAAAGGCCCGGTCGCCGAGGAAATCGCAGCCAAGGTGCAGGGTCACGCGAACCCCGGCAGCCTGTCCGTGAGCGATCTCGCCAACTACCAGGCCAAGGAGCGCGCGCCGCTGTGCACCGACTACAAGCGCTGGCAAGTCTGCGGCATGCCGCCGCCGTCGTCGGGCGGGATCGCCGTGGCGCAGATCCTCGGCACGCTGCAAGCCCTGGAGACCCGCGATAAACGCTTGGCGCTGGTGCCGCTGAAACCGGTCAAGACCACGGCCCCGGCCGGCATCGAACCCGACCCGCAAGCCGTGCACCTGATCTCTGAAGCCGAACGCCTGGCCTACGCCGACCGAGCTCAGTACGTCGCCGATACAGACTTCGTACCCGTGCCGGTCAAGGGCCTGGTCGACCGGACCTACCTCGCCAGCCGCGCCGCCCTGATTGGCGAACGCAGCATGGGCACGGCCAAACCCGGCACGCCGCCGGGCATCCGGGTGGCCTATGCGCCGGATCGTTCGCCGCTGCGGATTTCCACCTCGCAAGTGGTGGCCGTCGATGACACCGGCGGTGCCGTGTCGATGACCACCACCATCGAATCGGCGTTCGGCTCGCACATCATGGTTCAGGGTTTCATGCTCAACAACGAGATGACCGACTTCTCGTTCATCCCCGAGGAAAACGGGCAAAAAGTCGCCAACCGCGTCGAGCCTGGCAAACGCCCGCGCTCCTCCATGGCCCCGACCCTGATCTTCGACCGCCAGAGCGGCGAATTCCTCGCCACCGTCGGTTCCCCCGGCGGCTCGCAAATCATCGAATACGTGGCCAAGTCCACCATCGGCCTGCTCGACTGGAACCTCGATGCCCAGGCGGCCATCAACCTGCCCAACTTCGGCAGCCGCAACGGCCCGACCGAACTGGAACAGGGGCAGTTCAGCCCGACGCTGATTCAGGCGCTGAAAGACAAAGGGCACAGCGTGAGCGAGATCGACATGACCAGCGGGACCCAGACGATCGTCCGGGTCAAGGACGCCCAAGGCAAAGCGTCGCTGACAGGCGGGGCCGATCCACGGCGTGAGGGGCAAGCGTTGGGGGATTGAGTCGTACGCGTGGATGAGAAAGGGCTTACCGGTGGGTAGGCCCTTTTTATGTACACAAGCGAAAATCAGCAGCGCTTATCGACTGATCTTCAACCCCTGCCGAACCTGGTGTTTTTCCAGCGCCAGTTCGATCAGTCGCGTCACCAGTTCGCTGTAGGTCATGCCGGTGGCCTGCCACAGCTTCGGGTACATGCTGATGCGGGTGAAGCCGGGCAGCGAGTTGATTTCGTTGATCAGCACTTCGCCGCTGTCGGTCAGGAACACGTCGACGCGGGCCAGGCCGGAGCAGCCCAGCACCTGAAATGCCTCGACGGCCAGGGCGCGAATGCGTTCGCTGGCCTCGACGCTGATATTGGCCGGTACCACCACTTCAGCAGCCGTGTCGTCGATGTACTTGCTGTCGTAGGAGTAGAACCCGCTGCGTACCACGATCTCGCCGCAGCCACTGGCGATGGCGTCTTCATTGCCGAGCACCGCGCATTCAATCTCGCGGCCGCTGACGGCAGATTCGATCAACACCTTGGTATCGAAACTCAAGGCCAGTTCCACCGCAGCACTGTACTCAGCCTCGTCGGTGACCTTGCTCACGCCCACGGAAGAGCCCTGATTCGCCGGTTTGACGAACAGCGGCAAACCCAACTTGCCCCGCACCTCGGCAAACCCGGTGCGCGCCGCCGTGGCGCGGGTCAATGTCACGAACGGCGTCACGGCCAGGCCGGCATCGCGCAGCAGGCGCTTGCTGATGTCCTTGTCCATGCACACGGCCGAGCCGAGCACATCGGAGCCGACAAACGGCAGATCGGCCATGCGCAGCAAGCCTTGCAGGCAACCGTCTTCACCGAGGGTGCCGTGGACAATCGGGAAGATCACATCGACGTGACCGAGCATTTCCTGGCTGGAGGTTTCCACCAGTTGCTGAGTGGCTTTGCCCGGCACCACGGCCAGTTCGCGGTTGGACTGGTTGAGCGCGATCAGCGCCGGGTTTTCCTGGTTCAGCAAAAAGCTGGAAGGGTCGTTGAGGTGCCAATGGCCTTGTTTGTCGATGCCGATCAGTACCGGCTCGAAGCGTGAACGATCCAGCGCATCGACGATGTTTTTCGCCGACTGCAACGACACCTCATGCTCGGCCGAACGGCCCCCGAAAATGATCCCCACACGCAATTTGCTCATGACCTGGCCTCATCCTGACAAATAAAAAACAACCTGTAGCGAATGCGCCCCACGGTGCAGTATTTGCTCTTGGTTTTCTAGCCGATAAGCCGCCTTCCGATCAGAAGACAGGGAACCGCCGGCTGGGTTACCGTGTTGTGCATCAAGCTCAAGACGATCATCACCATGGCCAAGCGTCCGCCTCGCAATGACTGGTTCCTTCGCGCGCCCGATGTCGGCGGGCTGCAGCGTTTCGAGGCGTTTTTTGCCGGCCATGGCTACGACCTTCACCGCCACGACACCTATGCCATCGGCCACACCCTGGCCGGGGTGCAGAGCTTTCAGTATCGCGGCGGCTGGCGTCACAGCCTGCCGGGCGCAACGATCGTGCTGCACCCGGACGAAGCCCACGATGGCGAGGCCGGGACCGAGTCCGGTTTCCAGTACCGGATGATGTACATCGAACCGGCGCTGATCCAGCAGATGCTCGGCGGGCAAGCGCTGCCGTTCATCAAGACCGGGTTGTCGAACGATCCCCGCCTGTTCGCCGCCACGGGCGCTTTGCTGCACAGCCTGGATTGCCCGCTCGATCCACTGAAGGAACAGGACGCGCTGTTCGATCTGGCACAAGCCATGAGCGCGGTTTCCGGTGCACCGGGCAAACGCTCGGGGTTCGATTACGTGGCCGCGCAGCGGGCGCGGGAATACATCCATAGCGCCCTGGATCGCACCGTGACCCTGGAGGAACTGGCACAGCACAGTGGTCGGGATCGCTGGAGCCTGTCCCGGGATTTCCGCTTGTTGTTCGGCACCAGCCCCTACCGCTACCTGACCATGCGCCGCCTGGACATGGTCCGTGCGCTGCTGATCCAGGGTCAGAGCCTGGTCAGCGCCGCGCTGATCGCAGGTTTCACCGACCAGAGCCACATGACGCGGCAATTCAGCAAGACCTACGGCCTGTCACCGGCCCGCTGGATGAACATGCAGCGCCGTTGAGCCACGCACAATCGTACAAGAAGCGCGTTGAGTCGCTGGCTATCGTGGGTTCACCAACCTCCATGAGAGCTGTTACATGAACGCTTACGAAAGCCTGAACTTCGCTGAAAAAATCAGCCGGATCGATTCCCACTGGTCGCCCCGGGTCATCGCCGAAATGAACGACTACCAGTTCAAGGTGGTGAAGTTGCTGGGGGATTTTATCTGGCACGACCACCTCGATACCGACGAAACCTTCATCGTGCTCGAAGGCCGGTTGCGCATCGATTTTCGCGATGGCCACGTGCTGGTGAACGCAGGGGAAATGTACGTGGTGCCCAAAGGCGTCGAGCACAAACCCTGTGCCGAGCAGGAGGTAAAACTCCTGCTGATTGAACCCAAGGGCGTGCTCAACACCGGCAGCGAAGGTGGTGAGCGCACGGCCGAGAATGATGTGTGGATTTGAGCGCTGACCGGCTCAAGCCTGCAAGGTCTTGCCGTCCACCGGCTCACCAATGGTCAGGAAGTGCCCGCCCGCCACGTGGTGCAAAGTGCGCAAGGCATCTTGCCCTTCGAAGTGCCAGCGCCCTTCGCTGAACACACGTTCGTCAGCCTGGGCGGCAATCACTTCGGCCAGGAACAGATCGTACTGCTGGTGGTTGTTCGGCTCGGGCAGCAGGCGACATTCCAGCCAGGCCACGCAGCCTTCGAGCATCGGCGCATCAACCGACTCGCCGGTGAACGTCTGCAAGTCGTAGGTCTCAAACTTGTCGCGCCCCTGACCCTGGGTCAATTCCAGGCCGGAGGTCGAACCGACGGTCTGCACAATGTCGACCTGGGCGGCGCAAGGAACGTTCAGCACAAAAGTGCCCGAGGCCTCCAGCAACTGGCGAGTCCAGGTGGACTTGTCCAGCACCACGGCAATTTTCGGTGGTTCGAAATCCAGCGGCATGGCCCAGGCTGCCGCCATGATATTGCGCTGACCACCGTGGGCTGCGCTGACCAGCACGGTCGGGCCATGATTGAGCAGACGATAGGCCTTGGACAAGGGAACCGGACGGCGGTGGGAAACGCTCATGGAAGTCTGCTCCAGGGGGAAAAGAGCCGATTGTAACGACATCCCAAATGAAAATATCGCAGCCTGCGGTCGCTCCTTCAAAGTGGTCCATCACCCGAGCAGGTACCATTCAACCGCTTGTTCGTGTCGTGTGATCCTGTCGGAAAAGGGCCAAATGCGCATCTGGTAGCGCTGGACCAGTTGTGTCGGCAAGATCTCGCCCTGTTCGAAATACCGAGCGACGCTCCTGTCTACTGAGTGGTGGCGGGGAAGCCAGCCCACCTTCCAGTATCCACTTACCGGACAGGCTTGGCCGCTATGGCAGTTCGGTGCCGACAAATGAGATTGGCTAAATGCAGGCGATCCCGGTAGCCCCTGTCCAGTGGCCGGATCCAGAAGCTTGGCTTTGGCCAGTTGGTTGATCAGCGCTTCGCTGGGTTTTTCAGGGGGGACATTGGCCAGGCGTTCTTCGAGCCATTTGAGTTTGCCGTCCCAGGATGGCAACGGCGCGGGTGGCAGTGGGACGATTTCGTTGATCTCGGGGACTTTGGGATTGGCGTAGGAGTAGCCCGAGAGGATTTTCCAGATTTTTTCGTAGCGATCGGCGCGTTCGAGGTCTTCCTGTTGACCGAGGTAGTGCAAGCGATTATCTGGCTTAGGGTCACGGAAGCCTTTTTCCAATCGGCCGGCAGCGCCGTCGTTACCAGCTACAACGCCCATCTGGAAGAGCTCAAGCGCTTCTTGGTACTTTCCTTTGTTCTTAAAGTGGACCCCTAGGGCGAGGGCTGATTTACCATGACCTTGTTCTGCTGCGCAACGGCGCATCTGCCGGGCAACGTCCGGGGCGACGTCGATCGGCGCCAACTTGTCTGCGATATAGGCTTGAGCCAGTGCATTACCTTCATCAGCGGCTTTGCGATAGTAACGCAACGCTATTTCGTGATCTTTCTGCAGCCCGGCTGCGCCGTGCTGCAGGAAGATGCCGACAAAGTAATATCCCGTTGCCACTCCGGCGTTGATCAGTTGCTCACTCATGCGCAAATGCTCTTCACCACGGAGTTTGAAAGTACCGCGCATGGCACCGTTCTGCAGGTTGATATTGGCTTTGTAATGGCCGTTCTCACTGGCGATGCGGTACAAGCGCTCGATCTCTGCATCAACAGTCTTGTCCTGTTTGAGTTGATTGTTCTTTTGCAACCAGCGCGCGTATTGGAACAGCATATCGGCCTCGGCGGAGGTCGCCGGAATTGTTTCGTGTTGGCAGGTAAAGGCGAGACTAATGTTGATATCGGTGAGCGGGTTTACAAAGTCCACCGACAAAGGCTCGGCATTGTTAGCGCCACAGCCGGTCAAGGCGATGAGTATCAAACAGCCCCATAAATGCTTAGGCCTCACCGAACAATATCCATTCGATGTTTTCCTCTGCGACGGTAATTCGGTCGGCGAGCAGGAAACGGCTATGGCTACGCCGGACGTTCAGGGTCGGCATCATTTCGCCTTTCTCGAAACGTCGGATCTCGTCGACGATGCCTTCCGCTTTCCAATAGCCGGATTGCGGGCAGGCTTGACCGCTGTTGCAGGTCAGCTTGCGGTAAGGCTCCCGGATGAAATCGGGAGATGCTGGCAGCGGTCGACCGGAAGTGGGGTCTAGGAGTTTGGCCTTGGCCAGTTGGTGGATCAGCGCTTCGCTGGGCTTTTCTGGTGGGACGTTGGCCCGGCGCTCTTCGAGCCATTTGAGCTTGCCGTCCCAGACAGGGAGTTTGGCCGGTGGCAGCGGGAGGATTTCGTTGATTTCGGGGACGTTGGGGTTGGCGTATGAGAAACCCGCAAGCGTTTTCCGAATTCTTCTGTAACGTTCGGCACGCTCAGGGTCTTCCGCCTGGCCGATGTAGTCCATCAAATTGGACTTAGGAGGGCCGCTAAATGCATCCTCCAAGTGACCAGCGGAATGCTCGTCTCCGCCGGCAACGCCCATCTGCAAGACTTCTATTGCTTCGCTGTATTTTTGTTCATCTCTCAAATAAATCGACAACATGACAGCAGCTCTGCCATGCCCCTGTTCAGCAGCACAACGGCGCATCTGCCGGGCAACTTCTGGGGCAATACTCTTTGGCGCCAGCTTGTCCCCCACATCGTATTGCGCCTGGGCGTTGCCTTTATCTGCGGCCTTGCGAAAATAACGTAACGCCATCTCCGGATCCTGCTTAAGCCCGGCCGAACCCTGCTGAAGAAAGATCCCCACAAAGTAGTAACCTGTCGCCACACCAGCATCCATCAGTTGTTGACTCAAACGCAGATGTTCGGCGCCACGCAACTGGAATCGTTGGCGCATCGACCCGTTTTGCAGGTTGATGTTGGCTTTGTAATGTCCATTCTCGGCGGCGATGCGGTACAACCGTTCGATTTCGACATCGACATCGACAGTTTTGTCCGGTATGAGCTGATTGTTTTTCTGCAACCAACGGGCGTAACGAAACAGCACGTCAGATTCAGCACTGACTTCCGGGATATTTTCGTGGGCACAGGTGAAAGCCAGATTGGCTTTGATTTCCGTCAGAGGTTTCACATGAGGATCCTTCTTCAGATAGTTGAAGGTGCTGCGGCTATCGCAAGCCGACAACAGCAGGCAGGTGAGCAAGAGAAAACGGCGCATCAGTCGAGGTCGCTCAGTTTGGCCTTGCCGTAGTAAAACTCGACAAGTGGGGCGTCAGGCGTTGTCTTGTCTTCCTGGCGTTTTTTGTTTGTTTCGATGATTTTCTGCCAAGCCTTGAATGCATCACCCACATCCTCCTGCACCCCCTTCCCATCCGTATGCAGATCCCACAACCGCCGCCTAATTGCCTGGGTCACACTCATCCACTCATGGGCAATGTTCAGCTCGCTATCGACCTGCATGCTCCGGGTATTGATGTTGGCCGAGCCGTGGGTGGTGAACACGTCATCGACGATCATCAACTTGGAGTGGACGTACACCGGCATCCATTCCCTGCCCGCCGGTGAGTCCGGCGCGACCAGCGAACACAGGTGCACTTTCAGGCCGGGGATGTCCTCCGGGGTGACGGTGCTGTCCTTGATTTTCTCGATGTGCCAATCGAGTTCGGCCTGCCACTCGGCCAGTTCCCGGTGCCCGGCGCGGTCGCGGGGCTCGGGCATTGGCCGGGGGGATGCTTGCGTTTTTACTTGTTCGATGCGCCGCAGCTTGGTCACTTCGGGAATGGTCTCGGCCCGCCCGAGGCTTTCGAGCATGCGCTGGGTGTTGCGGGTGCCAGCGCCCACGCTGTCGTCGCCAGCGTTGGTAATGACGAAGAGGTGCAGGGGGCCGTGCAGCCCTGGATCGCGACCACCTTCGGTTTGAGCGGCGGCGACTTTCTTGATCCGTTCAGCCAGGGGTGGCCAGCGAAAGTACTGGTTCTCGATGTAGATGAACTGGGTCGCGTTGTTCACCGCTTGCAGGTAGAGCGTCTCAATGTCGCGTTTGCCTTTTTGTGCCTGCCTTCGCGGTCTGAACATAGCTATGCCTGTCGTCGTTTCACCTCCATGTGCGTCTGCCTCAAACTGGGTCATTGCGCTGCTCTTGTGGTTGCCGGAATTGGCGTTGATTTGTCAGGCTCTTGCTACCGATCAACCGCCGAGTGCCTCGACTGATAATCGGAGCAGAAATGCTCAGGCTTCACCGAACAATATCCATTCGATGTTTTCCTCTTCGACGGTAATTCGGTCGGCGAGCAGGAAACGGCTATGGCTACGCCGGACGTTCAATGTCGGCATGATTTCGCCTTTATCGAAACGTCGGATCTCGTCGACAATGCCTTCCGCGTTCCAATAGCCGGATTGTGGGCAGGCTTGACCGCTGTTGCAGGTCAGCTTGCGGTAAGGCTCCCGGATGAAATCGGGAGATGCTGGCAGCGGTCGACCGGAAGTGGGGTCGAGGAGCTTGGCCTTGGCCAGTTGCTGGATCAGCGCTTCGCTGGGCTTTTCTGGCGGGGCGTTTGCCAGGCGCTCTTCTAGCCATTGCAGCTTGCCGTCCCAGGCGGGGAGTTTGGCTGGTGGCAGCGGGAGGATTTCGTTGATTTCGGGGACTTTGGGGTTGGCATAGGAATATCCCGCAAGTATCTTCCAGATTTTTTTGTAGCGGTCGGCGCGCTCAAGGTCTTCCGATTGGCCTAAGTAGTCCAACTTGTTGCTACTGGAAGGGCCGCGAAATGCATCGCCCAAGCGGCCAGCAGCATGTTCATACCCTCCGGCAACACCCATCTGGAGTACTTCAACTGCCTCTTGGTAAATTCCCTTGTTTTTAAGATTAACAGCCAGTGCCACGGCCGCTCTGCCATGTTTCTGCTCGGCGGCACAACGGCGCATTTGCCTCGCGACATCCGGAGCAATATCACTCGGTGCCAGCTTGTCGCCCACATAGTATTGCGCTTCGGCACTGCCTTTATCAGCAGCCTTACGGTAGTAGCGCAAGGACATTTCCGGATCCTGTTTAAGGCCCGCCGAGCCTTGCTGTAGAAAGATCCCCACAAAGTAGTAACCTGTGGCCACACCAGCATCCATCAGTTGTTGACTCAAGCGCAGGTGTTCGGCGCCACGCAACTGGAACCGTTGGCGCATCGACCCGTTTTGCAAGTTGATGTTGGCTTTGTAATGACCATTTTCGGCGGCGATGCGGTACAACCGCTCGATATCGACATCTACGTTTTTGTCTTGCTTGAGCTGGTTATTTTTCTGTAGCCAGCGGGCGTATTTGAACAGCACGTCAGATTCAGCACTGGCTTCGGGGATATTTTCGTGGGCGCAGGTGAACGCCAGGTTGGCTTTGATTTCCGTCAGAGGTTTCACATGAGGGTCCTTCTTCATATAGTTAAAGGTGCTGCGGCTATCGCAAGCCGCCAACAGCAGGCAGGAGAGCAAGAGAAAACGGCGCATCAGTCGAGGTCCTGCAGTTTGGCCTTGCCGTAATAAAACTCGACAAGAGGTGCGTCGGGAACGCCGTTTTCTTTGTCCTTTTGAAGATCTTTGTTGTCATCGATGATTTTCTGCCAAGCTTCGAATGCATCACCCACCTCCTCCTGCACTCCCTTCCCATCCGTATGCAGATCCCACAACCGCCGCCGCATTGCCTGGGTCACACTCATCCACTCATGGGCAATGTTCAGCTCACTATCTACCTGCATGCTGCGGGTATTGATGTTGGCCGAACCGTGGGTGGTGAACACGTCATCGACGATCATCAGCTTGGAGTGGACGTACACCGGCATCCATTCCCTGCCCGCCGGTGAGTCCGGCGCGACCAGCGAACACAGGTGCACTTTCAGGCCGGGGATGTCCTCCGGGGTGACGGTGCTGTCCTGGATTTGCTTGATGTGCCAATCAAGTTCGGCCTGCCACTCGGCCAGTTCCCGGTGCCCGGCGCGGTCGCGGGGCTCGGGCATTGGCCGGGGGGATGCTTGCGCTTTTACCTGTTCGATGCGCCGCAGCTTGGTCACTTCGGGAATGGTCTCGGCCCGCCCGAGGCTTTCGAGCATGCGTTGGGTGTTGCGGGTGCCAGCGCCCACGCTGTCGTCGCCGGCGTTGGTAATGACGAACAGGTGCAGGGGGCCGTGCAGCCCGGGATCGCGACCACCTTCGGTTTGAGCGGCGGCGACTTTCTTGATCAGTTCAGCCAGGGGCGGCCAGCGAAAGTACTGGTTCTCGATGTAGATGAACTGGGTCGCGTTGTTCACCGCTTGCAGGTAGAGCGTCTCAATGTCGCGTTTGCCTTCCTGGGCCTGGGTGCGCAGGATCTGCGCGATTTGCTTCGTTGCGCCGGGATTGCATTGCAGCTGCAGCCCGAGCAGCTTGGCCTCGCGCGACGCCATCAGGTCCTCGCCGGTCTCCTTGAACCAGGCCGTGGCGAAGTTGTGGTGCAGGTGTTCGAGGATGGGGCCGCTGACCTGGCTGGAGATGTCCTGGCGCGGGGTGTTGCCCCGTGGGCCTTGGTTGGGTGCCGGCTTGTTGCCTTCGGCACGGTTCAACGCCGTGTGAGCACAGGTGTCCCAATATTCGTCGAGCATGTTGTGGCCCATGACGAAACCGACGGCGCTTTCAGGGAGTTCGTAGTCGACCAGCACGGTCTTCTGGTGGTGGGTGGCGGTGAGCTTCAGGGTTTGGCGCATCTTGCTGCTGATGTCCGGGTCGAGACTTTCATACTTCACCCAATGGGAAATTTCAGCCCTTTCCTCCCAACTGAAACCACGACTGACGAATGCTGGCAGGCCGTTCGCGACCTGTTGCGCCGCTTTGTTGCCTGAGACCGCACAGCGGGCAAACCACTCGCGGTCTTCGGTATATTGCACCTCGGTGGAGCGCTGCAGCGCCCGATCGGCGATACGCAGCGAGCCTTTGCCCGGCAGGTTGGCTTCGCCGCCCACCCCCGCCAGATTGAAGGGCATTTCCCAACCCAGTATCCGTACCTTGACGCCTGGCTTGGTCCTGGCCTTGGCCAGGAGGAGTTCACCGATGCTCGGCGCCTTGCCGTCGCGGATGAAAAACATCGACGGCTGGAACCCCCAGCAGATGATGTCGACGGATTGTTTTGCTGCCGCGATGGCCTCGTACACGGCTTTGAAGGCTTCCTCGCCGTTGATCAACGCTTGATAGGTAGCGCCTACCGGATGGTATTCGGTGTTGCATACGTACCAGGGCGCCGTGCAGGTGGCCGTGTTGGTGTGCTGCAGCGCGATGGGCACCACGCATTCGAATTGAGTCATCGGGTTTTCTCTCCATGAGGGGCGATGTGCGCGGCGTACTGCCCGCGATGATCGGTGTGCGAAGCGGGCTGGTTGACGCTGGTATCGGTTTGCGAGGGGTGGTTGTGCAGGCCCTTATTGGCGAGTACCGCCTGCTCGGCATTGCGGTAGTCGGTCGGTACCGGGATCTGGTAAACCGTGCCGTTGGCCAGGACAACGCGGTAGCCTCGGGTCACCACCTGATGGTCAATCGATATGAGGCCGGTCTTGTCCAGCACGCCTTTCTTGAGTACCGCGCCGTCCGCCAACAGCGTGTAGGGCATGCCGGCCCAACCGTGACTGGAGGCGTTCGGAGCGGGCGCCAGGCTCAGGTTAATCATTTCTTTCGATAGGATTTTGGGGTAGTCCGGGTGCGTGGCCTTCATGTTCGCGGGGCCACTGTAGTCGTAGTGCGCCGCCTTGACCTTGTGGTCGCCCGCCGTGCCGGACTCGATGCAGCACTCATCCAAGCTGAGGTAACTGCCGCCGCCGTTGAGGATGATTTTTTTCTTCGCGGTGATGTGGATTTCGTCTTCGGTGCTGGTGATGTTCAGACCATGCCGGGCGATCAGTTCCAGACGATCGTTTTGCGCCTGCACGCTCACCGAGCCCTGGTTGGCGATCAGCTTGATGCCGAGCTTGCGCACGAACAGGCTCAGGCCCTGGCCGACGCCGATGAACAGGCGCTTGACCACGCTGAGGTCGGCTTCACCGCCGGCGTTGAGCATCAGGTTTTTCTCGGCGGCCAGTTGCAGGTGCTGGCCGCTGGTCAGGGCGATGCCTTGCGGGGCGCTGAGCAGCAGGACCTGGGATTTGAGTTGTTCGAGGTCCTGGCGCAACAGGTTCAGTTGTGCCGCGACGTCGGCCGGATCGGCGTTAGCGGTTTGGGCGTCGGTCGAGAGTTGTTGCAGTTGTTCGCCGGCCTGTTGCAGGCGGCCGAAGGCGGCGTCCATGTCGAGTTGCGCACCTTTGGCTTTCTCCTGTTTGTCCGCGCTGATGAAAAGACCCTTGCCGCCACGAATGGCGCCCCAATCATCCGTACGCAGCTCAAACCCTTCCCCACGCTTCTTGCGCTGGCCATCCACCAGATGCCCCAGATTCAGCTGGCTCTTGCCGCCATACTCGGTACTGAGCTTGACGTGCTCCTGCCCCCGCGTGTCATCCATGCGCAACTTGTTGTTGGCCGGCGTGCGCAGCACATTGCGGTGGTCGTTGCGCTGGGTCACCAGGTCGGGGTGCTGGTCATCGTGCAGGGCATGGGCGATGTAGGGGCGGTCCGGATCGCCCTGTTCGAAGGCGATGGCCACTTCGGTACCGGCGATCAGTGGCAGGTGCAGGCCGTAGGTGTCGCCGGCGTAGGCGCGGGCCTGGCGCAGCCACTTGCTTTCGCGGCCGGCGGGCCAGGTGTCGCGGTCGAAGAGGAATTTGACCCGGTAGCGCCCTTGCAGGTCGATTTCGGTGTACAGGGGGTTGCTCTGGGGGTGGGTGATGCGTGCCGGGAGGGTGCCGGCGATCTGTGGTTTGGGTGGGACCTCTGGGCGAAAGCACAGGCGCAAGGCGTAGGG
>NZ_JAHBDI010000024.1:0-76488 GCF_019956275.1 Pseudomonas sp. GL-RE-26
CACGCCCAGCCCACCCAAAGTGGTCTGGCCGAAAATGCCGCAGGCGATGCCGCCCCACACGCCGCACAAGCCATGCAACGGCCACACACCCAACACATCGTCGATGCGCCATTTGCCTTGGGCCGCGGTAAAGCACCAGACAAACAACGCCCCCGCGACGGCACCGGTGACCAGCGCCCCCACAGGATGCATCAGGTCAGAACCGGCACAGATTGCCACGAGCCCCGCCAACGGGCCGTTATGCAGAAAGCCGGGGTCATTGCGCCCGACAATCAGCGCCGCCACCGTACCGCCCACCAGGGCCATCAACGAGTTCACCGCCACCAGCCCGCTGACACCTTGCAGGGTTTGCGCACTCATGACGTTGAAGCCGAACCAGCCAACAATCAGGATCCACGAGCCCAGTGCCAGAAACGGGATGCTCGATGGCGCGAACGCGACCAGCCGGCCCTCGCGATACCGGCCATTACGCGGCCCGAGCAACAGCACCGCCGCCAGTGCCAGCCAACCGCCCATGGCATGCACCACCACCGAGCCGGCGAAATCATGGAAACCGGCGCCAAAGCGCTCCAGCAACCAGGCTTGCAAGCCCAGATTGCCGTTCCAGACAATGCCTTCGAAGAATGGATAGATGAACGCGACAATCAACGCGGTTGCACACAGTTGCGGGACAAACCGGGCGCGCTCGGCGATCCCTCCGGAAATGATCGCCGGGATTGCCGCGGCGAAGGTCAGCAGGAAGAAAAACTTCACCAGTCCATAGCCATGGTCGGCATTGAGCACTGCCGCTGGTTGCATGAACGTCACGCCATAGGAAATCCAATAGCCTATAAAGA
Organism: Pseudomonas sp. GL-RE-26; assembly: GCF_019956275.1. NCBI lineage: Bacteria > Pseudomonadati > Pseudomonadota > Gammaproteobacteria > Pseudomonadales > Pseudomonadaceae > Pseudomonas > Pseudomonas sp. GL-RE-26. Next base: position 837 of record NZ_JAHBDI010000024.1, read on the forward strand.
AGTAGGCCAGTGTCGAAACAGCGAAGTCGCTGAGGATTTTCGACAACGCATTGACCTGGTTTTTCTGTCGCACGGTTCCGACTTCGAGAAAGGCGAAACCGGCGTGCATGGCCAGAACCATGACCGCACCGATCAGAATGAACAGCGTGTTGGAGCTATGGACCAGGGTGTCCACAGCGCTTTGCAGATTTTCCATGGAATGGGCAGACCTTATGGCAGAAAAAAAGCACCAAAGCAGTTCGCGATGGCTGCCCATGCACCAATTTGCAGCTTCCAGGGATCAGCAGACTGATCCCGTTGAACCACTTTGGCGCACGGATGCCGCCCAGGAAAAACGCGCCCCGGACGTTTACGCGAGTTTTTGATTGTTGGTCCTACGGTTTTACTGAAATCATGCCCGGCAATAACGCAATGGTGCGGACCGGCGCACCACGACTCAGCAAAAGTTGTACCAGCCATTTGTACTGAACCTTCGCCGAAGGCTCATACTCGAACGCATCAGAACGCCACTTAAGGAGATCCACCATGGCCCGCACACAGGCAAAGACTGCTCAAGAAATCCTGATGAACGACTTTCAGACACTGGTCAGTGACACCGAACGGTTGCTGGAGCACACCGCGACCCTGGCCGGCGATCAGGCCGACGAGTTGCGCGAGCAGATCCACGACAGTCTCTTGCGTGCCCGTGAAACCCTGAAACTGACCGAAGACTCCCTGCGCGAACACGGCAAGGCTGCTGTCACCGCCACTGAAGACTATGTCCAGGCCAACCCTTGGCAATCCGTCGGGATCGCGGCCGGCGTGGGTTTCCTGATCGGCCTGCTGGCCAGCCGGCGCTGATATGTCGATCGGCGAATCCGGCCCGTCCATGACGGGAACCAGCTCCTCATCGCGGCGCCTGGGTGCTGCCTTCCTTGGGTTGCTGCACAGCCATGTCGAACTGTTCGGCATCGAATTGCAGGAACAAAAAGCCCGCACCGTCAGCCTGTTGCTGTTTGCCGGCCTGGCGCTGGTGTTTGCGTTGCTGCTGCTGGTAGGGCTGTCGACGCTGGTGCTTATCCTGTTCTGGGACACGTATCGCCTGGCCGCCATCATCGGGCTCTGTGTGTTCTACTCCCTCGCCGCCATATTCTGTGGGATGCGCCTGAGAGCAGCGATTTTCGATGAGTCCTCGCCCTTCCACGGCACCCTGGAAGAGTTGGCGAACGATCGGGAGCGCCTGCTGCCATGAGCCTGCCTGAATTGCCACAAAACAGCTCGCGCGCGGAAATGCGCAAGGCCCTGATCCGCCTGCGCATGGAAATGCACCGTCAGGAAATCCGCCACGAATCCGCGCAACTGCTGCAACCCTTGCAACGGGTGCGCGGGATGACGCAAAACCTGCAGGACGGCTTCGGCATCAAGCACGCTCCACTCTGGGGCGTGGCCGCCGTCACCTTGCTGGGTTTTCTGACCGGAAAGGGTGCAAAAAACGGGGGTGGTATCAGCAGCCTGACCCGGCTGATCCGCCTCGGCACCTCACTGGGGCCGCTGATCAAACTGATCATGCAGGGCTCTTCGCGCAAAGACTGATCAGTTTTTTCTGGCTGTATTCTTGCCATATCGACGGGATGTGCCCCTCTATCGAGGGGTGCAATCCTGTGCGCCTACCCGGTCAACAGGCACCCTCCAAAAAAGATCTTACAAGGAGGCCTCGATATCGACGCCGCCAGGTTGTAGTTCCGCTTGCAGGTCATGGCGCGAAACGGGAAGCTAGGCTATCAGTCACCTGACGGAGAGACCCCGCCTTGGATTGGCACACCCTGCTTACCCGCGAACGCCTCGGAAAACCTCTGCACAGCCCTGAAGAACTCGGCCGCAGCCCTTTCCACAAAGACCACGACCGCATCATTTTCTCGGGGGCTTTCCGCCGCCTCGGGCGCAAGACCCAGGTCCATCCGGTGTCCAGCAACGATCACATTCATACGCGCCTGACCCACTCGCTGGAAGTCAGTTGTGTGGGTCGTTCACTGGGTATGCGCGTCGGCGAAACCATCCGCAAGACTCTGCCCGAATGGTGCGAACCCAGCGACCTGGGGATGGTGGTGCAATCGGCCTGCCTGGCACACGACATCGGCAACCCGCCGTTTGGCCATTCCGGTGAAGACGCGATCCGCCATTGGTTCCAGCAAGCCGCCGGCCGTGGCTGGCTGGATGCAATGAGTGAGGCCGAGCGCAATGACTTCCTGAATTTCGAAGGTAATGCCCAAGGCTTTCGGGTACTCACCCAACTGGAGTATCACCAGTTCGACGGCGGCACCCGCCTGACCTATGCAACGCTGGGCACGTACCTGAAGTATCCATGGACGGCCAGGCACGCCGACTCGCTGGGCTACAAGAAACACAAGTTCGGCTGTTATCAGAGCGAGCTACCGCTGCTGGAGCAGATCGCCCATAAACTCGGCCTGCCACAACTGGAGGAGCAACGCTGGGCTCGGCATCCGCTGGTGTACCTGATGGAGGCCGCGGACGACATCTGCTATGCGCTGATCGACCTGGAAGACGGCCTGGAAATGGAGTTGCTGGAATACGCCGAAGTCGAATCCCTGCTGCTGGGGCTGGTGGGCGATGACTTGCCGGAGACCTATCGCCAGCTCGGCCCCGACGATTCGCGCCGACGCAAACTGGCTATCCTGCGCGGTAAAGCCATCGAGCACTTGACCAATGCCGCGGCCCGCGCCTTCGTCGAGCAACAGGATGCGCTGCTGGCCGGTACACTGCCCGGCGATCTGGTGGAACACATGCACGGTCCCGCCAAGCGTTGTGTGCTCAATGCCAAGGACATGGCCCGCAAGAAAATCTTCCAGGACAAGCGCAAGACCCTGCATGAGATCGGCGCCTACACCACGCTGGAAATCCTGCTCAACGCCTTTTGTGGTGCAGCGCTGGAGCAGCACAATGGGCGTACGCCGTCGTTCAAGAGCCGCCGCATCCTTGACCTGCTGGGCAACAATGCACCCGACCCTCACGGCCCGTTGCACACTTCGTTTTTGCGCATGATTGATTTCATCGCAGGCATGACCGACAGCTATGCCAGTGACATGGCTTTGGAAATGACCGGCCGCGCCAGCCACTGAAGTGAATCGGTTGGTCAGCCATTACGGCATTCGTTATGGCTGATCCCCCCTTGAACATCCAACAGCACTCAAGTTTCGTCGAATCGCCCTACAGCACATGGCGAGCAAACTGATCGCTTGCCCGGTACTCTCGCGAAACAATCGCCCTCCCTTCTGTTCGACAGATGAAGTGCACCCATGGCCGAAGACGATCTACGCATCCTCGTGGTGGAAGACCATCCTTTCCAACTAATAGCCACTCAATGCCTGCTGGAAAGTTATGGCTTCACCCGGCTGACGACCACCGACAGCGCCAAAGGCGCTCTGCAGCAACTGCTCGGGGCCGAGCAACCGTTCGACATCCTTTTATGCGATCAATGCCTGCCCGATCTGACGGGACTCGAACTGGTCCGGTTCGCCAGCCAGCGAGGGCTGATCAGGCAAGCGATCATTCTGAGTAGCCTGACGACGTCTGAACTGGATGAGCTTGAAAAAACGGCCACTAAACACGGGCTGCCATTATTGGGTTACTTGATAAAACCACTGAAACAATCTGAATTTAGAAACTTGTTGACCTCAGCACCACTATAGAAAAAAACATATAAAAGCTGACAAACACAAAGTGAAAAACCTACAAACAACTTCCTTTTAATGCACATCCACGGGCTGGACTTTTTTCAGCCTTCCTAATAAGAAACCTAGTTAATACGTAGTCCCATTCTTTTTAATCTGTAGGATTTCTCCTATATTGCTGCTACAGCTCGGTCAGTTCATGCGTCCCTTCTAGTATCTGAGCTATGGTGCGCGCTTTATTTGAGCTCGCATGGGACTTGATTATGAACTCCGTTTTTATTGTCGACGATCACCCGGTTATCCGCCTTGCCGTTCGAATGTTACTGGAGCATGAAGGTTACAAAGTCGTCGGCGAAACTGACAATGGGGTCGACGCCATGCAGATGGTTCGCGAATGCATGCCGGACCTGGTCATTCTCGACATCAGCATTCCAAAACTGGATGGCCTGGAAGTGCTGTCCCGATTCAATGCAATGAGCACCCCTCTTAAAACACTTGTACTGACAGCACAATGCCCGACACTTTTCGGTATTCGTTGCATGCAATCGGGTGCATCGGGCTATGTCTGCAAACAAGAGGACATCAGTGAACTGGTCAGCGCCATAAAAGCGGTATTTGCAGGTTACAACTATTTCCCGAGCGAGGCGCTGAACCCCATCCGCGGAGATGAAACACGCTGTATCGAACTGGAACTGTTCAAATCGGTAAATGACCGGGAACTAATGGTCTTGCAACTTTTTGCCCAAGGTCGCACAAACAAGGAAATCGCCAAGGGCATGTTCCTGAGCAACAAGACCGTGAGCACCTACAAAAAGCGCCTCATGCAGAAACTCAAAGCCAAATCCCTGGTTGAACTAATCGAGATGGCAAAACGTAACGCACTCGTGTGAGAACCTGGATGCCCAGCCGTTTGAAGGTCTATCTGATTCAACTGACCGCAGGTCTATGCGTGAGCACCTCGTTGCTCGGGGCACCGGGCAATGAAAACTACACGTTGCTCAGCCGCTCGAAGGTCGGAGCGCTGGAGGTTCGGCTGGATGAATCCCAGCAACAATGGATAACACAAAAAAAACAACTGACGCTCGGTACGTCGGCCCCGGACTATCCCCCATTCGACCTGACCACCAGTGGTCGGGACTATGAAGGGTTTACCGCCGATTACGCCGGTCTCCTGGGGAAAGTAACCGGTCTGCCCGTCACGGTTCGGCGTTTCGATTCCCGAGGGGCCGCGATCGCTGCGCTGGAGAACGGCGAAGTCGATCTGCTTGGCACCGCCAATGGATTCGAAGCTGGCAATGCCGACATTGCACTGTCCATACCCTATGCCGTCGACCAACCCGTATTGGTGACCCGCGAAGGGGAAACCCGATCCCTCACCGATGGCCTGGCCGGATTGCGCCTGAGCATGGTGTATCACTACTTGCCGCTGGCGGAAGTCAAGGCGTTGTACCCGAAGGCGATCATCACGTCCTATCCGTCCTACCAGAATGCTATCAATGCCGTTGCTTTCGATCAGGCGGACGTGTTTCTCGGTGACACCATTTCAACTCACTACATGATCAACAAGGGGTACCTGAACAACATCCGCATGGCCAACTTCGGCAAACATGAAGCCTTTGGTTTCAGCTTCGCCGTCAACCGCAACAACCCCGAGCTGCTTGGCATCATCAACGCGATGATCACTGCCATCCCCTCCAGTGAACGAGAAAACATCGCCAAACGCTGGAGCGCCGGCAGCGACATTCTGCTGACCGATCAAAAGCTGCAACTCACTGACCGGGAAGAGCGCTGGCTGAGCCACCACCCGATTGTGCGAGTTGTCGTCAACGAAGCCTTTGCGCCACTGACCTTTTTCGATAGCAATGGCAATTTTCGTGGGGTCACCGCGGATTTGCTTGAGCTGATCAGGCTGCGTACCGGCTTGCGCTTCGATATCCGGAGCAGTCGAAGCGATGACGAGATGATCAAACAGATCAAGGACAACAAGGTAGATGTGATCGCTGCGTTGCTCCCCAGCGCCCAACGCCAAACCCAGCTGAACTTTACCCGCCCCTTTCTGGAAAATTCCTACGTCCTGCTGACCCGCAAAGCCGCTGACAGCCCGACCAACCTCGCGCAGTTACAGGACAAGCGCCTGGCCATTGCCCGCGGCAATCCACTCATGGATTACCTGCGCGGTGAGTTTCCCAGGATCAAGTTGATCGAAACGCCGGACACCTTCAGCGCCGTAGAATTACTCGCCGAAGGCCAGGCAGAGGGCGCGGTGAACTCATTGGTCATTGCCAATTACTTCATTTCCTCGCGGCTGTTCGAGCACACATTGCAAATCAGCACCACCATCGGTACCGAGCAGGCGGCGTTTTCCCTTGCTACCGCTCTGGGCGCCAAAGAGCTGAACGCCATTCTCGACAAGGCGCTGCTGAGCATCTCGCCGGAAGAGCTGGGCATTATCAACAGTCGCTGGCGCGGCTATTCTGCGTCCTCGCAAAGCACCTGGCGCAACTATCAAAGACTGTTCTACCAAATTGTCATCGGTGCCGGCGTGCTGTTGCTGATTTCCGTTGCGTGGAACGACTACATGCGACGCCAGATCAAGCAGCGCAAGGCCGCCGAGCGTGCGCTGAACGATCAGTTCGAATTCATGCGATCGCTGGTCAATGGCACGCCCCATCCGATCTACGTACGTGACCGCCAGGGGCTGCTGCAAAGTTGCAACGACAGTTACCTGCAAGCGTTCTGCGCCCGGCGTGAAGATGTCATCGGCAAAAGCGTCATGCAGGGATCGATGAGCAATGTGTTTGAAGCCCGAGAGTACCAGGCCGACTACCAACGCGTGGTGGCCGAGGGCAGACCGTTGATCGTCGATCGCGAGCTGCACATTGGTGGCCGGCGGCTGACGATCTATCACTGGATTCTTCCCTATCGGGACTCCAGCGCAAAAGTGCAAGGCATTATCGGTGGCTGGATCGACATCAGCGAGCGGCGGCAACTGCTCGATGATCTGCGCTGCGCGAAAGAACGCGCCGATAACGCCAACCGGGCCAAAAGCACGTTTCTGGCCACGATGAGCCATGAGATCCGCACGCCGATGAATGCAATCATCGGCATGCTTGAACTGACACTCAAGCGTCTTGATCATCAGCACCCGGAGCGTGCGGCCATTGATGTCGCGTACAACTCGGCGAAAGGGTTGCTGGAATTGATCGGCGACATTCTCGACATCGCCAGAATCGAATCAGGACGCTTGAGCCTGAGCCCGGAGCGGGTTGATCCGGGTGAACTTGTGACCTCGGTCGTGCGGATTTTCGAAGGTCTGGCCCGACAGAAGGAACTCGAGCTAGTGCTGGAGTTTTCATCGGCGAACCCGACTTTCGATGTGTTGCTGGACCCATTGCGCTTCAAACAGGTGTTGTCCAACCTGATCAGCAATGCCATCAAGTTTACCGAGCAAGGCCAGGTCCGGGTCATTGTCGACCTGCACCCGGCAACGCAACCTGAGCGTGTGCATATGCGGGTGCAGGTTCACGACAGTGGTATCGGGATCAGCGAACAGGATCAACAACGCCTGTTCGAACCCTTCGCTCAGGCCGACCACGCCATGCAATCGGCCAGGGGAGGCGCAGGGCTGGGGCTGGTGATCAGCCGCAATCTCTGCGAGATGATGGGCGGTAGCCTGCAATTACGCAGCGAGCCGGGCATCGGCACCCAAGTGGAGGTGTTGTTGCAGCTGGAAACGTTGCCGTTGCAACAGTCAGCCCAAGTGGTCGAAACCCAAATCGTCGTCGCCACAACCCCATTGAATGTTCTGGTAGTCGACGATCACTCGGCCAATCGATTGCTCACTTGCCAGCAACTGGAGTTTCTTGGGCATCGCTTCACTGTCGCGGCCGATGGACAGGAGGGATTGGAGGCATGGAAGGACCAGCCTTTTGATCTGGTGATCGCCGATTGCAACATGCCAGTCATGAGCGGTTATGAGCTGAGCCGTGCCATTCGCCAGCATGAGCGACAACTCCATCGTCCTCCCTGCACCGTTCTCGGCTTTACCGCCAATGCCCAACCGGAAGAAATACAACGCTGCAAACAGGCCGGAATGGACGACTGCCTGTTCAAACCTCTCAGCCTCGGGGCCTTGAGTCAATGGGTGCAAAGCATTGAACCAACCCATGCAACCCCGGCGTTCAGCCTTCACGGGTTGAAACTGCTGACCGGGGGCAACCCGATGTTGAACCGACGATTGCTGAACGAGCTGGTGAACAGCAACCGCCAGGATCTGCCAACGCTGTTGTCGTTATCCAGCTCCGGGGATACCCAGGCGCTGCTGGACATTGCCCACAAAATCAAAGGCGCGGCCCGGATAGTACAAGCCACCCGCCTGATCGACCGTTGCGAGGCACTCGAAGCCGCCTGCCATGAGGATTTCGATCGCGAAGAAGTAGCTGGATGCTGCAAATCCATGGAGCGCGCCATGCTTGAGCTGGAGGACGCGTTGCTACGTCAGATCGAACATTACGACGAAAGCAAAATGCCAGAGCCTTAACTATGCTTGGTCCCTCGGCAGTGTGTTGACCATCATGGAGAAACCCGCAATGCCTGACCCACTGCGCACGGATCCACGAAGATTTCCGCTGCATGTCCATATCAGCGTGATGTTCACCTTTTTGTTGTTGCTGACCGGGGCGGTGCTGGGGCTTTTCAACTACCGGCAAACCACACAGATCATCTTGTCCGGCAGCGAAAAACTCTTCAACCGCATTGAGCAGGATGTCCGGCTGGACCTGCACGCGACCTATGACCCCATTCGTCATCTGTTGAGCCTGCTGGCACTCAATCCGGCGGGCCAGTCCCCTGATCTGGAACAGCGCCTGGCACTGCTCGAACCGTTCAGCCAGTCACTCGAGGACAACCCCAACCTGGCTTCGCTATACCTGGGCTACGACAATGGTGACTTTTTCATGGTCCGCCCGCTGCGCACTCCAGCGGTCAAAGCCCTGGTCAAGGCACCGGACACGGCGGTTTACCAAGTCTGGAGCATCGAGCACGACAGCAGCGGCCAGGCCCACTCCCAGTCGTTGTTTTTCGACCGGAACCTGGCACTTGTCAGCCGTCAGGACAACCTGAACGACACGTACGACCCACGCAATCGCACCTGGTTTACCAGCGCCCACGGAGACAATGACCAGATCACCACCGAACCCTATATCTTCTTTTCCACTCACAACATCGGCACGACGCTGGCGCGACGCAGCGGCGCCAAGGCAATCCTGGCCGCTGACCTGACCCTGGCCGAACTCAGCGCGACCCTGGCCAAGCACGTCGTGACCCCCAATACCGAAATCGTGCTGTTCGATGCCGAAGGCAATGCCATTGCCTACCCCGACAGCCACAGGCTGATCATCGATGATCAGACGTCCCGCCTGATCAAGGCGGCGGACCTGAGCCCCAGCCTGGGTGCGCTGCTCAACAGCCCCCCTCAGGGCAGTCGCCTGAACGCCAGCGGCCGGCAGTGGATCGTGGCCCGCAGCAGCATGCAGGAAGGCGGCCCCCAAGGCCTGCAACTGGCGCTACTGGTACCGGAAGACGAGTTGCTCGTCGACGCGTACCGGATGCGCTGGCAAGGTGCGCTCATTACCCTGGCAACCCTGCTGTTATGCGTACCGCTGGGTTGGCTGACGTCAAGAATCCTGGTCAAACCCTTACGCGCCCTGGTGCAGGAGGCCGATGCGATTCGCAGTTTCGACTTCAATTTTCCACTTTCCCGTCGCTCGCCGGTGCTCGAAGTCGACCAGTTGAGTGTGTCGATGGCTCGGATGAAAGACACCCTGGCGAGTTTCTTCCAGATCACAGACAGCCTCAGTGCCGAAACCCGTTTCGCCCCGCTGCTGGAACGGGTGTTGTTTGAAACCGTGAAAATCGGTCAGGCCCAGGCCGGCCTGATCTACCTGCGCGAAGGTGACGGCGAGCACATGGAACCCCACGGACTGGTCATCAATAACACCGCCGAAAACCTGCAAGCCTTCGACATCCGCGGACACTCGCTCAATAACCCGCAAAGCCCCCCATGGCTGAGCCAGTTGGCCAACGTCGACACTGTCGTCAGCAACCTGGGTTTCGAGCAGGCGGGTGATCTGCAGAAAATCCTGCTCGCGCTGGAAAGTCCCCGGGTCCATCTGATCGGGATCCGCCTGCACAATCGCCACAACGAAACCGTAGGTCTGCAGGTGTTGCTGTTGGCCGACAGTGGCGAGCAGAGTGATCTGGACAAACTGCGGCCGGACCGCATCGCGTTTCTCCAGGCGGTGTCCGGCGCGGCCGCCGTATGTATCGAAAGCCAGCGCCTGCAAGCCCGGCAAAAACAGCTGCTGGACGCCTTCATTCAACTGCTGGCCGGCGCCATCGACGCCAAAAGCCCCTACACCGGCGGCCATTGCCAGCGCGTGCCGGAACTGACCCTGATGCTTGCCCAGGCGGCGGCAAACAGCCAGGAGCCCGCCTTCAGCGCCTATCAGCCGACCGAAGATGAATGGGAGGCACTGCACATCGCCGCCTGGCTGCACGATTGCGGCAAGATCACCACCCCGGAATACGTCGTCGACAAAGCCACGAAACTGGAAACCCTGACCGATCGCATCCATGAAATCCGTACCCGTTTCGAGGTACTCAAGCGCGATGCCTGGATCAGCTACTGGCAGGCCATTGCCCTGGGCGGTGACGAACAAGCGCTGGCAGAATTACGCAATGCCAGCCTGGCCGGACTGGATAATGATTTCGCCTTCGTGGCCCATTGCAATCTCGGTGGCGAAACCATGGCCGACGCAGATCTGCAACGCCTGCGCAGTCTGGCTGAACGCACTTGGACCCGGACCCTGGATGACCGGCTGGGCGTGTCCTGGGAAGAAAACCGGCGTCAGGCCCGAACGCCCGCCCCCACCCTGCCCGTCAGCGAACCGTTACTGGCGGACAAACCCGAGCACCTGTTCGAACGCAGCGAAAACGAAGTGATACCGCAAGACAATCCCCTGGCCTTCAAACTCGACGTTCCGCCCCACAAATACAACCGGGGCGAGCTGTACAACCTGAGCATTGTCCGGGGCACACTGACCGGCGAGGAGCGCTATGTCATCAATAACCACATCGTTCAGACGATTCTGATGCTCAACCATCTGCCGTTCCCCGAGCACTTGCGCAACGTCGCGGAAATAGCCGGCGGGCACCACGAAAAAATGGACGGCAGCGGATATCCGAAACGCTTGAAGCGAGAAGAAATGAGCCTGCCAGCGCGGATGATGGCGATTGCCGATATTTTCGAAGCCTTGACGGCCGCCGACCGCCCCTACAAAAAAGCCAAGACCCTGAGCGAGGCGCTGGGCATCATGGCGTTCATGTGCCGTGATGCCCACATCGACCCGGAACTGTTCGGGCTGTTCATCAAGGCACAGATCTATTTGCAGTACGCCAGGCGCTTCCTCGACCCCGGGCAGATCGATACGGTGGACGCCTCGGGCCTACTGGCCAAGGCCGGCCTGGCGTCTTGATCAGCAGTCGGTCAGGCGCAGGAAAATCGCCGCCAGCTGTTCGATCCCGGCCTGGTCCTGCGCGGTGAAACGCGCGAGTTTCGGACTGTCGAGGTCGAGCACACCGATCAATATGCCGTCCTTGACCAGCGGCACCACCAGTTCGCTGTTCGAGGCGCTGTCGCAGGCAATGTGACCGGGGAACGCATGCACATCTTCGACTCGTTGAGTCTGCAAGGTGGCCGCCGCCGCCCCGCAAACGCCACGACCGAACGGAATCCGCACGCAAGCGATCTGCCCCTGAAACGGGCCCAGCACCAGTTCCTCATTACGATTGAGGTAGAAACCGGCCCAATTCAAGTCATCGAGTTGGTTGAACAGAAACGCCGAAAACTGTGCGGCATTGGCGATGAAGTCCCGCTCGTCCGCCAGCAATGATTCCAGCTGTGCGTGCAGCATTCCGTAGCCTTCGAGGCCCTGGCCGCTTTTTTGTAAATCGATCATGCCTTGTGCTCCAACAGTTTCAGCCCGACCCAATAACGGGCAAATTGATAGGCGCAACGCCCATTGCGATTGCCTCGGCCGGTGGCCCAGCGTACCGCCAGAATGTCCAGCTCTTCGCTGCGCTGCCAGGCCAATCCGGCCTTGCCGGCCAACTGGCCGATCCAGTGTTCGACGACGTCTAGGAAGTGTTCCTGGGTAAACGGATAGAACGACAGCCACAAACCGAAACGGTCCGACAGCGCGATCTTGTCTTCCACCGCCTCGCTCGGATGCAGTTCGCCGTCGACCCGTTTCCAGTTTTCATTGTCACTTTCCTTTTCCGGCACCAGGTGGCGACGGTTGGACGTGGCGTACAGCAAAACATTGTCCGGAGCCTGTTCCAGCGAGCCGTCGAGGACGCTCTTGAGCACCCGGTAATCACCTTCGCCCGACTCGAACGAGAGGTCATCGCAAAACAGCACGAAACGCTGGGGCAGCTTGCCGATCTGTTCGACCACTCGCGGCAGGTCTGCCAGGTGATCACGTTCAATCTCGATCAAGCGCAAACCGGCTTGAGCGTGCTCAGCCAGCAAGGCGCGCACCAGCGACGACTTGCCGGTGCCGCGCGAGCCCCAGAGCAAGGCGTGGTTGGCCGGCATGCCGTCGAGAAACTGTTGGGTATTGCGCCCAAGTTGCTCGACTTGCCGGTCGACGCCGATCAGATCCGACAAACGCATGTCGAGGCTGACTTCCAGCGGCATCAGATAACCGCCGCGCGACTCACGCTGCCAGCGCGCGGCCAGGCATTGCGTCCAGTCGATGGCGGGCCGTGGCGCCGGCAGCAACGGCTCGATACGGGCCAGAACGGCATCGGCGCGTTCAAGAAAAGCATTCAATCGAGAGTCCACGACTTCTCCTCAGGCACGTTCACAGTAATGATGGTGATACAGCGACGAAACACAGCGTCACACAAGCGGCTGCCCCCGCAGTACAGGCCTCGCGAGAACATCAGCAGGCAGGCATGATCGGCTATGCTTGAGCAGCGAAAGGAAACCGAAGTGGTTCACCCCCTCATGGACATCAAATTCACCAACCGGCTGTCATTCAAGCAAGCCCGGCTTACCGTGCTGGTCGGTTTCATTCTGGGCACGCTGCTCAGCCTGCTGCAAATAGGCATCGATTATGCCAGTGAAGACGCCTCCATCAATCGTGAAATCCTTTCATTACTGGAGATCAGCCACAATCCGGCCTCGCGAATCGCCTACAACATCGACGCCGAACTCGCCAAGGAACTGACCCAGGGCCTGCTACGCTCGCCAGCGATCATCGGCGCAAAACTGACCGACAACAACGGCACCGTGCTGGCCAACGTCAAGCGACCCGGTGTGGAAAACGGTTACCGGATGCTCAGTGACTTCCTGTTCGGCGCCAACCGACAGTTCGAAGACCGGCTTTACCTGGATCATTTACCCAACGAATCCCTGGGTACGCTGCGGCTGAACGTCGACACTTACGCCTTCGGCGACCGGTTCCTGCGCCGGGCCGAAGTGACCCTGATCAATGGCTTCGCCCGCAGCCTGCTGTTGTCCGGCATCCTGCTGGCGCTGTTCTATGTGATGCTGACCAAACCCCTGGTGCGGGTCATTCGTGAACTCAGCGGTCGCGACCCGAGCAGCACCGAGCCGACCTCACTGGAGTGTCCCGTCGTACACGCCGACGATGAGATCGGCGTGCTGGTCAAGGTTGCCAATCAGCAATTCAAGAACATCGCCACCGAAATCCAGCAGCGGCGCAACGCGGAAAACCGCCTGACCGAGTATCTGGGCCAACTGGAAAACATCGTCTCGGCCCGCACCGCCGAACTCAAGGCGATCAACACCCGGCTGAGCCAATCCAACGAGGAACTGGAAGTCGCCCGCAGTACCGCCCTCGACATGGCCGATGCCCGCTCGGTGTTCCTGGCCAACATGAGCCATGAAATTCGCACGCCTCTCAATGGCTTGCTCGGGATGATCGCGCTGTCCCTCGACGGGCCGTTGAATGCCGAACAACAGCAGCAACTGTCGATCGCCCATGACTCGGGCAAAGTGCTGGTGGAGTTGCTCAACGATATTCTCGACTTGTCGAAGTTCGATGCCGGCCAACTCGAACTTGAACACATCCCCTTCGACCTCGGTTCGCTGATCGAAGACACCGCCAACCTGTTGTCGCAGAACGCCGCCCCCAGCGTCGAACTGACCTGCCTGATCGATCCGCATTTCCCGGCACTGGTGCTTGGCGACCCGACCCGGGTGCGGCAGATCGTCAGTAATCTGCTGTCCAACGCCCTCAAGTTCACCCGTTTCGGACGGGTCGACGTGCGCCTGTCGACGTTCGGCGACGGCGTCAGAATCGAAGTGTGCGACACCGGCATCGGCATCCCTCTGGATGCCCAGGTCAAAATCTTGCAGCCCTTCACCCAGGCCGGTGTCGGTATTACCCGCCAGTTTGGCGGCACCGGGCTGGGCCTGGCCCTGACCTACAACCTTTGCGAAGCCATGCAAGGGCGCCTGACGATCAGCTCCGAGCCGGGCTTTGGCAGCCAGTTCTGCGCGGATTTGCCATTGCCCAGCCATACCCGTGCAACTGCTGTTTCGCTCAAGGGCAAAGTCATTGCCATCACGGCCGCCAGCAGCGGGCTGGGCGAGCTGCTCAACAGTCTGTTGCCTGGCTGGGGGCTGGACTATGAACGGCGTTCCATGGATGACTCACTGCTTGGCCTGGCAGCCGACGTGCTCATCACCGACTGCCCCGAATGCCTGTTCAGTTTGCGCCCCACCCTCAGCGCGCCGATCCTGCTGATCACCGCTTATGGCAACTTCATGCCCAGCGAAGAGGTCAACGCCCTCGCCCCCCTGCAACAACAGGCCCGCCCCTTGGCCCGCAGTACGCTGCTTCAGACGTTGCAGCGGATCCTGCAACCGCAAACCCACCCGATCAATGAGGCCCGGCTCGACACGCAATGCCCGCTACGCCGCGGACGCGTGTTGTTGGTGGAAGATAATCCGGTCAACCAGTTGGTGGCCAAGGGCATGCTCGGCAAACTCGGTTGCGAAGTCACCACTGCGGCTCATGGTGGAGAGGCCCTGGATCAACTCGAGCAACGGGAATTCGACCTGGTGCTGATGGACTGCAACATGCCGGTGATGGACGGCTATGAAGCGAGCCGGCAAATCCGCCGCAGCGGACGCTGGCCCCAACTGCCCATCGTCGCCCTGACGGCCAACGCCATGTCGGAGGAGCGCGAACGCTGTCGTGCCGCGGGCATGAGCGACTACCTGGCCAAACCCTTCCGGCGCGAAGAACTGGCCGCCCTGCTGGACCTGTGGATCCCCGCTACGACAGCGCCTTGATCTGCCCCAACAGGTGATCGAGGCCATCGCGCAAGTCGTTGAGACGATTCAGATCGACCCCGCTGTCGCACAACAGGCGCGCCTTGAGTGGCCCGACCTGGTCGCGCAAGGCCGTGCCGGCTGGTGACAGGCTCAGATGCACTTCACGTTCATCGCGTGCCGAACGCTGACGCTGCACCAGTTGCAGTTGTTCCAGGCGCTTGAGCAAGGGTGTCAGCGTGCCGGAATCCAGGGCCAGACGCTCGCCCAATGCCTTGACGGTCGGTTGCTCCGGGGCCGCTTCCTGCCACTCCCATAAAACCAGCATCGCCAGGTACTGAGGGTAAGTCAGGCCCAACTGATCGAGCATCGGCTTGTAGGCGCGAATCACCGCTCGGGAAGCCGCGTAGAGCTTGAAACACAGCTGGCTGTCGAGCTTCAGGGAATCGACTGACAAGGTATTCATTTGAGCAGGGCTTCGATCTCGCGGGTCAGGTCCTGCGGCTTGGTCGCCGGAGCGAAGCGCTTGACCAGTTGCCCATCCTTGCCGATCAGGAACTTGGTGAAATTCCACTTGATGCCCTGGGAACCCAGCACCCCCGGTGCGCGCTTTTTCAATTGCACGAACAGCGGATGGGCGTCGGCACCATTGACGTCGATCTTTTTGAACAGCGGGAAGCTGACACCGAAGTTCAGCTCGCAGAATTCGGAGATCGCCCCTTCGTTGCCCGGCTCTTGCTTGCCGAACTGGTTGCAGGGAAATCCGAGTACCACCAGGCCCTGTTCCTTGTAGGTCTGCCACAACTCTTCCAGGCCTTTGTACTGCGGAGTGAAACCGCATTTGCTGGCCGTGTTGACCACCAGCACGGCTTTGCCGGCGAAATCCGCCAGGGTTTTTTGCTCACCCTTGATCGTGGTGCAAGGGATGCTCAGCAGGTTGTCGCTCATGTTTGAGGTTCCGAATGAATGGAAGAATCAACAAAGTAGCGAGCAATTGAATTGTGTGCAATTTAAATATCGGGAAAGCGATCATCGGATCGCTTCGGGGACTTACTCGCGCGGTACCAGGTCCAGGCACACCGAATTGATGCAATAACGCAGGCCCGTCGGCGGCGGACCATCAGGGAATACATGCCCCAGGTGCGCGTCGCATTTGGCACAGACCACTTCGGTGCGGATCATGCCGTGGCTGACATCACGGATCTCGGTCATGGCGCTGTCGCCGATCGGCGCGTAGAAACTCGGCCAGCCGCAGCCGGAATCGAACTTGGTCCTGGAGTCGAACAGCGGCTCGCTACAGCAAATGCAGTGGTAGATACCGTCGGTCTTGGTGGCGTTGTATTTACCGGAAAACGGACGTTCGGTGCCTTTGAGGCGGCACACGTTGTACTGCTCTGGGTCGAGCATCGCCTTCCATTCTTCCAGGGTTTTTTCCAACTTTTCCATCATCACACCTCAGCGGCTGAAAAAGCCCGATCTGTACCTTTTCCACGGATCGGGCGGCACGTATGATTGCGCCTCGTCAAACGCCAGTCTGGCAGCCAGACCACGCGCATTCAAACGGAAATATGGGTGCTGCATCTCAAGGCGTCAGGCCTGTGTGAATACGCAGGATTCCCAGCACGGTTGCCCAAACGCCGTCTGGATCGTTCATTTTCGGGAACACATCGCCATGCAGGTCAGCAAATCGAACAAGCTCGCCAACGTCTGCTACGACATTCGCGGCCCGGTGCTCAAGCACGCCAAGCGCCTGGAAGAGGAAGGCCATCGCATCCTCAAGCTGAACATCGGCAACCCGGCGCCCTTTGGTTTCGAAGCACCGGATGAAATCCTCCAGGACGTGATCCGCAACCTGCCGACCGCCCAGGGCTACAGCGATTCCAAGGGCCTGTTCAGTGCGCGCAAGGCCGTCATGCAGTACTACCAGCAAAAGCAGGTGGAAGGCGTCGGCATTGAAGACATCTACCTGGGCAACGGCGTTTCCGAACTGATCGTGATGTCGATGCAGGCCCTGCTCAACAATGGCGACGAAGTGCTGGTGCCGGCGCCGGACTATCCATTGTGGACCGCAGCCGTGAGCCTGTCCGGCGGCAATCCGGTGCATTACCTGTGCGACGAGCAAGCCAACTGGTGGCCGGACCTGGCCGACATCAAGGCCAAGATCACCCCGAACACCAAGGCCCTGGTGATCATCAACCCGAACAACCCGACCGGCGCGGTGTATTCCAAGGAAGTGCTGCTGGGCATGCTGGAACTGGCCCGCCAGCACAACCTGGTAGTGTTCTCCGACGAGATCTACGACAAGATCCTTTACGACGATGCCGTGCACATCTGCACCGCCTCCCTGGCGCCGGACCTGCTGTGCCTGACCTTTAACGGTCTGTCCAAGTCCTATCGCGTGGCCGGTTTCCGTTCCGGCTGGATCGCCATTTCCGGCCCGAAACACCATGCCCAGAGCTACATCGAAGGCATCGACATACTGGCGAACATGCGCCTTTGCGCCAACGTGCCGAGCCAGCATGCGATCCAGACCGCCCTGGGTGGCTATCAGAGCATCAATGACCTGGTGCTGCCCCAGGGTCGCCTGCTGGAGCAACGCAACCGCACCTGGGAGTTGCTCAACGACATTCCGGGCGTGAGCTGCGTCAAGCCGATGGGCGCGCTGTATGCGTTCCCGCGGATCGACCCAAAGGTCTGCCCGATCCATAACGACGAAAAATTCGTCCTCGACCTGCTGCTCTCCGAGAAACTGCTGGTGGTTCAAGGCACCGCATTCAACTGGCCATGGCCAGACCACTTCCGCGTCGTGACCCTGCCCCGTGTCGATGACCTGGAGATGGCCATCGGACGCATCGGCGGCTTCCTCAAGTCCTACCGCCAGTAAGCGATCTGTCACCGTGCGACGTCACCGAACGTCGCACGGTGATTCATCCGGCAACATTTGTTTGCATTGCGCCACTGGCTGCCCCTTTGCCCGTTGGCGGATATCACCTTGCCTGCTCGCGCCTAACAAAGGCGGGGCCTTCGACACGAATTGACTGACAAACACTTCCCGCACACTTGTCGGAAATGCCCTGCAAGCAGCTAGACTGTCGCCGTAGGACACAGTTTGAAATAGTCACCCGGTTGAATACCCCGGTGCAGCACCTTATATACCCCGCAGTACGCTACATCTTTAGCTTGAGGAGATTTCTACAACCATGATGCGCATCCTGCTGTTCTTGGCCACTAACCTGGCGGTCGTGCTGATTGCCAGCATCACCCTGAGCCTTTTCGGCTTCAACGGGTTCATGGCGGCCAATGGGGTTGATCTCAACCTCAATCAGCTGCTGATTTTCTGTGCGGTCTTTGGTTTCGCAGGTTCGCTGTTCTCGCTGTTCATCTCCAAGTGGATGGCGAAAATGAGCACCAGCACCCAGATCATCACCCAGCCACGCACTCGTCATGAGCAATGGCTGCTGCAAACCGTCGAGCAACTGTCCCGCGAAGCCGGGATCAAGATGCCCGAAGTCGGTATCTTCCCGGCCTACGAGGCGAACGCCTTCGCCACTGGCTGGAACAAGAACGACGCGCTGGTCGCGGTCAGCCAGGGTTTGCTCGAGCGATTCTCGCCGGATGAAGTGAAAGCCGTTCTGGCCCACGAAATCGGCCACGTCGCCAATGGCGACATGGTCACCCTGGCGCTGATCCAGGGCGTGGTGAACACCTTCGTGATGTTCTTCGCACGGATCATCGGCAACTTCGTCGACAAAGTGATCTTCAAGAACGAAGAAGGCCAGGGCATTGCCTACTACGTGGCGACCATCTTCGCCGAACTGGTTCTGGGCATCCTCGCCAGCTCCATCGTCATGTGGTTCTCGCGCAAGCGTGAGTTCCGCGCCGACGAGGCCGGTGCAAACCTGGCCGGTACTGCCGCGATGATCGGCGCTCTGCAACGCCTGCGTGCGGAACAGGGACTGCCGGTGCACATGCCGGACACCCTGAATGCCTTTGGCATCAACGGTGGCATCAAGCAAGGCTTTGCCCGCATGTTCATGAGCCACCCGCCACTGGAAGAGCGTATCGACGCTCTGGCTCGTCGTCGGAGCTAAGAGACTTCACAGCAAAAATGAAAAGGCCCGCAGCGATGCGGGCCTTTTTTTGTCTGCTGGAATGTTTCGATGTTTTCAGGGCCCCTTTGCGAGCAGGCTCGCTCCCACATGGGATTGGGGCCGACCGAAAATCTTGTGGTTCAACCCGATCAACTGTGGGAGCGAGCTCGCTCGCGATGAGGCCAGCAAAGCCAGCCACTATTACCGACTGGAAACCCGATACACCCGCTCCTCCAGCCGCGTGACACCCGCCTCCAGGAATTTCCCGCTCTCGCTCAACACATCCTGATCTTCCAGGATCTTCAGCGCCCATGAGTCCCCGAACAACCGCCGCACCTCATCATCGAGTACAGCAAACGGCGGGCCGGGCATTTGCGCCTGGTCATAGTCCAGGGTGATCAACAGGCCAAGGGACTCCTTCGGCAGAATCCGCTTCAAATGGGCGGCGTAACGCTCTCGCATTTCCGCCGGCAGCGCGATCAACGCCGCGCGATCATAAAGTGCGGAGCAATCGGCAGCATCGCCTGCCGTCAGCTCGAAGAAATCGCCGCACCACAGCTCAATGGAGCCCGCCCGATAAACCTTGAACGGCCCCTGCTCGCTGACGGCGGGATCAAAGCCATGCTCGCTGAAAAACTCCTCGACGGCTTTTTCCGACAGCTCGACTCCCAAGACCTCATGGCCTTGATGGGCGAGCCATAGCAAATCCAGGCTTTTTCCACATAACGGCACCAACACGCGTGCGCCTTCTTCAAGGCTTAACGCTGGCCAGAACCGCTTCAGATGAGGGTTCACCTGCGGCAGGTGAAAGCCGATCTGGTTCGCCGCCCATTTCTTGTGCCAAAACTCCGGCTGCATAAATAACCCCGAAAATTCGATCAAAACACCCTAAAACTTATATTAGATTTAGATTAATGATCTGACTGAAGATGTTGCATCTTAACTCTCAGGAGCTCATTCATGTTCCCCAGCCTGTACATATCCCACGGCTCCCCCATGCTCGCCCTGGAACCCGGCGCCAGCGGGCCGGCACTCACCCGCCTGGCCGCCGAGATACCGAAGCCAAAAGCCATCGTGATTGTGTCTGCGCACTGGGAAAGCAATGAGCTGTTGGTCAGCGGCAATCCACAACCGGAAACCTGGCATGACTTCGGCGGTTTTCCCAAAGCCCTGTTCGAAGTCCAGTACCCGGCTCCCGGCGACCCATCACTCGCCACAGAGGTTGCCGAGTTATTGAAATCCGCTGGTTTTCCAGTACGTATCGACAGCAATCGGCCTTTCGACCATGGCGTCTGGGTGCCGTTATCGCTGATGTATCCGCAGGCAGACATTCCGATTGTCCAGGTTTCGCTGCCCACCCGTGGCGGCCCTGCCCTACAGACCCGCGTTGGCCACGCGCTGGCCAGCCTGCGTGAGCAAGGCGTCCTGCTGATCGGCTCCGGCAGCATCACTCACAACCTGCGGGAACTGGACTGGCATGCCGGCCCCGAGAGCGTTGAGCCCTGGGCCCAGGCATTTCGCGACTGGATGATCGACAAACTCGCAGCGAATGACGAAGCCGCATTGCACGACTACCGCGCGCAAGCACCGAATGCTGTGCGCAACCATCCCAGCGACGAACACTTGTTGCCACTTTACTTTGCCCGCGCCGCCGGCGGGCCGTTCAGCGTTGCCCACCAGGGCTTCACCATGGGTGCACTGGGCATGGACATCTACCGCTTCGGCTGAAGCACAGGGCTGTTTCGCAGGCAAAAAAAATCCCCGAACCAGTCGGGGATTTTTCATGTTCGATCAATCAGCCCGAGAGCGGATCAATCTTCGCGGTAGCGACGCAGCTTCAACTGCTTGCCGGCAACGCGAGTGTCCTTCAGCTTGGTCAGCAACTTCTCTAGACCATCTTCCGGCAGCTCGACGAGGCTGAAGCTGTCACGCACCTGGATGCGACCGATCGCTTCACGCGCCAGACCACCTTCGTTGAGGATGGCGCCCAGCAGGTTCTTGGCAGCGATACCGTCACGCGCGCCCAGCGCGGTACGGCAACGTGCACGGCCTTCGCCCAGTGGCATCGGAGCACGACGCTCGCGGTCGCCACGCTCAGGACGATCACCGGAACGCTCTGGACGATCGCCACGCGGTGCATTGTTCGGCACCAGTGGACGTTCTTTCTCGATAGCGGCCAGGGTCAGCGCTTGAGCGTTGGTAGCCTTGCGCAGCAGAGCAGCGGCCAGGGCACGCGGGGTGCAACCGATGTCGGCGGTCAGACGATCCAGCAGATCGCCATGAGTCGATTCGGCATCAGCAACCAGCGGCGACAGGCTGTTGGTCAGTTTCTTGATGCGCGCATCCAGAACGGCTTGAGCGTCCGGCAGGCGAACTTCAGCAACCTTTTGACCGGTTACACGCTCGATCACTTGCAGCATGCGGCGCTCACGCGGAGTCACCAGCAGCAGTGCACGACCTTCACGACCGGCACGGCCGGTACGGCCGATACGGTGAACGTAGGACTCTGGGTCGTACGGCATGTCAACGTTGAACACGTGAGTAATGCGCGGAACGTCCAGACCACGAGCAGCAACGTCGGTCGCCACAACGATGTCCAGACGGCCATCCTTGAGGGACTCGATCACGCGCTCACGTTGGTTCTGGGCGATGTCACCGTTCAGCGCAGCGGCTTTGTAGCCTTTGGCTTCCAGGGCACTGGCCAGGTCCAGGGTCGCTTGCTTGGTACGCACGAACATGATCAGGGCGTCGAAATCTTCCACTTCCAGCAAGCTGAGAACGGCGGAAGTCTTCTGGTCAGCGTGAACCAACAGGTGAGCCTGTTCGATCGCGGTAACGGTCTGGGTCTTGGTCTGGATCTTCACGTGTTGCGGATCGCGCAGGTGGCGTTCAGCAATGGCACGGATCGACTGCGGCAGGGTGGCCGAGAACAATACGGTCTGACGGGTGACAGGCAAGGCCTTGAAGATAACTTCCAGGTCGTCCATGAAGCCCAGTTTGAGCATTTCGTCGGCTTCGTCGAGAACCAGGTGGTTCACGGTCGCCAGTACTTTTTCGTCGCGACGCAGGTGGTCGCACAGACGGCCCGGAGTGGCGACAACGATCTGTGCGCCATTACGGATTGCTTTCAGCTGTGGGCCCATCGGCGCGCCGCCGTAGACAGCCACAACAGTTACGCCCGGCATTTGCTTGGCATAGGTTTCGAAAGCGGTTGCAACTTGTAGCGCCAACTCACGAGTTGGAGCCAGGATCAGGGCTTGCGGTTCGCGCTTTGCAGGATCGATGCGATGCAGGATCGGCAGGGCGAACGCAGCGGTTTTACCCGTACCGGTTTGCGCCTGACCAATCATGTCGTGACCGGCCATGATGATCGGGATCGATTGCTGCTGAATAGCCGATGGCTCTTCGTAGCCAGTCGCGGTGACGGCTGCAAGAATATTCGGATTAAGATTAAAAGCGGCGAAGCCGCCGGTTTCCTGGGTCATGGGTCTGCCTCTAAGTGCATCCGCAAAGACCCATGCTCCAAAGCTGCGCGTGCCGTGTTGAGACTCAAGAGTCGCCCTGGCAGCTTTGTCGGCGGGGATTTGCGAAAACGAATGAATGAAAAGAATCGTCAAGGGAGAGTCCGCTGGGCGGACGTGCAGCCGAAGCTGGCTTCGGGGAATTGCGCTACCTAAACGCGGCCCGGTTAAAGGCCGGCGCGCACTATACCGGAATTCACCCAAAAAGGGAGCTTTTTTTATCGGAAATCCACCGGATACACCGTTGTGTAACAGGCTTTGCGAATAATCGATCAGCCGTCTACTTTTCAAAGGCCCGGCCTTGCGGGTTATGGCGCTAAAACGGTTCACCCTTTGCCGTGTAGACCGCCGGTCTGGCACGCCTTTCCCACACCGAGGACAGCCACATGAATCAGCCCAACTCCAGTCGAGTCAGCCGCGAACGGCATGGTCATGTGTTCCTGATCGGTCTGGATCGGGTGGCCAAGCGCAATGCCTTCGATCTCGACCTGCTCAACGCGTTGAGCCTGGCCTATGGCGAGTTCGAAGCCGACAGCGAGGCGCGGGTGGCGGTGGTGTTCGCTCATGGCGAGCACTTCACTGCCGGGCTCGACCTGGTCAATGCCAGCGTCACTCTGGCAGATGGCTGGCAGGTTCCGCCCGGCGGCTGTGATCCGTGGGGGGTGTTCGCAGGCCCCAGGGTCAGCAAACCGGTGATCGTCGCCGCCCAGGGCTATTGCCTGACCATCGGCATCGAATTGATGTTGGCCGCCGACATCAACCTGTGCGCCAGCAACACCCGGTTCGCGCAGATGGAAGTGCAACGCGGGCTCTTCCCATTCGGCGGCGCCACCCTGCGTCTGCATCAAGTCTCCGGCTGGGGAAATGCCATGCGCTGGTTATTGACCGGTGATGAATTCGACGCCCGTGATGCCTTGCACCTGGGTCTGGTGCAGGAGGTCATGGCCAGTGAAGACTTGCTGCCCCGGGCGATTGAACTGGCCGAGCGGATCGCCCGGCAGGCACCGCTTGGGGTGCAGGCGACGCTGATGTCTGCGCGACAGGCCCGTTATGAAGGGGAAAACGCGGCGGCAAAGGCGTTGCCGCTGCTGGTCAGGAAGTTGATGGCCAGCGAGGACGTCAAGGAAGGTGTGCGGTCGATGGTGGAGCGGCGGCCTGGAGTATTCAAGGGTTGCTGACATAAACTTTGTGGCGAGGGGGCTTGCCCCCGTTGGACCGCGAAGCGGTCCCCAAATCCCTGCACCTAGCTCACTCGGACACACCGCGCCAGCCAGAAACACGACTGCTGCGCAGCCGAACGGGGCGGTGCGGCGGTCCGACAAGCCCCCTCGCCACAGTCATCTCACCAACTTTCAGGTGGCCGGACGAATGCACTTGATCAACGACTGCAACGAATACCCCAACCGCGGCGCCAGCGCTTCGGCACGGGCGATCAGGCCGTCCATGTCCAGTTCCTGGTCCAGCTCCGACGGCACGATCAGAATCACGTTGCCCTCCTTCACCGGTAGTTCCCAGTAATGTCGGTGATACAAACCGCGCAACAAGGCGGCGCCCAGGGGTTTACCATCATCGGTAGCCCACTGATTGATGACCAGCCAACCACCCGGATTCAATCGCTTCTGGCAGTTTTCCAGAAAGCTCCAGGCCAGATGCCCGACACCCGGACCGACGTCGGTATAAAGGTCGACGAAAATCAGGTCCGCCGATTCGGCGGTGTCCAGCAGCTCCAGCGCATCGCCAATGCGGATGTACAGGCGCGGATCGTCATCCAGCCCCAGATATTCAATGGCCAGGCGCGGTACGTCCGGGCGTAGCTCGATGGCTTCGACATCTTCCAGCGGCAGGAACTTGAGGCAGGCCTGGGTCAGCGTACCGGCGCCTAGACCAAGAAACAGCGCACTTTCCGGTTGCTCGTGGCACAGCGCGCCGATCAGCATCGCCCGGGTGTAATCGTACTCGAGCCAGCTCGGATCGGCCGTGAACACGCAGCTTTGCTCGATGGCATCACCGAACTCGAGAAAACGGTAATCGGCCACTTCCAGCACACGAATCACGCCGAACTCGTCCTGTACCTCGGCGAGCAGATGCTCGACGCGCTCCTCAGTCATTTCATCTCCTGATCGTCACCGGGGCCGGCAACGCAATAACACCGCGGGTAGAGAGCGGCAAAGGCGAGATTGTCGGCGAAGCGACAGGAACAGGTCACGCACTAATTTGCTGATAACATGGACGTCCGAGCGAAAACACTAGAGACCGTGATGAGCCAACCCTGGAGCCCTGACAGCTGGCGCGCCCTGCCGATCCAGCAACAACCCCAATACCCTGATGCCGCGCATTTGCAGCAGGTCGAGCAGACCCTGGCCAGCTATCCGCCGCTGGTGTTTGCCGGCGAAGCCCGGGAGTTGCGCCGTCAGTTTGCCGAGGTGACCCAGGGCCGCGCATTTCTGTTGCAGGGTGGCGACTGTGCTGAAAGCTTCGCCGAATTCTCCGCGGCGAAAATCCGCGACACCTTCAAGGTGTTGTTGCAGATGGCGATCGTGATGACTTTTGCCGCCGGCTGTCCGGTGGTCAAGGTCGGGCGCATGGCCGGGCAGTTCGCCAAACCGCGTTCGGCCAACGACGAAACCATCGATGGCGTGACCTTGCCCGCCTACCGCGGCGATATCGTCAATGGCATCGGCTTCGACAAAAAAAGCCGCGTGCCGGACCCGGAACGCCTGCTGCAGTCCTATCACCAGTCCACCGCTACCCTGAACCTGTTGCGCGCGTTCGCCCAGGGCGGTTTTGCCGATCTGCATCAGGTGCACAAGTGGAACCTGGACTTCATCGCCAACTCGGCGCTGGCGGAAAAGTACAGCCACCTGGCCGACCGCATCGATGAAACCCTGGCGTTCATGCGCGCTTGTGGCATGGACACCTCGCCACAACTGCGCGAGACCAGTTTCTTCACCGCCCACGAAGCGCTGCTGCTGAACTACGAAGAAGCCTTCGTGCGTCGCGACAGCCTGACCAACGACTACTACGACTGCTCGGCCCACATGCTGTGGATCGGCGACCGCACCCGCCAGCTGGACGGCGCCCATGTCGAATTCCTGCGCGGAGTGAACAACCCGATCGGGGTCAAGGTCGGCCCGAGCATGAACCCCGACGACCTGATTCGCTTGATCGACGTGCTCAACCCGCAGAACGATCCGGGTCGCCTGAACCTGATCGCGCGGATGGGCGCGAACAAGGTCGGCGATCACTTGCCGCAGCTGATCCGCGCCGTCCAGCGCGAAGGCAAGCAAGTGCTGTGGAGTTCCGACCCGATGCACGGCAACACCATCAAGGCCAGCAGCGGCTACAAGACCCGCGACTTTGCGCAAATCCTTGGCGAGGTGAAGCAGTTCTTCCAGGTGCACGAAGCCGAAGGCAGTTATGCCGGTGGTATCCACATCGAAATGACCGGGCAGAACGTGACCGAGTGCATCGGTGGTGCGCGACCGATCACCGAGGATGGCTTGTCGGATCGCTACCACACCCATTGCGACCCACGAATGAATGCCGATCAGTCGCTGGAACTGGCATTTTTGATTGCCGAGACTCTGAAGCAGGTTCGGCGCTAAATCCCGGCGCCCTCATCGCGAGCAGGCTCGCTCCCACATTGGACCGCGCTCCCCTGTGGGAGCGAGCCTGCTCGCGAAGAGGCCAGCTCAGTCACCATCAATCTGTGCCAATGCCACCCGCAACCTTGCCGCACTGGCCCGCGGGCAATTGAGCTGAACCTGTGCCAGCCCCAGCCAATCCGCCATCTGCCGCAGATTGACCGCCAACACCATCATCCCATCTTCATCCAGCCCCGCGTCCTCTTCATGCACCGCATGCACTGCCAAACGGCCCGCCCCCCGTTCGGCGCGCAGATCGACCCGTGCGGCAATCCGCTCGTTGTGCAAAAACGGCAGGACGTAATAGCCGTACACCCGCTTGTCCTGCGGCGTGTAGATCTCGAGCCGATAGCGGAAATCAAACAGCCGCTCGGTCCGGCTGCGCTCCCAGATCAGCGAATCGAACGGCGAGAGCAATGCACTGGCGACGACTTTGCGCGGCACTTTTGGCTCGGGCAGACAATAGGCCGGATGCCGCCAGCCCTGGACTTCGCAGGTCAGCAATTCCCCGGCCTCGACCAACTCGGCCAAACGGGGGCGGCTGTCCGCTGGGTTCAAGCGGAAATAGTCACGCAAGTCTTTCTCCGTACCGACACCCAAGGCCATTGCCGCATGCCGCAACAGGCCGCGCTGGGCCTCGTCATCACTCAGGACGGGGATCGCAAGCACCTCCGAAGGAATCACCCGCTCCGGCAGATCGTAGAGCCTTTCGAATCCGCGCCGTCCGGCAACGGTCACTTCACCGGCAGCGAACAACCATTCCAGCGCATGCTTTTCCGCGCTCCAGTCCCACCAGGAGCCGGCCCGTTCCTGACGGGTCGACAGACTTCCGGCCCCCAGCGCGCCCTGCTCCTCGACCGAAGCCAGCACCCGGCGAATGGTGTCTTGCTGTTCACGGCCGAAGCGCGCCAATTGCTGATAAATGTCTTCGCCACGGCTCGCACGCTGCATGCGCCAACGCATCAACGGGTACATGGAAAGTGGTAGTAACGAGGCTTCATGACCCCAGTACTCGAACAACGTACGGCGCCGGCCCTGGCTCCAGGCAGCCTGGTCAAGCAAATCGGATGAGTAATTGCCGAGGCGGGAAAACAGCGGAAGGTAGTGCGAACGCACCAATGCATTGACCGAATCGATCTGCAGAATGCCCAGCCGCTCGATCAGGCGATTGAGCGCAGCAGCCTTGATCGTCGCTGGCGACGACCGCCCGTTGAACCCTTGGGCGGCCAGCGCCAGACGCCGAGCCTGTTTGAGGGTAAAGGACAATGTTGCGGGCATGAGTGCCTCCTTGTCTGCTCGCAACCTACCTCACCGGTAAGGGGTTTGTGTAGCGTGGCCTTCATCATTTATGCATCGGGTCATTCCAGAACGGTTTGATCGACTCGTTCTCCACATCCGCACGGCTCATGCCGATGTCCTTGAGTGCTTCGTCGCTCAAGCTCGCCAGCAGTTCGCGCTCGCGATGCAGTTCGTACCAGCGGCCGACCTTGTGCAGCAGATCGGATATCACGTGAATAGAGTGTTTTTCTGATCCGTGGAACTCGTGTTGACCTTTCATCTTGTTGCCCTCCGTTTGGATGGCTCCAGTCTCGCGCCGGGTCTAAGATCAATCCAACGAATGTTTCTGATGTCACATATCTCGGAGATTGATGGATGTCCGCCTACCCGAGTATCGATACCGAAGTGTTGCGCACCTTCGTCGCCATCGCCGACCAGGGCGGCTTTACCCGCGCCGGCGAAATGGTCAACCGCACCCAGTCAGCCGTCAGCATGCAGATGAAACGACTGGAAGAAGATGTGCTGCAGCGCCAGTTGTTCCAGCGCGACGGGCGGCAGGTGCGACTGACGGCTGAAGGCCAGGTGTTGCTCGGCTATGCGCGACGGATCCTCAAGCTGCACAGCGAAGTATTCAACACCTTGCGTGAACCCGACATGGTCGGCACCGTGCGCATCGGCACGCCTGACGATTATGTGATGCGGTTCCTCCCGGGGATTCTGCGCCGGTTTGCTCAGTCTTACCCGCTGATTCAGATAGAAGTGCACTGCGAATCATCAAAACAACTGTTGATGCGCCAGGACCTCGACCTGTCCATCGTCACCCGCGAACCAGGCAGTGAAATCGGCCAGTTGTTGCGCAAGGAGCGTTTTGTCTGGGCCGAAGCGCAATGCTACAGCGCTCATGAGCAGACGCCGCTGCCACTGGCGATGTTCAACAGTGATTGCTTCTGCCGCCAGTGGGCCTGTAACGCCCTGGATGCCCGGGGGCGTGATTATCGGGTGGCGTACAACAGCGACAGCCTGTCAGCGATCATGGCGGTGGTCAGCGCCGGCCTGGCCGTCACGGCGCAACTTGAAAGCCTGATCACCGCGGACATGCGCATCCTCGGCGAGGCCGAGGATCTGCCGCTACTGCCCGAGGCCAGCATCATGCTCGTGCGCAACCTGCATAACCCGTCACCCATCACCGAGTGCCTGGCCGAGCACATTGTCGATGGCTTCAAACCTTGAAGGCGAGCATCACCGCACAGAACACCAGGAACCCGCAAAACAGCCCGCGCAGCAGCCGCTCCGGCAATGCGTGGGCAACCTTCACGCCCCAACTGATGCTCATCAGCCCACCGATCGCCAAGGGTAAGCCGATCACCCAGCTGACCTGATGGTGCGCGGCGTAAGTCACCAGCGTCACCCCCGTACTCGGCAAGGCCAGCGCCAACGACAACCCCTGCGCAACTACTTGGCTGGTGCCAAACAGGCTGGTCAGCACCGGTGTCGCCACCACCGCGCCTCCCACGCCGAACAATCCGCCCATTGTGCCGGATGCAGCGCCAAGCAGGCCCAGCCAGGGCCATGAGTAGTTCATCTGAGAAGCCGCCGGGGCGCTGGCGGCGAACATGCGGACGAGGTTGTACGCCGACAGCGCAACTAGAAAGGCGACAAAACCCATGCGCATGGTTTGCGCATCAATGCCCACCGCCCAGATCGATCCGAGCCAGGCGAAGCAGAACCCCATGATGGCCAGCGGTAACGCGTGGCGCAGTTCGATCCGGTTGCGCTGATGATAGCGCCACAGCGCCAGCATCACGTTCGGCACCACCATCACCAGGGCCGTGCCTTGGGCTATCTGCTGATCGAGCCCGAACAGCACGCCCAGTAGCGGAATGGCGATCAGGCCGCCGCCGATGCCGAACAACCCGCCGAGCGTGCCCAACGCAGCGCCAAACGCCAGATACATCAAGAACTCAATCACCACATTTTCCCCATTGCCATCAGGCCTTTGATCCTACGCAGTTGCTTCTGGCGCGGAAACGCACAGCATCGCACAATGGCTGTGCCAAATTTGCACAAGCGCAAACCTGCCATGAACCCCAATCAACTGACCGACCAACTGGCCTTGTTCCTTGACGTGCTGGAAACCGGCAGTTTTTCCGCTGCCTCACGGCGTCATCCGCTGACCCCTTCGGCCGTGGCAAGGCGTATCGACAGCCTGGAAAGCGCGGTCGGCAGTCAGTTGTTCCTGCGCAGCACTCATGCGGTACGCGCCACTCCGGCGGGATTGGCCTTTGCCGAGCGCGCACGGCGGATCGTCGCCGAATTGCGCCTGGCCCGGGCCGAGGCCGTGTCCCTGAGCAGCGCGCCGGAAGGCCTGATTCGTATCGATGCGCCGGCAGCCTTTGGGCGCCGGCACCTGGCACCGGTGATTGCCGATTTCCTGATGCTCTACCCCGGGCTCGATGTGCAACTGCACTTGATCGACAGCTTCGTCGACATGCAGGGCCTGAACCTGGGCAAGGTCGATCTGGTATTGCGCGCCGGGCAACTGGCCGATACCCGGCTGGTGGCCACGCCACTGGCGAGCATGGTGCGTATCGCCTGCGCCAGCCCTGATTATTTGCGGCGTCGCGGCGTTCCGACCGAGCCCACACATCTTATTGAACACGACGGGCTCGACTGGGATGGCTTGGCCCCGCCCTTCGCCTGGCGTTTCGAGCGCGACGGGCAAATGCAGTTGCACCGGCCGGCGCGGATCCGCATGAGCGCCAACAATGCCGAGGCGCTGGTGTGCGGCGCATTGGCCGGGCTGGGAATCGCGCATCTGCCGACCTGGCTGGCCAGCGAGTACCTGTTGCGGGGTGAGTTGTTGCCGCTGTTCTGCGACAGCGGGCTGCCGAAACCGGAAAGCGCCGGCATCTATGCCTTGCGCCTGGAACAGCAACCCAACTCCCGCAGTCGCTTGTTGCTGGAGTACCTGAAAACCCGCTTCAGCCCGGTTCCGCCCTGGGATCTGGTGCTGCAAACCCATCTGCAGCGGCATTGATCAAAATTATCTGGCGCATTAAAGATTCGCCCGCTAGATTCTTGAGATCACAGATCAAGGCTTCGACATGACCACCGAGCGCAACACTCCGGACAACTGCGACAACCTGCTGCTGGACAATCAGGCCTGCTTCGCCCTGCATTCCACTTCGCTGATGATGACCAAGGTCTACAAACCCTTGCTGCAAGCGCTGGGCCTGACCTACCCGCAATACCTGGCGATGATGGTGTTGTGGGAAAGGGACGGTTTGACCGTAGGTGAAATCAGCACGCGGTTGCTGACCGATCCAGGCTCGTTGACGCCGCTGCTCAAGCGCCTGGAAGCCGAAGGCCTGCTCAGCCGAACCCGCAGCCGCGAAGACGAGCGGGTGGTAATCGTCGAACTCACCGAACAGGGTCGGGCCTTGCGTGACAAGGCCCGTGATGTTCCCCAGTGCATCCTCGGCGCCAGCGGGATGACCGTGGAGCGTCTGCAAAACCTGCAAGCGGAGTTGCAGGAGCTGCGTCGCCACCTGCAAGACAGCCTGTAGTTTCAAGGCCAGCACAAAGCCCGCTCCCACATTTGCTTTGTGCTGTCCCACAGAACCCGATTCCCCTTCCGAAAAAGCCGCCTGTAAAACCTCCAGTCGCTCTAACTCAATAGCTCCAGCCAATCCTTCTCAACCGTTCGTCTGTCCTGGCAAATTAATTTTACTATTTATCTTGTGCGCTAAATATTTGCGCGATACATTCATCTCGCCATTACTTAGCGCGCAAATATTTAGCGTAAAACAAACAAACCCTGAACGAGGCTTTCACCATGCAAACTCTCTACACCGCAATCGCAACTTCCACCGGTGGCCGTGACGGTCGTGCGGTTTCCAGCGACAACATCCTCGACGTCAAGCTCGCCACGCCGAAAGAACTCGGCGGTGCCGGCGGCGCAGCCACCAACCCTGAGCAACTGTTCGCTGCCGGCTACTCCGCCTGCTTCATCGGTGCCCTGAAATTCGTGGCCAGCCAGACCAAGCGCAGCATCCCGAACGACGCTTCGATCACTGCCCACGTCGGCATTGGCCAGATCCCCGGCGGCTTCGGCCTGGACATCGACCTGCACATCAGCCTGCCGGGTCTTGAACAAGCCGATGCACAAGCACTGGTCGACGCGGCCCACCAGGTCTGCCCGTACTCCAACGCCACCCGTGGCAACGTCGATGTGCGTCTGCACGTAACCGTCTAAGCGCTGGCTACCCAGGCCCGAACAGGAAACGAACATGAACACTTTCAGCAAAGTCTTGACCGGTACCCTTCTCGCCTTGTCCATCAGCAACGCATTCGCAGGTAGCGGGGTTGAGCACAACACCCAAGCATTCCTCGATGTGCTGAATGCCGGTACCGGCAAGCCGATGGAGCAAATGACGCCCGCCGAGGCCCGCGCCGTTCTGGTAGGTGCGCAAGCCGGGGTCAAGCTGACGCTGCCAAAAGCCGATGTCAGCCAGAAGACCATTCAAGTCGACGGCCAACCGATCAGCCTGACCATCGTCCGGCCGGCCGGGGTCAAGGGCGAGCTGCCGGTGTTCATGTTCTTCCACGGCGGTGGCTGGGTGCTGGGGGATTTCCCGACCCACGAGCGGCTGGTGCGTGACCTGGTGATGGGTTCGGGTGCCGCGGCCGTGTTCGTGAACTACACGCCGTCGCCGGAAGCGCATTACCCGGTGGCGATCAACCAGGCTTATGCCGCAACCCGATGGGTGGCCGAGCACGGTAAAGAGATCAGCGTCGATGGCAAGCGCCTGGCGGTAGCCGGCAACAGTGTCGGCGGTAACATGGCGGCGGTGGTTGCGCTGATGGCCAAGGACAAGGGCACACCGGCGATCAGGTTCCAGGTGCTGTTGTGGCCAGTGACTGATGCCAACTTCGAAACCGCGTCCTACAACCAGTTTGCCGAGGGGCACTTCCTCACCAAAAACATGATGAAGTGGTTCTGGGACAACTACACCACCGACGCCAATCAACGGAATGAGATCTACGCCTCGCCACTGCGCGCGACCAGCGCTCAGTTGAAAGGATTGCCTCCAGCGCTGGTGCAGACCGCCGGTGCCGACGTGTTGCGCGACGAAGGCGAAGCCTACGCCCGCAAACTGGACGAGGCCGGAGTGCCGGTGACTTCGGTTCGCTACAACGGCCTGATCCACGACTACGGTTTGCTCAACGTGGTGAGCCAGGTGCCAGCGGTGCGTTCGGCGATGTTGCAGGCTTCGCAAGAGCTCAAGGAACACCTGAAATAAAAAGCTCGCTCCCACAGGGTTTCTGGTTGAACCCGAAATCGCAGGCACAAAAAAGCCCGACTCAATGGTCGGGCTTTTTCATTCCTGAAGCTGTGCTTATTTGGCACGGCCTTTGTAGGAACCGCCTTCGCGGGTGTCGATCTCGATCTTGTCACCGATTTCGATGAAGTCAGCAACTTGCAGCTCGGTACCGTTGCTCAGCTTGGCTGGCTTCATTACTTTGCCGGAAGTGTCGCCGCGAGCCGAACCTTCGGTGTAGTCAACTACGCGCACGATGGTGGTCGGCAGCTCTACGGAAACCAGACGCTCTTCGAAGAAGATCGCTTCGCAAACATCGGTCATGCCTTCTTCAACGAAAGGCAGAACGGCTTCGATGTCTTCAGCGTTCAGCTCGTACATGGTGTAGTCGGTGGTGTCCATGAACGTGTAGGTGTCGCCGCTGATGAAGGACAGGGTCGCTTCTTTGCGGTCGAGGATTACGTCGTCCAGTTTGTCGTCGGCGCTGTAAACGATCTCGGTCTTGTAACCGGTCAGCAGGTTCTTCAGCTTGGTCTTCATGATCGCGCTGTTACGACCGGACTTGGTGAATTCAGCTTTCTGAACCAGCCAAGGATCGTTTTCGAGACGAATCACGGTCCCGGGTTTCAGTTCTTTACCAGTTTTCATTGCGAATATCCGAATTTGGATGGGATTTACAAAAATCTAGGCCGCGTATCATATCCAATTTCCATAAAACTGTACCAGCGCCGTGGCAAGATCGGCCTGCAAGGCCTGTTCCTGACACCACGCCTCGGCGTGTTTTTCCAGCTCTGGCCAGTGTTTACGGGTAAATTGCCAGTGGTCGGCTATTTTTTCACCAGCGTTCCACGCCCGCCAGAGACCGCTGATCGCCTCCCGCGCAGGCGCAGATAACCCTTTTACATAAAGTTCGAGGAAGGCTTCGAGCTTGTCCAGGTGGATGTCTTCTTCCTGCCGGTAAATGTGCCAGAGAAATGGCCGGCCGGCCCATTGAGCGCGCACGAAGGAATCTTCGCCGCGCACGGCATTGAAATCGCAGCACCACAGCAACCGGTCGTATTGATCCTGGCGGACAAATGGCAGCACTTGCACGGTCAAGGCATCCCGCACATGCACTGCACCGGCCGCCAGACCCTGCACACCAAGCCAACGCTCGACGTCGCCGAGAATCCGCCCTTCCGGCACCAGCAGATGAGTGGCCGTAGAATCGCCAGCCATCCCATCGAGCCAACTGGCCAGACCGGTGTTTTCGTAGGCAAACAATGAGATCAGCTGCGTGCCAGGCGCAGGATCAATCCCCAAACCTTGCAAGAATTCTCTTTGAACTTGCGGATTTTGCTGAAATTGCCGACGCCGTTCCAGCAACCCTCGCTCACGCAGCAGTCCACCGGTGCCCTTCCGGAATCCAGGGAAGAAGAAGAACTTCTGCACATTTTTGTACT
This sequence comes from Pseudomonas sp. GL-RE-26, assembly GCF_019956275.1. Lineage (NCBI taxonomy): Bacteria > Pseudomonadati > Pseudomonadota > Gammaproteobacteria > Pseudomonadales > Pseudomonadaceae > Pseudomonas > Pseudomonas sp. GL-RE-26. Next base: position 35,170 of record NZ_JAHBDI010000024.1, read on the forward strand.
TCACCGAGGGCAAACCGTGGCAGCCGATCACCCAGTCTTCGGCGCTCAGATAGTCGAGGTTCATCCACAGCGGCGTCTTTTCCCGTTCGGCCATGGCCTCCATATAGGCGCTCGGCAATTGGCAGGCAAAGGCAGCAATCACCACATCGGCGGCTTCAGTCGGCTGCCACTCGGCGGGCCACTGGCACACTTCGACGTCCTGCTGCCACTGTTGCGCAGCATGGATGTCGATTTCCGGGCACAGGCGCTCGAACGCTCGAAGATCATCGACCCACAGACGCACCGCCAGACCATGTTCGGCCACCAGTTGCCGGGCCAGTCGCCAGGTCACCCCGATGTCGCCGAAGTTGTCGACCACGGTGCAAAAAATATCCCAGCGGGTTTTCATTTCAGGCATTCCAGGCTCCCGTTGGCAAAGGCGCCGATTGTCCGCATAAATTACCCCGTGCAGAAGAGCCGACGGCGATTATTCTTCATGCGACAATCGCCACTCGCCAGTGACCTTTCGCCAGGAGGCAATCATGCCCCACCGCCCCACTCCACGCCGATCCTTCCCGATCAGCCTCAACGCCCTGCAACTGACCGGCAGCATCGCCCTCGGCATGTGGCTGGGATTCATTGCCATCGTGCTGACCTGCTGGCTCGCTTCGCGCCTGCTTTTCAGCGAGCAATTGGCGTCTGTGGCGACAGCTGTGGAGCAACTGGCCAAACCACCTGTGGTGGCCCAATCGGTGCCGGACATGCCGTCACAAAGCCCGCTGTTCGACCAATATGAAGAAAACCTGCGCAAGAACGAGCAGCAGCAACGGCTCGATCAGGCGCGCAGCAGCAGCAGTCGCAACCTGTCCAACCCAAGCTGTCAGTTCTGGCTGCAACAGGACCGGACTGCGCCCAGCGAAAAAAGTCGCGCCAACGTCCTGCAATTCTGCGATTGATCATGAATAAGCAAACCGTCCACCAACTGATTCTCGACAAGCTGCGGATCGATCTCGACATCGCCGAGCGGGCCGCGCAAACCGCCTACGAAACGGCAACCCACGAAGAAAACATCGCCGAGAACAAGTACGACACCCTGGGGCTGGAAGCGTCCTATCTCGCGGCCGGGCAAGCCAGGCGGGGCGAGGAAATTCGCCAGTCACTGAACCTCTGCCTGAACCTGGCCCTGCGCCCGTATGACGATCAGCGGGGCATCGAAGTGGGCGCGCTGCTCGGGCTCGAGGACGAAAAGGGGCGCGAACAATGGCTGTTTCTGGCACCCGATGCAGCCGGGCTGAAGGTCGATCTGGTGGGGCAACTGATCACCGTCATCACCCCGCGCTCACCGCTGGGCAAAAGCCTGCTGGGTAAATTCGAGGGCGATGAGGTGGAGATCATGGTGGCGGGCGCTCGGCAACAGTTCGCTGTCACCGAGGTAGTTTGACCGGCAGAAACGCTATCAGTGAACGGGCAGTTCGACGCCCTCGAACAGCTCTTCCAGTTCCTGCTTGTTGTGGCACTGAATGGCCTTGGCCATGACTTCGCGGGTCAGGTGCGGCGCGAACTTCTCGATGAAGTCGCACATGAAGCCTCGCAGGAAGGTGCCGCGACGGAAGCCGATCTTGGTCACGCTGGACTCGAACAGTTCGCTGGCGTCGAGCACCACCAGGTCGCTGTCGAGTTTGCTGTCGACGGCCATTTTCGCCACGATGCCCACGCCCAGCCCCAGGCGAACATAGGTCTTGATCACGTCGGCGTCGGCAGCGGTGAACACCACTTTCGGCGTCAGGCCGCGATGGCTGAAGGCTTCGTCGAGTTTCGAACGGCCGGTGAAACCGAACACATACGTCACGATCGGGTATTCGGCCAGTGCTTCGAGGGTCAGTTTCGACAGCTTGGTCAGCGGGTGGCCCTGAGGCACGACCACGCATCGGTTCCAGCGGTAGCACGGCATCATCACCAGATCGCCGAACAGCTCGAGCGCTTCGGTGGCGATGGCGAAATCCACGGTGCCGTCAGCGGCCATTTCGGCGATTTGCATCGGCGATCCCTGGTGCATGTGCAGGGCAACGTCCGGGTATTGCTTGATGAAATTGCTGATCACCGGCGGCAATGCATAACGCGCCTGGGTGTGAGTGGTGGCAATCGACAGGGTGCCTTTCTTCTCGTTGGAGAATTCCTGGGCGATCTGCTTGATGCTTTCAACCTTGCGCAGAATCTCGCCAGCGGTGGTGATGATGCGCTCGCCGGCTGGGGTAACGCGGGTCAGGTGCTTGCCGCTGCGGGCAAAAACCTCGACGCCCAGCTCGTCTTCCAGCAGACGGATCTGCTTGCTGATGCCCGGTTGAGAGGTGTAAAGACTTTGGGCTGTAGCGGAAACGTTGAGGTCGTGGTGCGCCACTTCCCAGATGTAGCGCAATTGTTGAAGCTTCATATGAATCCCTCAAAGCAGGTAGACGCCACGGGCATCAGCGACGATATATAACTATATTAATGGCTCGAAGAATAAATCTAGAACTTTTTTATCAGATTGCCATTATTCGTGTCCTAGCGGTCCCCTTGGCGACGACGTTGCACCAACGGCACCAGATAGACCGGCACCTTGGACAGTTGCAACACACGGGCGGCGGTTCGCCCCAAAGGCGTTTCCGCACCGGCGCCATGGCTGTGACTACCTACGATCAACAAATCCACGGAGAGTTTCTGCGCCTGGTCCAGAATCACCTGCGACGGATCGCCCTGCAGCACCCGTACTGCCTGAATCCGCTCCAGGTCGTGCTCCCCTTCATCCCCCAACTCCTCACGAAAACTGTCGAGCACCCGTTGCTCGATACTGGCAATCACCGTATTGAGGCCCTGGCTGTGAAACTCGTTCAGCGCCTGTTCATCGAGATAACTTTGCAGCACCGATTCGGCAAACAACCCCATGGGTTCAACCGCATGCACGACGTACAAACCGGCATTGAAGGTCCTGGCCAGCTCCAGGGCATGCTGCATCACCACGGGCGCATACAGGCCAAGGTCAGTGGCATACAGCATCGTACGAATCATATGACCTCCTCGACTGCCAACATGGCGGAGATTTGATTCAGCTTAGCAGTGCCTTGGCGACTACGACGTCCGGCGCAACGCATTGAACGGTGGGCTTAAACCTTTTGCTCGTTGCTTATGCCATGGGGCACATGACCGGTGGCGACGACTTCACGGGCCAACTCGCAGTGGCCGGCCTGATCGTCGAAAAACACGTCCGCCGCGAAGGCTTCGAGAAAGGCCGACTTGGTCAGGCCGCCGAGGAACAGCGACTCGTCGAGACGGATGTCCCATTCGCGCAACGTGCGAATAACCCGCTCATGGGCCGGTGCCGATCGCGCCGTGACCAGCGCGGTACGGATCGGACAGGTGTCTTCCGGGAATTCACGCTGCAACAGATTGAGAGCAGCGAGAAAGCCCTTGAACGGCCCTCCGCGCAACGGCTCGCGGGCGGCCTCACGCTCGCTGGCCTGGAACGCTTCCAGACCACCGGCCTGATAAATGCGCTCCGACTCATCGGAAAACAGCACCGCGTCTCCGTCGAAGGCAATGCGTAACTCGTCGCTAGCCGCACGGCTGGCACCACCCGACAGAATGGTCGCTGCCGCGAACCCGGCGTCCAGTGCATTGCGTACGTCTTCGGCGTGGGTCGAGAGAAACAGATCGCAGCCAAAGGCCTTGAGGTAGGGATACGGACTGCGCCCGCCGACAAAGGCCGCACGGGAAATTGCCAGTCCGTAGTGGTCAATCGAGTTGAACACCCGCAGCCCGGTGTCGGCGCTGTTGCGCGACACCAGAATAACTTCGACCCGGGCGCGGCCGAGGCTGTTGTTGAGGTTCAGGAGTTTCTGCACCAACGGGAAGGCATCGCCGGGCTCGAGGATTTCGTCTTCATGTTCGATCTGATACTGCCGGTAGGCTTCGACGCCACTCGACAGGTAGACCTTGTGGCTTTCGCTCAGGTCGAACAGCGCCCGCGAAGAAATCGCCAGCACCAGCTTGTCGTCAATTGCCTTTGGCATGCCCTTCCCCCTCAGGTCGGTCGACTCAGGTGTTGCGTCGATCAATGAAACTCAAACTGCGATACAAGGCCTCGGTGCGTGGCATCTCACACCCGGCTGCCTTCGCCGCCGCCAAAGGCCGGGCGTAGATCGCGGCCAGTTCCAGCGGTCGCTTGTGCAAGTAATCGTGGTACATGCTCGGCCAGTAGTCGGGCATCTTTTCGGTCACCATGAACAAATGCTCGGCATACCCTGCCGGTACGTCATGCCCGCAGGCAACTGCGCCTTGAACCACTTCAGCCATCAGCGCCTTGACCAGCTCGCGGCTGTCAGCATCGGCCATCAACGGTGTGGTGCTCGCCCCCAGCAAAACCGAGAGACCGTTGTAAGGGATATTCCAGACCAGTTTTTGCCAACGCGCCTGATGTAAATTCGCCATGGCCTGGGAATCGAGGCCGGTGCTGCGAAACAGCCCGACGCCCTCCTCGACAATCGCAGTGCGTGCCGGCCCATCGGCGGGACCGCTGTGATACCCCACATGCACCGCGCCCAGCGCCTGATGGGTGATGACGCCCGGCGCCTCGCGATGGACGCAGATGTAGCACAGCCCTCCGAGCACATGCAGCGAATCGGGGAGCAGCTCGCGCAGGCTGTCTTCGACGTCCAGGCCGTTTTGCAGCAGCAGTACCTTGGCATTCGGTGCCGCCGCTTGCAGGATGGCAGGTGCCAGGTCGGCGTTGCTGGTGGTTTTCGCCCCCACAAGCAGCCAGTCGCAGGGCGGCATGTCTTCAGCGTTCGAATAAGCCTGTACCGGATTCAGTTTCAGCGCACCGTGGGGCGCGCTATCGACTTGCAACCCGTGCTCGGTCACGGCGGAAAACTCGCTGCGTAGCAGAAAATGCACATCAAAACCGGCTCGCGCCAGCATCACCCCGTAGAAACCGCCGATTGCGCCGGTCCCGATAATGCCGATCGTCGGCCTGGCAACTGTCCCCGTCATGGCAACTCCTCTGCTGTTCGACTCAGCGCCTGGCGCACGGCTCGATTGAGCTCGGTGTCGGTCAGACGCGATTTGAGTGCTCCAAAGAATTCACCGTCGCGAACGACAAACAGCGCCGGCAAGTGAAAGACCTGATAACGCTCGACCACCCCGCCGTTGTTGCCGGCATCAATCCAGCACAGTCGGTCGACTGCCAGATCGAGTGTCGGCAATTGCTCACGGGCAAAACGGCAACTGGCGCAGCCGACACTGGTGAAAATGACCAGCGATACGCCGCTCATCGCCAGCAGCCGTTGGTCGGCGTCAAAATCGGTCAGTTCCAATTCGACCACTATACTGGAGGGAACAATGTCAGATGGCCGACACATGGAGTCTGTGTTCATGGGACGATTCATTCCTCACCCTGACGATGTGCCCGTCGAGTTAAAGTTGCTGAAACCTGAGTGTCTTTCGCGACGACAGCTGCACACTATCAGCCTCGGGGGCATGGCTTGCAATTATCACCGCGCGTGGCGCCACGGCACGGCGCTGGAGGTACGCATGCCGACCGTGAACCCGGACATGCGCTACCTGGGCTATGTCGCCTGGTGCCTGCGACGCAAGCGTGGTTACCTGGTGGGCATCGCCTTCGTCGATGAACAAACGCTGTTCAGCGCCCGAATGGGTGAGCAGGTGTGCCAGATCGAACGCTACTGCCGCCTGCATGACGCCCACGAGGACTTGCAGGATATCCAGGCCCTGGCCCTCGAATGGGTCCAAGAGCATGCCGACGAGTTCTCTCACGATTCGGTGCGCAAGGCTTTTGCGCAGCCGGTGCTGGAATAGGGGTGTTCTTGATCGGTTTGCCCCTCACGGCAGGGAAACTGACTGCGAAAGCCCACCAAACCGGCGTCTGCCCATTGTCGAGCCACGGTGTAACGCGCTAAGGTTCGGGTCCCCGACGCGCTTAATTTGCTGTGCTCCGCCGCGCGGGTTCGCTGGCGGCCGGCACCCGTGACCTGACGAGTAAACGATGGCTGATTTACCGATCAACGACCTAAACGTCGCCTCCAACGAGACACTGATCACTCCCGATCAGCTCAAGCGCGATATTCCCCTGAGCGACGCCGCACTGCGCACCGTCACCAAGGGCCGCGAAGTCATTCGCAACATTCTGGATGGCACCGACCATCGCCTGTTCGTCGTCATCGGGCCTTGCTCGATCCACGACATCAAGGCCGCCCACGAATATGCCGAGCGCCTGAAGGTTCTCGCCGCCGAAGTGTCCGATACCCTGTATCTGGTCATGCGCGTGTATTTCGAGAAGCCACGTACCACCGTCGGCTGGAAAGGCTTGATCAACGACCCGTACCTGGACGACTCGTTCAAGATCCAGGACGGCTTGCACATCGGTCGTCAATTGCTGCTGGACCTGGCCGAAAAAGGCCTGCCGACCGCCACCGAAGCCCTCGACCCGATCTCCCCGCAGTACCTGCAGGACCTGATCAGCTGGTCGGCCATCGGCGCGCGCACCACCGAATCCCAGACTCACCGTGAAATGGCCTCCGGCCTGTCCTCGGCCGTCGGCTTCAAGAACGGCACCGATGGCGGCCTGACCGTAGCGATCAACGCCCTGCAGTCGGTTTCCAGCCCGCACCGCTTCCTGGGCATCAACCAGGAAGGTGGCGTGTCGATCGTGACCACCAAGGGCAATGCCTACGGTCACGTGGTGCTGCGCGGCGGCAACGGCAAGCCGAACTACGATTCGGTCAGCGTTGCGCTCTGCGAGCAGGCGCTGAACAAGGCGAAGATCAAGCCGAACATCATGGTCGATTGCAGCCACGCCAACTCCAACAAGGATCCGGCCCTGCAACCGCTGGTGATGGAGAACGTCGCCAACCAGATCCTCGAAGGCAACAAGTCGATCATCGGCCTGATGGTTGAAAGCCACCTGAACTGGGGCGCCCAGGCGATCCCGAAAGACCTCGCCGACCTGCAATACGGCGTGTCGATCACCGACGCCTGCATCGACTGGACTGCGACCGAAAACACCTTGCGCAGCATGCATGCCAAGCTCAAGGATGTGCTGCCTAATCGCGATCGCAGCTGATCGCCTGTTTGGCGGCGCAAAAAGCGCACACAAAAAAAACGCCGGGCTGAACCCGGCGTTTTTTTATGTGTTCGTTTTGTTGAAGGTCACTGACTCAGCTTGGCCGCATGCCGCTGGTGACGCTCCATGTAGCGCTCGACGTAGGAGCACGATGGAATGACGGTGTAGCCCATTTCGTCAGCGTACTCCAGCGCCTTCTCGGTCAAGGCTGCCGCAATACCGCGACCACGCAATGCGTTGGGCACGAAGGTGCGATAGATATCCAGGGTCTGTTTCCCCAGATCCATATAGGTCAGATAGGCACGATGACCGTCCACATTGGTCTCGAACTGATGACCAGCCTGGTCATGGTGGATGGACAACGCCTCGCTCATCACTACTCCTCGCGGGTCTGGAATTCCGACCCCTACCTTACCGATGTTTTTCCGGCGAAGGAACATCTACGCCACCCCGTGCCTGAATGGACACCGAGAAGAGCTGCACCGATCTCGCGCTACCGAGCACGTACAAATAGTAGGCACCATTGGCAGAAATGCTCAAGATGCGCTCGTCATCGTGCCGGTTGGCGGGTGCGGCTCCGGATCACGCAGGATTGGCTCGACCGAAGATCACTCCGGGTCGATAGCCTGTACATTGCCGGATGTTGAGACTTAAGACGAGCGCCCGTTGTTAAAGTCACCTGAACATCGAGAAAGATATTGAGAGGCGCCACACAAAAGCCGAACAAAAGTGTAGACGAATCCATGTAGGCGGACTTTAGCCGGACCAGGAAAAAGAGCGCCGTGCCACAGGAACTTTTTCTCGCCAGTTCGCTCAGCCACGGGCCTTGCAGCTGGATATTTTTTAAACAATTCAGTTAAAAGTTGCTCGAAAAAGAATCAACGCCTACAATTTTTTTTGCTTCTTGCGTCACGTCAGTTTTACTTACTACAAGTAATGGGTAGTATGTACGCCGGCTATTTCCTCAATCGGAGGAGATAGCTACTTAATAGAAAGTCCTTGAAGGGGAACACGATGAACAACGTTCTGAAATTCTCTGCTCTGGCTCTGGCCGCAGTTCTGGCTACCGGTTGCAGCAGCGCATCGAAAGAAACCGAAGCACGTCTGACCGCTACTGAAGACGCAGCTGCTCGCTCCCAGGCTCGTGCAGACGAAGCTTACCGTAAAGCTGATGAAGCTCTGGCTGCTGCTCAAAAAGCACAACAGACTGCTGACGAAGCTAACGAGCGTGCTCTGCGCATGCTGGACAAAGCTAGCCGCAAGTAATAATCCTTCGGGATTGTTATCAAGCCGACCCATTTTTTGGGTCGGCTTTTTTATTGCCTGGCGTTTCTCCGGGCAATAAAAAACCCGTCGACGCGGTCCGCGCCGACGGGTTCTTTGCCAGCATTACTGCAGCGGATCGACCGGAGTGCTCGACACCATCGGTACGACACCGTTGCCCGGCACAGCGATCTCAACCGGCAGACCGTCTTCAGCGGCGACCACATCACGCACCACATCCCAGTTCATGCGCAGGTTGTTGGTGATGTCTTCACGCTTGAGCATCGCATTGATGACTGCGGTGTGCTTGTCGACCACCGACGGGTTGCCCTTGTCGTCCAGCGGCGTATGCGCCTCCAGATAGACCTTGCCGCCACTCAGGCCAAACTTGTACGGGTCGTTGATGATCCGCACCGACGTACCGACCGGCACCATGCCCGCCATTTCCAGCACGTTGTTGTTGAACATGCGGAAGCAGCCGTGGCTGGTGCGCATGCCGATGCCGAACTTCTTGTTCGAACCGTGGATCAGGTAGCCCGGTGTGCCCAAGGTGAACTTGAACGGCCCCAGAGGGTTGTCAGGGCCGGCCGGCACGACGTTGGGCAGCGGATCACCGTCTGCTGCGTGCTCGGCCTTGATCGAAGCCGGAGGCGTCCAGGTAGGGTTCGGTGTCTTGGCGGTGATGCTGGTGTGGGCAATCGGCGAGCCCCAGCCTTCACGACCGATACCCAGCGGGAACGTGTACACCACGTTCTTGCCTTTCGGGTAGTAGTAGAGGCGGTACTCGGCCAGGTTGATCACGATGCCTTCACGCGGGCCTGGTGGCAGGATGAAGCGGGTCGGCAGGATGATTTCCGTGCCGGCGCCTGGCAACCAGGCATCGACACCCGGGTTGGCCGCGACCATTTCCGTGTAGCCCAGATCGTAGGCGGTACCAAGGTCGGCGAAGGTATCTTCGTACTTGGCCTTGATCACCTGCACCTGGCCGATGATGTCCTCACCTGGCGGTGGCAGGGGAAACTCCAATGCTGCGACTGGACCGGCCACAAAGAGGGCGGCAAGAGTCAGGCAGCGGGTGACGGCAGGAAAACGCGGCAACATCCGGAAAATCCTTCGCATGATCAACAGAGATATAAGAGCGCGATTGTACACCGCTGTCTGTTATTTCGGGGAGATGGCCCGATTGCAGGCAGTGCAAGGCGATTTTGAGGTTGTCCTCGATCCCGTGTGGGAGTGAGTCTGCTCGCGATGGCTGTGTGTCAGGCGGCATGGATTTTGATGGTGTACATATCCGTTTCTGCGGTAACGGCCACCTATGGTTCCGCTCTTACAGCGGGTCACTTGGAAAAGCCCCAAGTAACCAAGGGCTCTTGCCCCTGACATTCGGTGCCTCGCCGTGGCTCGGCATGCCCTCGCTCCGGTCCTGCTCCGTGGGCCCGCCGCCATCGGCCATCCATGGCCGGGGGCAGCTAACCCGGCATCCATGCCGAGTTGCCCACTGCGCAGAACCTGCGCTCGGCCTCACGAGGGGGCGTACACCGCAACAGCGTCCGAGGCGGCCTGCCGGCCGGCCTGGTTGCTCGGTGCGTTCGTCAGTGATGTACCTGGTCGACTGGAAGGCCGCTATCGCGAGCAAGCTCGCTTGTATGTTTAGACTTGAAGGGGTGGGCGGGACTAAAAGCTCGATTCCGACTCTAGCCAGTACGGACCGTGGGAGATTTCTCCTCCCGCCCTTTCTACCCAAAAGCGCCGATAAGGAATTCATCGGTAAAACCGACGATAGAGGCAAGCCAGCTCCTACAGTTGATCGGCGTACACCCACGCTTCTCACCACTCATCAGGCCGAGCGTTAGCTCGCCTGCAGCTTTTGATCTTGATCCACCCGCCCCCTCGGGAGGCTGAACGGAGGTGTTCATCCGGGGATTGGCGCGCAGCGCCGTTCGACGCAGTCGAACTCATTGCATGTAGGTCGAAGCGAAGCCGACCGGAGGGCAATGCTCCCGGATGAATACCGCAGCGAAGGAACGCCGAGCCTCAGCGAGGGGCCGTACGTAAGGGGCGAGACTTTTTGGTTCCTTTTGGGGCGTTTGCCAAAAGGGACTCGCCGTAAGGGCGAAACCATAAGCCGCTGTTACCGCAGCAACGGATATGTACACGGTCAACAAAAGTCAGGTCGGCTCGAAGGCCGCCTCTATTAATGACGGATCAAAGCTCGAACCGCAGTTCAGGCCAGATCGGCGACGTCCCCCGCTTCTGCGACTCAAGAATGGCCCGGCACAACGAACACAGCCGCTGGTCCTGAAACACCCGGCGATCAACACTCGACCAGCGAGGCGAAGCCGGCAACAGACTGCCACACAAGGTCCGGTCCGCCGAACCGCCCAACTCCAGCTGACGGGTCACCAGATGCACCCGCACTTCCTGGCAGGCAAACAGATCCAGCTGTTCGTCAGGCTCGATCAGTTGATAGGCAAATAGTGACCAGGCGGGACGCGGCATCGGGGGCTCCAAATCGGGGGCGCCACCTTAGCCGAAAGCCTGCCTCTAGAAAAGTGTCATAACAGCGGTTTTAGAGTAGGCCAGACATTTTCCAGCAACTTGTCCTGGGCCCCGGCCGCCGGGTGTATGCCGTCGGCCTGCATCAAGTCCGGATGGCCGCCCACGCCGTCGAGGAAAAACGGCACCAGCGGAATCTTTTTCTCATCGGCCAGGTTGCTGTAGACCTCCGCGAACGCCTTGGTGTAACGCGCACCGTAATTGGGTGGTAATTGCATGCCGAGCAGTAACACCTTGGCGCCGCTGGCCCGGGAGCTGTCGATCATCGACGCAAGATTTTGTTGCAATTGAGTTGGCAGCATCCCGCGCAGGCCATCATTGCCGCCCAACTCGAGGATCACCAGTTCCGGTTTATGCTCTGCAAGCAGCGCGGGCAGGCGCGCCTGGCCTCCGGCACTGGTGTCGCCACTGATGGACGCATTGATCACTTTGTCGTCGAAACCTTCGCGCCTGAGCCGTTGCTCAAGCAGCGACACCCACCCCAGCCGGGTATCCAGCCCGAAACCGGCGCTGATACTATCGCCAACGATCAGGACTGTACCCGCCGCTGCGTTTTGGGCCATGCACATCAAGGCCAGGCCAGCACTCAAAAACCAGACACGCATCGGACTCTCCATGGGCGCAAGCATTCTCATCGCGAAGGACCTTAGCAAAGTGGTTCCCAGCGCGGAAGGTGAACTGACCATCCTGCACCAACTCAGCCTGGAACTGAACAAGGGCGACAGCCTGGCCATCGTCGGCGCTTCCGGCTCCGGCAAGTCCACCCTGCTGGGCCTGCTTGCCGGCCTCGACCTGCCGAGCAGCGGCGAAGTCACCCTCGCCGGGCAAGGCCTGAGCAACCTCGATGAAGACCAGCGTGCGCGCATCCGCGCCGAGCACGTGGGTTTTGTCTTTCAATCGTTTCAGCTGCTCGACAGTCTCAATGCCCTGGAAAACGTCATGCTGCCGCTGGAACTCGATGGCCGCAAAGACGCCCGCGAACGCGCCACCCAATTGCTGCAACGGGTGGGACTGGGCCAACGCCTGACTCACTCGCCGCGCCAGCTCTCCGGCGGCGAGCAACAACGGGTGGCGATTGCCCGCGCGTTTGCCGCCGAGCCCGATGTGCTGTTCGCCGACGAACCGACCGGCAACCTCGACAGCCACACTGGCGAGCGCATCAGCGACTTGCTGTTCGAGCTCAACCAGGAGCGCGGCACGACTCTGGTGCTGGTGACTCACGATGAACGCCTGGCCCATCGCTGCCGGCGCCTGATCCGTCTTGAAGCCGGCCTGCTGGTCGCCCCTCTGGAGCCTTGATGGCACGTCTGCCGCTGTTGCGCCTGTTCAGTCTCGCCATCCGCCAGTTGCTGCGCGATGCCCGCGCTGGCGAATTGCGCGTGTTGTTTTTCGCCTTGCTGGTGGCCGTTGCCGCCAGCACCGCCATTGGCTATTTCGGCGCGCGCCTGAACGGCGCCATGATGCTACGCGCTACCGAATTCCTCGGTGCCGACCTGCTGCTCGAAGGCAGTTCGCCTGCGCGCCCCGAACAGATAAGAAGCGGCACCGAACTGGGTCTGGAACACGCCCAAGTGGTGGAGTTCTCCAGCGTCATCGCCACCGACAACGGCATCCAGCTGTCCAGCATCAAGGCGGCCGATGACACCTACCCGCTACGGGGCGAATTGAAAAGCGCGCCCGCACCCTTTGCCACGGAAACAGTCGGTGGCGGACCGCAACCCGGTGAAGCCTGGGTCGAGGCACGCCTGCTAACCGCCCTGGACCTGAAGATCGGCGACAGCATCGATGTCGGCATGAAAACCCTGAAACTGGCGCGGGTGCTGACCTACGAACCCGATCGCGCCGGCAATTTCTACAGCCTGACGCCGCGGGTGCTGATCAACCTCGACGACCTTACGGCCACTGGCGTGGTGCAGCCCGGCAGCCGGGTCAGCTATCGCGAATTATGGCGAGGCAGCGCTCAGGCACTCGAAACGTATCGGCAACTGATCAAACCGGGGCTTGCCGCCAACCAGCGCTTACAGGACGCCCGCGACGGTAACCGGCAGATCGGCGGCGCCCTGGGCAAGGCCGAACGCTACCTGAACATGGCCAGCCTGGTGGCGGTGTTGCTGTCCGGTGTGGCGGTGGCGCTGTCGGCAACCCGCTTCGCCACCCGCCGGTTCGATGCCAGTGCCTTGCTGCGCTGCCTCGGGCTGTCACGCCGGGAAACCATGGTGTTGTTCAGCCTGCAACTGACTGTGCTCGGGCTGCTGGCCAGCATCAGCGGCGCCCTCCTCGGTTGGCTCGCCCAGCTGGGGTTGTTTGCCCTGCTGCATGACTTGTTGCCCACCGACGTGCCACCGGGCGGGCTGTTTCCGGCTATTGCCGGGATCGGCACCGGACTGGTGGCGCTGGCCGGTTTCGCCTTGCCGCCACTGGCAGCTCTGGGCCGGGTTCCGCCATTGCGTGTGCTGCGCCGGGACATGCTGCCGATCCCTTCCAGCACCTGGATGGTCTACGGCGCAGCGCTGGGCGCCCTCGGCCTGATCATGTGGCGCCTGAGCCTGGACCTGGTGCTGACCTTTGCCCTGCTCGGCGGCGGAGTGATTGCAGCACTGGTGCTGGGCGGCTTGTTGTTGCTGCTGTTGAAGAGTCTGCGGCGCATGCTTGCGCGTGCGTCCTTGCCCTGGCGTCTGGGTCTGGGCCAACTGCTGCGTCATCCGCTCGCTGCGGCGGGCCAGTCCCTGGCGTTCGGTCTGATTCTGCTGTCGATGGCGCTGATCGCCTTGTTACGGGGCGAGTTGCTGGACACCTGGCAGAACCAGCTGCCGAAAAACGCTCCAAACTACTTCGCGTTGAACATCCTGCCGGCGGACAAACAGGCCTTCACCGATCACCTGATCGCCGTGTCGGCGCAATCGGCACCGCTGTACCCGGTGGTGCCGGGCCGACTGATCAGCATCAACGGCGAACCGGTGCAGCAAATCGTCACCAAGGAATCGGCGGGTGATCGGGCGATCCAGCGCGACCTGAGCCTGACCTGGGCCGCGGACCTGCCGGCGGGCAACAAACTCACGGCCGGCAACTGGTGGAACGAACAGACGCCGGACGATGTTCCCGGCGTGTCGGTAGAAGGCAAGGTCGCCGAAAGCCTGAAAATCAAGCTCGACGATCATCTGGTTTTCAGCGTTGGCGGGGTCAATCGCGAGGCGAAGGTCACCAGCCTGCGGGAGATCAACTGGGACAACTTCCAGCCGAACTTCTTCATGATCTTCCAGCCCGGCACCCTCAAGGATCTGCCAGCGACCTACCTGACCAGTTTCTATCTGGCATCAGGTCACGACCAACAGATTGTCGACCTGTCCCGCGCCTTCCCGGCGGTGACGATCCTGCAGGTCGAAGCCTTGCTGGAGCAACTGCGCAGCATCCTCGCCCAGGTGACCCTGGCGGTGGAGTACGTGTTGTTGTTCGTGTTGGCGGCGGGCATGGCGGTGCTGTTCTCCGGTCTGCAAGCGACGCTGGATGAACGCATTCGCCAGGGGGCGTTACTGCGTGCGCTGGGGGCGGAGCGGCAATTGCTGGTCAAGGCTCGACGTATCGAGTTCGGTTTGCTGGGCGCAGTCAGTGGCTTGCTGGCGGCGCTGGGTTCGGAAGTGGTGAGTTGGGTGCTCTACCGCTACGCCTTTGACCTGCCGTGGCATCCACATCCATGGCTATTGTTGCTGCCATTGCTGGGCGCAGTGCTGATCGGTGGTGCCGGTGTGTTCGGCACCCGTCGGGCATTGAACGCCAGCCCGCTGACAGTCCTGCGCGAGGGTTGATAGACTCCTGCCATCCTCACCACAAGAAGCTGTCATGAGCCGTTACCGCCCTCCCCGCACCGCTGGCACCGCGCTGATCACCCCCGAGGGTGAAGCGCGGATGCGCGCCGAGTTCCATGAGCTGTGGCATGTACGTCGGCCCCAGGTTACCCAGGCTGTCAGCGAAGCCGCGGCCCAGGGTGATCGCTCGGAGAACGCCGAATACACCTACGGCAAAAAGATGCTGCGAGAGATCGACAGCCGCGTGCGTTTTCTCACCAAACGCCTGGAAGCGCTCAAGGTTGTCAGCGAAAAACCCAGCGATCCGAACAAGGTCTATTTCGGCGCCTGGGTCACGATCGAAGACGAGGATGGCAAAGAGTCGCGCTACCGCATTGTCGGGCCGGATGAACTGGACCTCAAACAGGGCCTGATCAGCATCGACTCGCCCTTGGCCCGCGCACTGATCGGCAAGGCACTGGACGCCGAAGTCCGGGTCCAGACGCCGACCGGTGAACAGTGTGTGTACATTGTGGCGATCGACTACCCGTGAGCTTTAACGCCGGGTAATCAGTCCTTGCCGGGCAACGCGGGTCAGTTGCCGGATCACTTCAGGCGCATCTTCGAGGCTGGGGGACTGAATCACTGCCAGATCGAAACTGTCGTCGGCAAAACGAGCGAGCGACTCACCGTCTTCGACAAACTGGATCAGGAAGGCAGCGGGACCACCGGTACGACGTGGCCAACCATCGAGATAACGCAAGAGCGTCGGCTGATGTTTGCCACCAAGCAGGATTTTTGGATTGCGCTGGGTCAGGTGTGCCGTGATCGGCGCGGGACGTACAACAGCATTTAGTGCATTCATTGTGTCGTGTCTCTGCCTCAAAAGTCTGCATGGCAGGTGAGAGGCAACACCGAACCAGCGCTTTAGCGGTATTTCGAAGCCTGTTCTGGCTTCTATCGGTAACTGGATGAGTCACCTGGCGCCCCGCAAGTAGCTGTTTAAATCGGCGCATGAGCAACATCCTAGAGAAGCTGACTGGACAGTGTCAAGAATGACGCGATCGAGTAGGAGGCGGGGTTGCCCCCGCCGTCCTCTCACACCACCGTACGTACGGTTCCGTATACGGCGGTTCCTGCCTACTGACAAACAACGTCAGCGAGCTTGGTTCCGTTGATGTGTCGCCTGCGGTATCTAAGCGCCCAGACCGGCCCTCGGAGCTTCCGGCTCCTACCTCCTAATGGTCTTGACCTCCGCTACGCGGAGTTTCTGCTTTACGCTCCAACAGAGATCACACCCGACTATCCACTCATGGCAGGTTCAGCCCTTCATTACTCCGGTTTCGAGCAACTACTACGGCCTCTGCTGACTTCTGTCGCCCATCCCGTCATCTCGCGACGCCGGTAGCACATGGCAGGCTAAACAGATCTCCCAGGGTAATTCGCGCGACCTTCCTGCTTATGCCTGTCGGATCTACGTCGCAGCGTTCCGTGCAAGTATCGGGCTTTGAAGATATTGGCCTTCTTACCCCGCTGCGCCGCCTCTATCCGCTTCCTGTTCGTCAGGCCAGCATTTTGCCTCGGGCTTCCTTCAGATTCGCAGTCACCCGCGACACCCTTGCCTCTGGCTAACACTTCCCCTTGCCGGGTGTGTAGAGGACTTTCACCTCCAAGTCACCAGCGTGGCCACCACAGCCAAGCTGGTTGCGCTTACGCGCAACGCGCCATGCCTGGCGCACCAACAAAAAAGGCCCGCACAATGCGGGCCTTTTCGTTGAACCAGAGCGGTCAACCGGCGATGGCGCGGTCCGCTGAGAGTTTGCCCGCACCTTCGATCAATACCGCGATACTGCCACCGAGCAAGGCCAGGGCGAATTCATAACCGTTGTTGGCCATGAACAGTCCGTTGCTGATGTGCACCGAGAAAATCGCCACCAGCAACAGGAAGGCCAGGCCAAGCGCGGCCGGGCGAACCAGCAAGCCGATGATCAGGGCCAGGCCGGCGAAGAATTCGATGCCGCCCGCCAGTGTCGCCATCAGGTAACCCGGCGTCAGTCCGAGGCTTTCCATGTACTGCGCGGTTCCAGCCAGACCATAGCCACCGAATGCCCCGAAGAGTTTCTGCGAGCCGTGAGCGGCGGAAATAATGCCGACCACGATGCGCAGAACCGTCAGGCCGTAGCCAGCGCGGGTAGACAGTACCTTGTTGATCAGAGTGCTCATGCTGATTCATTCCTTGTAAGTGTGTGTTGGTTGGCCGCTATATTAATCAGTAATTCACATGTTAAAAGCGCAAAAACCCCGCCATAACAATCAGATTAGTTGATCATTTTCGTGAGGCAACTTTTTGCTCCTGGGGCTCCAACGACTCGCGCTCCCGGTCGAACGCCAAGTAATACTTGTTCACGCTATTAACATAGCTGACAGGCCCCATACCCACTTGCTCCATGGCCACGCGTTCGACCTGGAAGAACCACTGGTTGGGATTCAAGCCTCGCCGCCGGGCTTCGGCGCGCATGCCCTGGACCCGCTCCGGCCCGATGTTGTAGGCCGCCAGCACGAAGGCCATGCGTTCGCGCTCGTTGAGCTTGGGGCTGGCAAAAAATTTGCGCCGGATCATCGCCAGGTACTTGGCCCCGGCCTGCACATTGCCATCAAGGTCCTGGATATTGTTGACCCCCACCCGCTGCGCCGCAGAAGGCGTGATCTGCATCAGACCGGTCGGGCCACCGCCACTGCGAGCGGCGGGTTGCAGGGCTGACTCCTTGAAGGCCAGCGCCGCCAGGTTCAACCAATCCATGCCTTGGGCATCGGCGTGCTTCTGCAGCACCGGGCGAAGCTTTTCCAGGCGCTGCCGGTCCGCCTTGGCCAGCGGATAGTGCACTTGATAGAGACGACGATAGATCCGCAGGAACGCGGCGTCCTGATCCGATGGTTTTTTGTAGACGGTGAGGAAGCGATCAATGCTGGCCCGCAGCATCGAGGCATCACGGCGCACGAACCAGAACTCTTCTCCCGGCTCGCTGACAAGTACCTGCTTGTCGAAACGCAGTTTGGGCAGGATCTTGCCCCAGCGTTCGGCGATCGGCTGCTCGACGATGGTCAGATGGAAGATCCCGCCCTGCACCATCTCCAGCACATCCTCGACGGCAAGGGTCGGATCGACCCATTCGATTGTGACCGGTGGCAGTTTGTGCAGGGCGAGCTTTTGATTGATCTGGCTGACGGCATCCCCGGCAGCGCTGCCGGCGGGTAACGCCAGGGTCTTGCCGGAAAGCTGTTCAAGCTTGGTGTAGCGGCGTTCGCCTTTGATGCCCACCAGGACCAACGGGATGTTGCTGGCAATCGGCTCACTGGTGCTGACGGCGAAGCCCGGTTGCAGATCGAGCAACTCGCCTGGCGCCACCAGATCGCCCTCCCCGCGCTGCAATGCGCCGAGCAGTTGATCCTTGGCCTTGGGAATGATCTTGAGGGTGATTTCCTGACCGTCACGGGCGTGGCCGTTGAGATACTGCTCGAACGCTCTCAGGCGATGGTATTCGACCCCGATCGCCTGCCCCTGGACTTCGCCGGAACTGTTGCGGCTCTGGTTGACCAACACCCGCAGCACACGACTGCTGCGAATTTCCGCAAGGTCGCGCACCTTGCTGGCCGGTACGGCTTGCAGCGGCCCGGGCAGACGCGCGACCGCCGACATCGGCAGTAGCAGCGAACAACACAGCAGTAGCAAAACCGAGGGACGAATCATCCACTCTCCGGAAAGAATATGAGGCCCGCTTCAATGACGAAAACCATCAAGCGCGGCGACAAAAACAGAGCGCCCAAGGCGCTGGCAAAGTGCGAAAGACTGGCACAATGATGGCAAAACTACCAACCCAGCCTGGTCCGCGGCTCAAGAGACAGCGTTAACCCGTTGTAGTTCTTGGCTTTTCTTATAAATCCACGGCTCTGATATGCTTTCCGGCCTTTGGGCCGAGGTAGCACCATGCAACTCATCGATATCGGCGTCAACCTGACCAACGCCAGTTTTGCCGACAAACACCGGGCCGTACTCGACCGCGCCTACGCGGCCGGCGTGTGCCAACTGGTGCTGACCGGCACCAGTGTCGAGGGCAGTGAACAGGCCCTTGAGCTGTGCCAGCAACTGGACGAAAGCGCCCAGCGCCTGTTCGCCACCGCCGGTATTCACCCTCATTGCGCCAGCGACTGGAACGCCGACAGCACCCGACGTTTGCGCAGCTTGCTCATGGAGCCGAATGTGGTGGCCGTGGGTGAATGCGGGCTGGATTTCAACCGTGATTTCTCGCCGCGTCCGCAGCAGGAGAAAGTCCTCGAAGAACATCTGGCCATGGCCGTCGAATTGCAGTTGCCGGTGTTTCTGCACGAACGCGACGCCAGCCAGCGATTGCTGGAAATCCTGCGCGACTTCCGCGACCGACTGCCGGCCGCCGTAGTGCACTGCTTCACCGGGGAGCAGAAGGCACTGTTCAGCTACCTCGACCTCGACCTGCACATTGGCATTACCGGCTGGATCTGCGACGAGCGCCGGGGCACGCATTTGCATCCACTGGTCAAGGAGATCAAGCGCGGGCGCCTGATGCTCGAAAGCGATGCACCGTATTTGCTGCCGCGCAGCCTGCGCCCCAAACCGAAAAACGGGCGAAACGAGCCGGCATACCTGACCGAAGTACTGCGCGAAGTGGCACTGCATCGCGGGGAAAGCCAGGAAGATCTGGCGGCGCACACGACCGCCTGTGCGCGGGCGTTCTATGGGCTGCCATTGATCTCCTGATCACCATAAATCCCACAGGCTTGAAGTTGATCTGCATCAAGAATCAGCCACCTGAGTAGCGGCACAATAATGGCACCTTGCCAAAACTGTTTCCGCTATCAGAGAAGACCTCCATGGGTGCCTGGCTTAGCAATATCTCGCTGAAATACAAATTCTGGGCGGTCAACGCTGTCGCTTTCGTCACCACCCTGTTGCTGGTGCTGTACGCGGTACAGCTCGAACAGCAGGCCCGCAGTCACGCCGCCCAGGCTTCGGCCCAGGCCCAGGCGCGATTGCTCGAAGCCTGGCCTGCCGGGCAACCGCTGCCCCACGCCGACAACCTGCTGACGTTCAATCGCGGACAGGCGCCGTCGCTGAATGAACAACCCATTGTGGAGCTCATCAATGCAAACGGTTGGGTCGAGATCAACGTGATGCCGCTGTTCGGTGACAATCCGTTGATGGGTGCCGAAGTGTTTACCCGTGCCGACGGCCAGCAGGTCGCCGTGATTGCCCACGGCCCAAGTCTGAGCCAGGTGTTCAGCGAGCGCTTTGCCAACTACGCGATGGCGGTGTTCATCCTGATGCTGGCAATGCTCGGCGCATCACAGTTATTGATCCGCTTCCTGCTCAGCCAGCTCAACACCTTGAAAGACGTCATGTTGCACGTGGAGAAAACCGGCGACCTGTCGGCCCGCGTGCCATTGGCTTGCAGCGACGAAGTCGGGCAAATGGCCAACGCCTTCAACGCCATGCAGGCCGGTTATCAACGGGTGGTCAACACCGTCGCCAGTACAGCCCGGCAGCTGGACGTCGGCGCCGCGCGGTTGGCGGCCAGCATGAATGAAGTGCGCCACGGCATGCTGGGCCAGCAAAGCGAAACCGATCAGGCCGCCACGGCGATCAATGAAATGACTGCCACTGTGTATCACATCGCCCAACACGCGGGTGCCACCCGTGACCTTTCGCAATCGGCCAATACCCTGGCCGGCAGCGGGCAGGAGGTCGTGACACGGGTGCAGCGCTCGATTGCCGGACTGTCCACCGGCGTCCAGCAGACCGCCGAGATGATTCAACGCCTGGCCGAGGACAGCCAGAAGATCAACGGCGTGGTCAACGTGATTCACAGCATCGCCGAGCAGACCAACCTGCTGGCGCTGAACGCCGCCATCGAAGCGGCCCGAGCCGGCGAAATGGGTCGCGGCTTCGCGGTGGTCGCCGATGAAGTACGCAACCTCGCTAAACGCGTGCAGGCCTCGACGGATGAGATCACCCTCATGGTCTCGGCGTTGCAGGCCGGCACGCGGGACGCCGTGGATTTCATGCAAGAGAGTTCGTTCAAGGCCGACGACTGCGTACAACAGGCGCAAGAGGCCGGCGCGGCATTGGCCGAGATCACCGGCGCAGTGGCGCAGATGCGTGAAAGCAACACGCAGATCGCGGTGGCGGCCGAGCAGCAGAGCCAGGTGGCGGAAGAGATGAACCGGGCGGTGGTGAGTATCCGTGACGTGACCGAGAACACGGTGCAGCAGACGGTGACGTCGGCGACCACCAGCAATGAGCTGGCGGCATTGGCCGGGGAACTGAGCAAGGCCATAGGTCAGCTCAAACTTTGAGGGCCTCATCGCGAGCAAGCCCGCTCCCACAGGTGACCGAGTTCTTTCATTAGAATGCGGACGAATGTGGGAGCGGGCTTGCCCGCGATGAGGCCGGAACCGGCAACATCAATCCAGACCATGACACCTATCAAGCCAATAGCCAGCCTTGATTCGCCGCCAGCATGGACCAGGCCTATTCTTCCTACATGTATTCAACATGGATCGAGGATCGGCATCATGGGCAAACGTCACCCCAACCTTCCCGCCTGGCAATGGCGAGCGTACCCGAACAATCATCAGCACCCGACCAATCTGGTGCTGCACCTGATCGCGGTGCCGCTGTTCATCGTGGCATTTCTGCTGATTGTGTCCGGGGTGTTCAGCCTGAGCCTGGCAAATATCGCCATCGGTGTGATCGGTGTGATTGCGGCGCTGGCCTTGCAACGCCACGGCCACAGCCTGGAGACCCAAGCCGCCGAACCCTTCAGTGATCGCAAGGATGCGCTATCGCGTCTGTTGGTCGAGCAGTTCCTGACGTTTCCACGGTTCTTCCTCAGCGGTGGATGGTGGCGCGCCTGGCGTGAGCGCCATCGCCGTCACTGATCAGGCGAACACCGTCACCGTCTGCCGGCTCATGGCGATCAACCGGCCATCCGCGCTCCACATTTTTGCGGCGGCATGCCCGTAGCCGTCTGCGGCGTATTCGGTTTCGACGAGGTATTTGCACCAGTCCAGGGTGTTCAGTTCCAGCAGCGGCTGCACGAACTCGATAGTCCAGGTCAGGGTGCTGCCCATTGCCGGTTTCTTCAAAAACGGCATCAGGGCCGGCGGCCAGGCGTCCACCAGCGCCAGAATATGCGCCTCGCCGATGGCCTCTTCCTTCACGTCGCCGCGCAAGCGTACCCAGCCACCCATTTGCCGGGATGTGCTACCGCTGAACGGCAACCCACCGACACTCCAGCGCATCGCCAGGTGCCGCATGAACTCCGGGATCACGCCTTCGACAAAAGGCAATTCCTGGCATTCGTCCCAGTGCTTCATTTCCGGTGCCGGTTCAGCGGCCACCGCCACTTCCGAGGGGCGCGAGGCACCAAAGCTGCCCTGGACCAACGTCACCACCTGGCCCTTCTGCATCACCCGGCCCAACACTTGGCTGACGGCCTTGCCTTCGCGCAGCACATCGACTTCAAAACTGACCGGCACCTCGGGCTCAACCGGGCCGACGAAGGTGATTGCCAGCGAACGTACCGGCCGATCCGCCGGAACCCGGGCACGCATGGCTTCGTACTGCAAAGCCGCCACCAGGCCACCGAAACTGGCTCGCCCCTGGGCCCAGGAGGCCGGGATAGACAGCGCCAGCGGCTGGCTGCGGACAGCGTCGAGCAGTTCGGAAAAACGCATGAAAACCTCTGGGTTCGGAAAAAGATGAAGGGATATTAACCATCTGGCGAAGCTCATACATCGCCTATTCCGGCCAAATTGACTGACAGATAAGTCGCGCAACGCTCGCCGCCCCCCCTGTAGGAGCCAGCTTGCTCGCGAAAGCGTTCGATCAGTCAACAACAGAGCTGAATGATGAACCGCATTCGCGAGCAAGCTCGCTCCTACAGTGTGTGTCCGCTGGGGATTCAGGATTTGAAGCAATCGCGACTGAGCTTTTCCAGCACCCGGTCCGCACGGCTTTCAGCCTCGGCCATGGTGGCTTGCCACACGGCAACACAGGGCTGCAAATCCGCTTCCCGTTCAGCCATGGCCAGCCATTGCACGCAATCGTGCCAGTCGCCCAACGCGCCCTGGGACGATTTCAATCGGGGCATGGCCGCTTTCGGCAAACGGTCCAGCTCGGGGTAAGCGTCGATGCCATAGCGCACGCGCTTGATCAGCAGGCGCAGCCGATGACGGTTATGAGTCGGATCGTGCAGTGCCTCGTCGAGTTTTTTCCATTGCTTGCCCAAGCGTTTTTCGATGCGCTTGCGCAGGCCCTTGAGCAATCCCTGGCGCTGGGCGGCACGCAGAAAACGCGGAAACGCATCGAGGACGATCAGCATTTGCGCGAGCTCGGGACTGGCCGCCACAGCCGGATAGGCCTCGGCCATTTGCGCCATGCGCCACTGTGCGGCTTGGGGTTGATGGTGCTGGAGCAGGTACGCCGCCAGCACTTCGCGATCACGTAATGGCGTGGTCAGGTCGCCCACCCGGGAGGCGGCCGCTTCCAGTTGCTCGACACCGGGCTGCCCGCGCAAGGGTCGCAACAGGCTGCGCAACCGACGCATGGTTGTGCGCAGATCGTGTAACGCTTCAGGGTCTGTACGCTCTTTCAAGCGGGCCTGACAGGCCAGCAGACGAACTTCCAGGCCCAGAACCTGAGCCACCAACCGATCGATCATGGGGGTTTACTCCGTAAACAGCGCCAGGCTGCAAGCTCGAAGGGTCTTGCAGCTTGCAGCTTAGAGCTTGTAACCGCTTTTCGCTTTTAACGCCCCGCGCGCGATTCACGAATATAGAAACGGGCCTTCTCGGCTTTGGTGGTGCAGCCTTCGAACCCCTCGAATTGCTGCTGGGTCTTGGCTGCGGTCAACAACGACAGGGCCTTGGAGTAGCTGACGGTCCCGGCGAAACCTTCGGCTTTGGCCAGGTCCAGTTCATGCCATGCCGCATCCAGGTTACTACCGCAACTGTCGCGATAAGCGGTTTTGCCGGCACAACCGGCGAGCGCCAGGGCAATCAATGGCACGCAGATCCAGGCTTTCATCATTCACTCCTCAAGAATAGGTCAACAGTCGTGCAGGTAAGACGTTGTGGCACCTGAAAAGTGCCGTTGGTCCGCTGTGCAAACTATAGCGCTGACGAGAATAACCATGTGCCGCCATGGAGTGTCGAAAATACGACGCTCTTTCGCCATCAAACGACCATGACGATTGAAGCATGCCCCTCGATGGGTGCATTGTTGAACCATTCAAACGAGGGCGATCCATGAAAAAGCGCGTCGCACTGGTATTGGGCTCGGGTGGAGCCCGGGGTTATGCACATATCGGGGTCATTGAAGAGATCGAACGGCGCGGCTACGACATTGCCTGTATCGCCGGATGCTCCATGGGCGCGGTGGTGGGTGGGATCTACGCCGCCGGCAAACTCAATGATTACCGCGACTGGATCGAGAGCCTGGACTATCTCGACGTGTTGCGCCTGGTGGACGTCAGTTTTCGTCTGGGGGCGATTCGAGGCGAGAAAGTCTTCGGGCAGATCCGCAAAATCGTCGGCGAGATCAACATCGAAGATTTGCGCATCCCCTACACCGCTGTTGCCGCCGACCTGACCAACCAGCAGGAAATCTGGTTCCAGGAAGGTTGCCTGCATCAGGCCATGCGCGCCTCGGCCGCGATTCCCAGCCTGTTTACCCCGGTGATGCAGGGCAACCGCATGCTGGTCGATGGCGGCATTCTCAACCCACTGCCGATCGTGCCGGTGGTGTCGAGCCATTGCGACTTGATCATTGCAGTCAACCTCAACTCCACCAACCAGCGCCACTATCAATTGCCGGTCATCCAGCGTCCCGCCGCCTTCAAGACCCGCTTCGACAGCCTGATCAACTCCCTGGGCTCGAAGATGCCGTTCCGCCGCAAACAGGCCGAGCAATTGTTGATCCTCGAGCAGGAAGCCCTGAGGGCCGAAGGCGCGAACCTCAATCCGTGGATCGAATCCGCCGAGCCAGAAGCGCAGCAACCGGCGGCGGCTCCGCAAGCCAGTGGCGCGCCCCGCTCCGCCACCGGTTCGTTCATCATCGACAACGTCGGGCCGGCGTCCTTGCTGGATTTGATCAACCAGAGTTTCGAGGTGATGCAGACGTCGCTGGCGCAGTACAAGATTGCCGGGTATCCGCCGGACATCCTGATCAACGTGCCCAAGCGCGTGTGCCGGTTTTTCGAGTTCTACAAGGCGCCGGAGTTGATCGCGCTGGGACGCGAGATTGCGCGGGATACGCTGGACCGGTATGAGAATGAGCAAAACTGAGCGCCTGAAAACTCTCGGGTGAATGTTAGGGCCCCATCGCGAGCCTGCTCGCGATGGGGCCAGATCAGTCACCACAAGATTTCAAAACTATTCACTCAACAACCGATACCCCACCCCTGCCTCAGTGACGATGAACCTGGGTTGGGTCGGATCATCCGCCAGTTTCTGGCGCAAGTGCCCGACTACGATGCGCAGGTAGTGAGTGTCTTCGGTGTGGGTCGGTCCCCAGATGTCCTTGAGCAATTGCTGCTGGGTGATCACCCGCCCGGGATGCCGCGCCAGTTGCGCCAGCACGGCGTACTCCTTGCGGGTCAGCGCGACTTCGACATCGTCGAGCAGCACCCGGCGATACGCCAGGTCGACCGTCAACGGACCGAAGGTCAGCGCCGCTTGTTGCGCCTCGCCTGCGGGCGCCTGGCGCAATAATGCACGGATCCTCGCCAGGAACTCCTGGATGCCGAACGGCTTGGTCACGTAGTCATTGGCGCCGCCATCCAGGGCCTCGACTTTCTGTCCTTCACCGGCGCGCACGGAGAGCACCAGCACCGGCACCGTCGACCACTCGCGAAAGTCGCGCAATACCTGTTGGCCGTCCATGTCCGGCAAGCCGAGGTCGAGCACCAGCAAGTCCGGTTTGTTCAACGCAGCTTGCGCCAATCCTTCACTGCCGGTACCCGCCTCCAGCACTTTGTAGCCCTGGGAAGCGAGGCTGATGCGCAGGAACTTGCGGATCTGCGGTTCGTCGTCAATGACCAAAATGGTCGAGGTCTGGCTCATGAATTCACATCAACACAAAGAAGTGGCAAGAGAGTAGCGCAAGCGCGATCAGGCTTCACTTTCGTATCCCGGCTGAGCCTGTAGCGGCAGGTGCAACGTGATGCAGGTGCCGCGCCCCTCGATGCCGTCGGCGACGCTGATACGCCCGCCATGGGCACCGACCATGCCCTGACAAATCGCCAGCCCCAGCCCGGTACCCTGCCCGCCACGATCACCCCGCGCCGCGGTATAGAACATATCGAAAATCTTCGCCCGTTCCTCTTCCGGAATCCCCGGTCCCTCATCGCTGACCGAGAAAAACAGCTCACTGTCATCGGCCCCTGCGCGCAATTGCAAACGCCCGTGGGGTGGCGAAAACCGCGCGGCGTTTTCCATCACGTTGATCAGTGCCTGCTCGATCAGCGCGGCGTGCACGTACAGCAACGGTAACTCGGCCGGCACGTCGGTGCTGACCTGCAACGGCGCAAGGACTGCCCGCAGGCGATTGAGCGCACTGCCGACGATGTCCGCCGGCGACACCCAGTCCCGCGCCAGCTTCAAGGCACCGTGGCCGAGGCGGGTCATGTCGAGCAGGTTTTGAATGTAGCGGTCGAGGCGCTCGGCTTCATCGCGGGTGCCTTCGAGCAATTCGCGTCGATCCTCCAGCGGGATCGCTTCACCCAGGGCCAGCAGGCTATCGATACTGCCGCGCATGGACGTCAGCGGAGTGCGCAAATCGTGGGACACCGACGCCAGCAAGGCGCTGCGTAGTTGCTCGGTTTCGCCGTGCAGCCGCGCAGCTTCCAGATCATCGGCCAGTTGCGCCCGGGCCAGAGCCTGGGCCAGCGGCTGGCTCAGTGCGGTCAACAAGCGTCGGCGCTGGCCGCTCAGGGTCTGACCCTCCCTGGCGCACACGCCAAGCAACGCGAGCGGACCGTCCTCCACCGACAATGGCCACCACCACCAGCGGCCGAACGGCAAAGTACCGGTGCCGGCACCCGCGGGTTGATCGTGCTGCCAGGCCCAATCGGCGGCGGCGCGTTCGGCTTCGCTGAACTCCAGGGGGCCACCGGTTTCGACTTTCCAGCCGTGTTGCCCGTCACGATTGAGCAGGCACAGTTGCACATCGCTCCAACCATTGAGGTGCTGGGCAGCCGCGCTGACCACGGCCTGGCGGTCGGTGGCGGCGGTGAGTTTGCGTGACAGGTCGAGCAGTTCGGTGGTCTCTTCCTGGGTATCGCGCAATGCCTGCAATTGCCTGCGTTGACGCGCCGCGAGGTTGCCGGTGAGGGCCGCCATCAGCAGGAAGAACAGCAGAGTCAGCACGTCTTCTTCGCGCTGGATTCTGAAAGAGAAATTCGGTGGAATGAACAGAAAGTCATAGGTCAGGAACGACAGCGCCGCACAGGCCAGCGCCGGCCCGAGGCTGCTGCGCACCGCCACCAGCAACACCGCCGCAAGAAACACCAGGGAGATGTTCGGCAATGGCAGCACGCTCGCCACGGCCCAGGCCAGGGCGCTGGCCAGAACCGTCGCGACCACGGCCAATGCGTAGTCGAACCAGACCAGCGAATGCATCGACCGCTGATGGGGTTGAAGCTGTTGGTGATCGCTGTCGAGAACGTTGATTTCCAGTCCGCGTGCATTACGCAGCAGCCGCGCCGCCAGCCCGCCACCGAACAGACGTCGGCGCAAACGCGGTCGGGACTGGCCGACCAGCACCAGGCTGGCGCGACGTTCGGCGGCATGCTGGATCAGGGTTTTCGCCACTTCACCGGCGCGCAGCAACACCACTTCACCGCCCAGGCGCTCGGCCAGTTGCTGGGCGCTCTGCAGGCGCAGGCGTGACTGCTCGTCACGCACGCTGCCGTTGTCCACGTGCACCAGGCTCCAGGGCAGATGCCGCCGCTGGGCCACGCGACTGGCATGGCGCACCAGGCGCTCGGCCTGGGCATCGCCGTCGACCCCCACCAGCAAACGCCCGCGCACGGCCGGCGCTGCTTGCCCCAACTGACGATATCCTTGGGCCAGATCGTTATCGACCTGAGCCGCCGCGGTTTGCATCGCCAGTTCGCGCAGGGCCGTGAGGTTGGTCTGGGAAAAGAACGCGTCGATGGCCGCCCGCGCCTGCTCCGGCACGTAGACTTTGCCATCGCGCAGGCGCTCCAGCAGTTCCCGTGGCGGCAAGTCGATCAGCAGCAGTTCGTAGGCTTCCTGCAACACCCAGTCCGGCAGGGTTTCACGGACCTGCACGCCAGTGATGCCGCGCACCTGGTCGTTGAGGCTTTCCAGGTGCTGGACGTTGACCGTGGTGTACACGTCAATGCCAGCGGCGAGCAGTTCCTGAATGTCCTGCCAGCGTTTTTCGTGACGGCTGCCCGGAGCGTTGGTGTGCGCCAGTTCGTCGACCAGCACCAGCTTCGGTTTAGCGACGAGCAGTCCGTCGAGGTCCATTTCTTCGAGCAACACGCCACGGTACTCGGAACGTACCAACGGCTGCTGCGACAAGCCGCCGAGCAATGCTTCGGTTTCGGCCCTGCCGTGGGTTTCGACGACGCCGGCGACGACCTTCACCCCTTGGCGCAGCTGGGTGTGGGCCGCTTGCAGCATGGCATAGGTCTTGCCGACACCCGGCGCGGCGCCGAGAAACACCTTGAGACGGCCACGGCCATCGCGGGACAGGTCTGCTAACAGCGCGTCGGCGCGGCCGGAGTTGCTCATTTTCATTGCCTTGTTTGACTTGATATTTGGGAGTGGCATTAAAAGATCGCAGCCTGCGGCAGCTCCTACACCAGATGGCGTACATCCTGTAGGAGCTGGCGAAGCCTGCGATCTTTTGATCTACAGGTTTTCCAGCGCCCGATTCAACTCAAGCACATTGACCACCGGCGGGCCTATCAGTGGTTGCTCGATGTGGGCGTCCAACAGTTGCTGCAGTGTCGCGACCGGCAGGTTGCGCGCCGTTGCGACACGCGCCAGTTGATAGGCAATCGCCGCTGGTGGCAAGTGCGGATCGAGACCGCTGCCGGAGGTAGTGACCAGCGCCAGAGGCACCGGTCCCTGGCCGGGCACCAGCAGTTTGCTGGCCTCGTCGATCACCCGCGTCGCCAACGCCGGGTTGCTTGGCGACAGGTTGCTGGCGCTGCTCGACACGGTGGCAAAGGCACCGGCCGAAGGGCGCGGGTGGAACCAGGCGTCGCCGACGAAATCCTGGGCGATCAGCGAGGAACCGCGGACCTTGCCCTCGGTATCCCGCACCAGGCTGCCGTTGGCCTGATCCGGGAACGCGACCTGGGCCACGCCGGTGACCACCAGTGGATAAGCAACGCCGGTGATCAGCGTCATCAGGACCAGCAGGCTCAGGGCCGGGCGTATCAATGTGGACATTTCACAATCCTCGAATTCGCAGAAAAAACCTGTGGGAGCGAGCTTGCTCGCGATGGATCTCAAGGCGCCGCGCTTTGTCATAAAGGGCGCGTTATCGTTAACCACCATCGCGAGCAAGCTCGCTCCTACAGTGGGGGTGTCAGGTCAAACCAGATGCAACGCCGTCAACAGCATGTCGATCGCCTTGATGCCCACGAACGGCACCAGGATCCCGCCCAGGCCGTAGATCAGCAGATTGCGCCGCAGCAACGCCGCCGCACTTGCCGCGTGAACCCGCACTCCGCGCAGCGCCAGCGGAATCAGCACCACAATGATCAGGGCGTTGAACACGATCGCCGAGAGAATCGCGCTCTGCGGGCTGCTCAGGTGCATCACGTTGAGTACGCCCAGTTGCGGGTAGATCGCGGCGAACAGCGCCGGCAGGATTGCGAAGTACTTGGCCACGTCGTTGGCGATGGAAAAGGTCGTCAGCGCACCGCGGGTAACCAGCAACTCCTTGCCGATTTGCACCACGTCCAGCAGCTTGGTTGGGTCGCTGTCGAGGTCGACCATGTTGGCCGCTTCACGGGCCGCTTGCGTGCCGTCATTCATTGCCATGCCGACGTCCGCCTGGGCCAGGGCCGGGGCGTCGTTGGCGCCGTCGCCGCACATGGCGACCAGACGACCGTCGTTTTGCTCATGACGAATACGCGCCAGTTTTTTCTCCGGCGTGGCTTCCGCCAGCACATCGTCCACACCTGCCTCAGCGGCGATGGCAGCAGCGGTCAATGGGTTGTCGCCGGTAACCATGACGGTGCGGATCCCCAGTTTGCGCAACTCGGCGAAACGCTCGCGGATACCGGGCTTGACCACGTCCTTGAGGTGGATCGCCCCGAGCAACTTGCCGTCGGCACACACCAACAACGGGGTGCCACCGCTTTGGGCGATCTTGTCGATTTCACGGGACAAGGCCGGTGCCAGGTCCGCACGTTTGAGGCCCACGAACGCCAGCAACGAATCCACCGCACCTTTGCGGTACACGCGCCCTTGATAGTCGACACCAGACAAGCGGGTTTCGGCACTGAATGGCACGGCTGTCAGCACGTCAGCGGATGGTTCCGGTTGCGGATGAGTGCCGCGCAGGTACTCGACGATCGACTTGCCTTCCGCAGTGTCGTCGGCCAGCGAAGCCAGCAATGCGCCTTCGGCCAGCTCCCTGGCTGTCACGCCAGGCGCGGCATACACCGCCGAGCAACGACGGTTACCGAAGGTGATGGTGCCGGTCTTGTCCAGCAGCAGGACGTGCACGTCCCCCGCTGCTTCCACCGCACGACCGGACTTGGCGATCACGTTCAGACGTACCAGCCGATCCATCCCGGCGATACCGATGGCCGAGAGCAAACCGCCGATGGTGGTCGGAATCAATGTGACCAACAGCGCCACCAGGAACACCAGCGGCAGGCTGCCATTGGCGAAGTGGGCGAACGGTTGCAGGGTCACCACGACCAGCAGGAAGATCAGGGTCAGGCCGATCAGCAGGATATCGAGCGCCACTTCGTTCGGGGTTTTCTGGCGTTTGGCGCCTTCGACCAGGGCGATCATGCGGTCCAGGGTCGACTCGCCGGGGTTGGCGGTGATCTTCACCAGCAGCCAGTCCGACACCAGCCGTGTGTTGCCGGTAACGGCCGAGCGGTCGCCACCGGACTCGCGAATCACCGGCGCCGACTCACCGGTAATCGCCGCTTCGTTGACCGCCGCGATGCCTTCGATCACCTCGCCGTCACCGGGGATCATCTCCCCCGCTTCGACGCGCACCACATCGCCTTTGCGCAGGTTGGCGGCTGGCACCACCTGAAAGCTGCCGTTGCTGGTCTTGCGCCGGGCGCTGAGGCCTTCGCTACCGGCCTTGAGGCTGTCGGCGCGGGCCTTGCCGCGACCTTCGGCCAGGGCTTCGGCGAAGTTGGCGAACAGGACGGTGAACCACAGCCACACCGCGATTTGCGCGGCGACGAAAGTCGGCACCGCCGTGTCGGGAATGAAGCACAACACGGTGGTCAGGATCGCCGTCAGTTCGACCACCAGCATCACCGGCGCACGCTGCAATTGCCTTGGGTCGAGCTTGACGAAGGCTTGCACCAGCGCCGGGCGCCACAGGGCCGAGATGGCGGTTTTTGGCACTTCGACCGACTTGGTCGGCGACGCAGGTTTTGAAGCAGGAACGTGCATATTCATGATGGATTCCTTAGAAGCCCATACTCAGATGTTCAGCGATAGGACCCAGCGCCAGGGTCGGCAGGAAGGTCAAACCACCCACCAGCAAAATGGTCACGGTCAGCAGGGTCACGAACAGCGGGCCGTGGGTCGGGAAGCTGTTCTGCCCGATCGGCGCGGTTTTCTTCATCGCCAGGCTGCCGGCCAGGGCCAGGACCGGGAGGATGTAGCCGAAGCGACCGATCAACATGCCCAGGCCCAGCATCAAGTTGTGAAAGGGTGTGTTGGCGCCGAGGCCCGCGAAGGCGGAACCGTTGTTGGCACTGGCCGAGGTGTAGGCGTAGAGCAACTGACTGAATCCGTGAGGCCCAGGGTTGCTCACTGCGGCCACCGGGCCTGGCAGGCTGGCGGCGATCGCGCCGAGCACCAGTACGCCAATCGGCATGACCATCAGGGTCACCACTAGCAATTGCACTTCCTTGGCCTGCAGTTTCTTGCCAAGGTATTCCGGAGTACGACCGATCATCAGGCCGGCGAGGAACACCGCGATCAGCACGTTGAGCAACATGCCGTAAAGCCCGGCACCGACGCCGCCAAAGATCACTTCGCCCACCATCATGTTGACCAGGGCCACCATGCCGCTCAGCGGGTTGAGGCTGTCGTGCATGCCGTTCACCGAACCGTTGGACGCGGCCGTGGTGGTCACCGACCACAACACAGTGGCGGTAGTGCCGAAGCGCGCTTCCTTGCCTTCGAGCGGCGCGGTCTGTTCGACGGCGACATTGTTCAGGGCCGGGTTCGGCTGGTATTCAGCCCATAGCGAGGTCGCGCCGCCGATCAGGAACAACGCCAACATGCAGGCGATGATCGCCCGGCTCTGGCGCAGGTCCTTCACGTAATGGCCGAAGGTGAACACCAGCGCGACGGGGATCAAAATGATCGAGGCCATTTCGAACAGGTTGCTCCAGGCCGTCGGGTTCTCGAACGGATGCGCCGAGTTCACGCCAAAGAAACCGCCACCGTTGGTGCCCAATTGCTTGATCGCAATCTGACTGGCAGCGGGTCCCAGCGGGATCACTTGGTCAACACCCTGCATCGTCACCGCATTCACGTACTGCGCGAAGGTTTGCGGCACGCCCTGCCAGACCAGGAACAGCGCCAGCAGCAGGCACAACGGCAGCAAGCCGTAGAGGGTGGCGCGGGTCATGTCGACCCAGAAGTTGCCCAGGGTTCGAGTGGACTTGCGGCCGATGCCGCGACACAGCGCGACCAGTACCGCCAGGCCGGTGGCGGCGCTGACGAAGTTCTGCACGGTGAGGCCTACCATCTGGCTCAAGTAGCTCAGGGATGCTTCGCCGCTATAGGCCTGCCAGTTGGTGTTGGTCATGAAGCTGACGGCGGTGTTGAACGCCAGCGTCCACTCCTGACCCGGCAGGTTCTGCGGATTCAGCGGCAGGTGGTCCTGGAACAGCAAGATGGTGAACAACAGCAGGAAACCCGCGAGGTTGAAGGCAAGCAAGGCCAGGGCGTATTTCTGCCAGCTCTGTTCGGCTTGCGGGTCAACCCCGGCCAGTCGGTAACAGCCACGTTCGACTGGCCCGAGGACCGGCGACAGCCACGTGCGCTGCCCTTCCATCACCTTGTAGTAGAAGCGCCCGAGAAACGGCGCCGGGACCAATACCAGGGCAAAAAACCCGAGGATCAGCCAATAGTCATAACTGTGCATAGCCGCTCCTAGTTCCGGTCCGCGCGCAACAGCGCAACCAACAGATAGATGAACAGCCCCACTGCGAGCAGCAGCGACACCCCGTCCAGAACGCTCATGGAAGTTCTCCGTGTTACGGCGTATTGCCGCGTGTGGAGTCATTGTCGGAAAGGAGGCTGTAAAGGAACGAGATCGAGGGGGCGCGCCAGGCATAAAGAAAGCGTAAAGAGTGGGTTTACGCCGGGGTTACAGGGTGCGGGGAGGAGCTCCGGTGCGGAAAAACCGGGAGTGTCGCAGGTAGAACTCTAAATTGTGCGCAAGAGTAGTGAGTGAAGGCGGCAAGTCATGGATAATCCCGCCCGATTGGCGCGACGCAACTGAATGGGGTCAAGAACTCTTGCACCTCCCCGCTCGCGCCTGCAAGCTACCGCTATTCGCATTACTGAAAAAGGCTGGCCCAACGTGCGTATCCTTATTACCGGCGGAGCCGGTTTCATAGGCTCGGCCCTTGTCCGCGAGCTGATTCAACACACTGAGCATGATGTGCTCAACCTGGACAAACTGACGTATGCCGGCAATCTCGAATCGCTGACCAGCATTGCCAACGACACTCGCTATGAGTTCGTTCAGGCCGATATTGTCGATCAGGCGACCGTCAGTGCAGTGCTGGCGCGTTTCCGGCCTCACGCGATCATGCACCTGGCAGCCGAGTCCCACGTCGATCGTTCCATCGACGGGCCATCGGAGTTCATCCAGACCAACATTGTCGGCACCTACAGCCTGCTCGAAGCCACCCGTGCCTATTGGCAAGAACTCCCGGAGCCTGAGAAAAGCGCCTTCCGCTTTCATCACATTTCCACTGACGAAGTTTACGGCGACCTGCACGGTGTCGACGATCTGTTTACGGAAACGACGCCCTACGCGCCGAGCTCGCCCTACTCCGCCAGCAAGGCTGCGTCCGACCACCTGGTCCGCGCCTGGCAGCGAACCTATGGCTTGCCGGTGCTGCTGACCAATTGCTCGAACAATTACGGGCCGTTCCACTTCCCCGAGAAACTGATTCCGCTGGTCATCCTCAATGCCTTGGCCGGCAAGCCGCTGCCGGTGTATGGCAATGGCCTGCAAGTGCGCGACTGGCTGTTCGTCGAAGATCACGCCCGGGCACTGCTCAAAGTGGTGACCACCGGCACCGTCGGCGAGACCTACAACATCGGTGGGCACAACGAACAAAAGAACATCGACGTGGTGCGTGGCATCTGCGCCCTGCTTGAAGAACTGGCACCGCACAAGCCTGAGGGCGTTGCGCATTACGCCGATCTGATCACGTTCGTCCAGGATCGCCCTGGTCATGACCTGCGCTACGCCATCGACGCCAGCAAGATTGAACGCGAACTGGGCTGGGTGCCCGAGGAGACCTTCGAAACCGGCCTGCGCAAAACCGTTCAATGGTATCTGGACAATATGGAATGGTGCCGCCGCGTCCAAGACGGCAGCTATCAGGGCGAACGCCTTGGCGCCATCAATCCCAAGGAGCTGCTCGCATGATGAAAGGCATCGTTTTGGCGGGTGGCTCGGGCACGCGCCTGCACCCGATTACGCTTGGAGTGTCGAAACAGCTGTTGCCGGTGTACGACAAGCCAATGATCTACTATCCGATCTCGGTGCTGATGCTGGCCGGCATCAAGGATATTCTGCTGATCTCCACCCCGCAGGATCTGCCCCAGTATCGCAATCTGCTAGGTGACGGCAGCCAGTTCGGGGTGAATTTCAGCTTCGCCGAGCAACCCTCACCGGACGGTCTGGCCCAGGCTTTTCTGATTGGCGAAGAGTTCATTGGCGATGACCCCGTGTGCCTGATCCTGGGCGACAACATCTTCCATGGCCAGCACTTTGGCGAACAATTGCAGAACGCGGCAAAACGCACTTGCGGTGCCACCGTGTTCGGTTACTGGGTCAAAGACCCCGAGCGCTTCGGCGTGATCGATTTCGACAAAGATGGCCGTGCGCTATCGATCGAAGAGAAACCGAAAAAGCCGAAATCCAGCTATGCCGTTACCGGCCTGTATTTCTACGACAACGATGTGATCGAGATCGCCAAGGCGGTGAAGCCTTCGCCTCGCGGCGAGTTGGAAATCACCGACGTCAACAATGCCTATCTGCAACGTGGCGATCTGCAGGTCGAGCGTTTTGGTCGAGGTTTCGCCTGGCTCGACACCGGCACCCACGATAGCTTGCTCGAAGCCTCTCAGTACGTGCAGACCATCGAACACCGCCAAGGCCTCAAGGTCGCCTGTCTCGAAGAGATCGCCTATGAAAATGCCTGGATCGACCGCGAACAGTTGCTGGAGCGCGCCCGGTACTTTGGCAAAACCGGGTATGGTCAGTACCTGGCCAAACTGGCGGGGGAAGAGCAATGAATCTGTGCGAGCCCGATTCGCCCGGTAACGAGACTGGACTGTTCCCGTGAAAATACTCATCAATGGCCGACACGGTCAGGTTTCACATGAATTACAGCAGCGGCTGGGGGCTGTCGGCGAACTGATCGTATTGGGTCGCGATCAGCTCGATCTCGCGCAACCCGATCAGATTCGCCGTCAGGTGCAAAACGTCCGGCCCAATCTGATCATTAACGCCGCGGCCCATACAGCGGTTGATCTGGCAGAAAGCGAGCCGCAATCAGCCTTTGCCATAAACGCGGTAGCTCCCGGCATCCTTGCCGAAGAAGCGCTGGCTCTCGACATCCCGTTGATACATTACTCCACGGACTATGTATTCGACGGGACGAAAGTCGGACCTTACAACGAGGACGACACGCCAAATCCGCTCGGGGTGTACGGCAAGAGCAAACTGGCCGGCGAACAGGCCATCAGGGACGTGCAAGGTAAGCATCTGATCCTGCGTACCAGTTGGGTCTATTCAACTCATGGCCGCAACTTTCTGCTGACGATGCAGCGTTTGCTGCAAGAGAAACCGGAGTTACGCGTAGTCGCCGATCAAATCGGCGCACCTACATGGGCCGGTACAATCGCCAACAGCACCCTCGCCCTGATTGAACGCTGGCAGGCGAACGACGTTGCCAACTGGGGTACTTATCACCTGAGCGCTCAAGGTGAAACCTCCTGGTTCGGCTTCGCCCAGGCTATCGGCCAAGCATTGCGACAACAGGGCAAGCCCTGCGCCGACCTGTTACCTATCCCGTCCAGCGACTACCCGACACCCGCAGCCCGGCCGCTCAACTCGCGCCTGGATTGCAGTCGCTTGCAGCGCGATTGGGGTGTCAGTCAACCAGACTGGCAAACCGCGTTGTGCGAGTGCCTCACTCAGCAAGCCTGAGCATCAACCGCTGCCCGCACCTGCATTTAAATACCAAACCTGCGTGTTGCAGCAGTGTTGGGGAGCGGGTCTGCGGTCTTGCTCGCGAAAGCCGCATTTGCAACAACTGCGCCCCTGACTGACGCACAAAATTCGCGCATCCAGTGGCGAATATCCCCGATACGACAGCTTTCAGCCCATTACGACGCACAATCGCGAAATGGCACGCCCACTGCACTGGCCTCCCCCGAGCTTTCCAAACCACTCAGGGAGCAAACCCATGAACACACAACTCAAACCCACGCTGGGCACCTTGCACCTGTGGGGCATTGCGGTCGGGCTGGTGATTTCCGGAGAGTATTTCGGCTGGAGCTATGGCTGGGGCGTGGCCGGGACCTTGGGCTTTCTGGTGACCTCGTTCATGGTTGCCACCATGTACACCTGCTTCATCTTCAGTTTCACCGAGCTGACCACCGCCATTCCCCATGCCGGCGGTCCCTTTGCCTACAGTCGTCGCGCCTTTGGCGAGAAAGGCGGATTGATCGCCGGGCTGGCGACACTGATCGAATTCGTCTTCGCCCCACCGGCGATTGCCCTGGCCATCGGCGCCTACCTCAATGTCCAGTTTCCAGCCCTGGACCCGAAACACGCGGCAGTCGGTGCCTACATCGTATTCATGGGCCTCAACATCCTCGGCGTAAAACTGGCAGCCACCTTCGAACTGGTGGTCTGCGTGTTGGCGGTCGCAGAATTGCTGGTGTTCATGGGTGTGGTCGCCCCGGCATTCAGCTTCAGCCATTTCGCCCTCAATGGCTGGGCCGGTTCCGATGTATTCGGTGGTCCGGCGATTGCCGGGATGTTCGCGGCGATCCCCTTCGCCATCTGGTTCTTCCTCGCCATCGAAGGCGCTGCCATGGCCGCCGAAGAAGCCAAGGACCCGAAACGCACGATTCCCAAGGCTTACATCAGCGGTATCCTGACCCTGGTGCTGCTGGCGATGGGTGTGATGTTCTTCGCCGGTGGCGTCGGCGACTGGCGCACCCTGTCGAACATCAACGACCCGCTGCCCCAGGCGATGAAAACCGTGGTAGGCGAAAGCTCGGGCTGGCTGCACATGCTGGTGTGGATCGGCCTGTTTGGTCTGGTGGCGAGTTTCCACGGGATCATACTTGGCTATTCGCGGCAGTTCTTCGCCCTCGCCCGGGCCGGTTACCTGCCGGCGTCCCTGGCCAGACTGTCGCGTTTTCAAACTCCGCACCGGGCGATCATCGCCGGCGGTGTCATCGGCACTGCAGCCATCTACAGCGACGGCTTGATCAACCTCGGCGGCATGACGCTGACCGCCGCGATGATCACCATGGCCGTGTTCGGCGCCATCGTGATGTACATCATGAGCATGCTCAGCCTGTTCAAACTGCGTAAAACCGAGCCGAACCTGGAACGCACCTTCCGCGCCCCTTGCTACCCGCTGGTGCCGTTCATTGCACTGATGCTGGCAGTGGTGTGCCTGGTGGCGATGGCCTGGTTCAACACGTTGATCGGCCTGATCTTCCTGGGCTTCATGGCGGCAGGTTTCGTGTACTTCATGCTCACCGCACAACTGCGCGCCGAAGCGCCGGCGGATGCGATGCTGACCGGACATTGAAAGCGTTCGAGTCAACCTTGAACAACAGGCATAGAATGGGGGTGATAGCGATGGAACTGCGATGAAACCCCATCACTCAAAGTGGTATGCACGATCGGTTGGCGAGCCCTCGCCGACCGCCTGCTTTCAAGGAGAGTCCTATGCCCTGGTATGCCTGGTTGATTCTGGTCGTTGCCATCGGCTCGATCGTTGGTGGTCTGATGCTGCTGCGCGACACCGCCAACAAGGTCGAACTGACCGAAGAACAACGCAAGCGCGTCGCCGAACGCAATGCGGAAATGGACGCCAAGGAAGCGCAGGACCGCTGACTGAAAACCCCGCCTTGAACGGCGGGGTTTGTTTTTGCGTGAAATCTCCCGGAATCATGCCGCTTTGCACCCATATCGAAGCATCTGCATGTTTATTAGAAGTAGAAGTACAGTCACCATGCAATTTCCATTGGTTAATATGGCCGCATTGATGCGGAGATATCAGATGCGTTACTCGCAGGACCATAAAGCCCAGACCCACCAACGCATAATCAAGGAAGCTTCAGCGCGATTTCGACGCGACGGTATCGGCGCGACCGGGCTGCAACCCCTGATGAAAGCTCTGGGCTTGACCCACGGTGGCTTTTACTCGCACTTCAAGTCCAAAGACGAACTGGTAGAGAAAGCCTTGCAGGAGGCTGGCGCACAAGTCGACGAGTTGTGCGCGCAAATCTTCGCAGAGGAACAGCCACTCGAAGCCTTCATCGACGCTTACCTGTCCGAATGGCATCAAACCTCACCCCACGAAGGCTGCCCGCTGCTGACTATTTCTTCGGAACTGGGGCTGCGTGGTCAACCGAGTCCGACCAGCGACGTCGTGCTCCAGGCGCGACTCGATCAGATCCAGCACACCCTTGACGGAGAGCACACCGCCGACCGCAGCATCGTCATCATGTCTACGCTGGTCGGCGCCTTGCTGTTATCGCGCAGCGTTGCCGACGCCGAGTTTGCCCAACGGATTCTCGACGTCGCACGCGAACACCTGAAAAACTCTCAG
The DNA here is from genome assembly GCF_019956275.1 of Pseudomonas sp. GL-RE-26. Taxonomy (NCBI): domain Bacteria; kingdom Pseudomonadati; phylum Pseudomonadota; class Gammaproteobacteria; order Pseudomonadales; family Pseudomonadaceae; genus Pseudomonas; species Pseudomonas sp. GL-RE-26. The sequence continues at coordinate 74,268 of NZ_JAHBDI010000024.1, forward strand.
GGCTAACCCTGCCAGCGCTTGAACAATACGCTGGCATTGACCCCGCCAAATCCGAAGCCGTTGGACAACGCGTATTCGATGGTCATCGGCCGCGCGTTGCCATGAACGATATCCACGCCTTCAGTTGCAGGGTCCGGGTTCTCGAAATTGAGCGTCGCCGGCACGATCTGGTCGCGGATCGCCAGCAGCGTAAAGATCGCTTCGAGTCCACCGGCTGCGCCGAGCAAATGTCCGGTCGCCGACTTGGTCGATGTCACAGCGATGCCATTTTGCGCCCCGAACAATGCCTTGATCGCCGCCAGCTCCCCCAGATCCCCCACCGGAGTCGAGGTTGCATGAGCATTCAGATGCTGGATCTGAGCCGGTGAAACACCGGCCTGTGCCAATGCCAGCGACATCGCGCGCCGCGCACCGCTGCCATCCTCGGGGCCGGCGGTCAGGTGATAGGCATCGGCGCTGGTACCGTAGCCGACCAGCTCCGCCAGTGGTTGAGCACCGCGAGCCAGCGCATGGTCCAGAGACTCGATGACCAGCAGTCCGGCCCCTTCCCCCATGACAAAACCGTCGCGGCCGCTGTCGAAAGGTCGCGAAGCACGCTCGGGCGTTTCATTGTAAGCGCTGGACAAGGCGCGAGCTGCCGCAAACCCGGCAAGGCTGACCCGATCGATCGCCGCTTCCGCTCCGCCGCACACCGCGATGTCCGCCTCCCCCGCACGAATCAACCGCGCCGCGTCACCAATCGCCTGAACCCCGGCGGCGCATGCCGTGACCGGCGCGCCCAATGGCCCCTTGAAGCGATGCTGGATCGACACATGGCCTGCCGCAAGGTTGACCAGAAACGACGGGATGGTGAATGGCGACAAACGTCGCGGACCACGGCTGTCGGTGGTGCGCACCGCGTCGGCAATCGCGCCGAAACCACCCACGCCTGAACCGATGATGGTGGCCGTGCGCTCCTGGGCATCGGCATCCAGCGCTTGCCAGCCGGCTTGCTCCAGTGCCTGACGCGCGGCTTCCATGGCGAACAGAATGAAGCGGTCCATCTTCTTCTGTTCCTTGGGCGGCGTTGCCCGGTCCGGATCGAACCCGGCTTCCGGGTCATCAGCCAGCGTTGGTACTGCGCCGCCGACTTTTGCCGGCAGGTCGGCCACCACGTCTTCCGGCAGATTGCGCAACCCGGAGCGCCCGGCCAACAGGCGCTGCCAGACTGTTTCGACGCCGCTCCCCAGAGGGGATACCAGGCCCATGCCCGTGACTACCACTCGACGATCACTCATACCGCACACACCTCTAGCCAGTTGATGGCGCCTCACTTGTAACGTGCGGCAGCTTTGCTTTTGGAAAGATTCGGCGCCAGGACCAGACGCGCTGCTACAAAGGCATCCCAATCGGCTGCGTCCGGTAACGAAGGAATGGTGATCAACTCACCCTGATCCAGGCCCGCCAACGCGGCATCAACCATCTCCCCCGCCTCCATCACCATATCCGCCGGAATTTGTGACGTATCGATACCGGAGCGTTCCCATATTTCAGTACGTGTGACACCTGGCAGAACGGCTTGAACCTTGACGCCGGTGCCGTCCAGTTCGGCGTTCAACGACTGAGTCAAACTCAGAACATATGCCTTGCTGGCACTGTATGTCGCATTGAAGCGCTCAGGGAACAGCGCGACAACAGAAGCAATATTGATGATCGTTCCTCGCCCTGCCTTGGCAAAGCTTGCGGCTGCTGCTGAGGCAAGCCACGTGACGGTTGTGACGTTCAACTGAATCAAGCGTTCCAGCTGATCCAGATTGGCATTAGCCAATAGCCCATCCGCCGCCACACCCGCGTTATTGAGCAAGAGGCTGATGCTTGAATCGCTGCGTAACCGTTGTTCGAGCTTCAGAACGTCCTCGCTTTGGGTCAAATCGGCCTTGAGCACCTCCACCTGAACACCATGCTCGGCGCGCAACTTGCTGGCGGCGGTTTCAAGGCGATCCTGATCGCGAGCAACCAGCAGCAAATTAAAACCACGCGCAGCCAAACGCTTGGCGTAGATCGCCCCGATGCCGGATGAAGCACCTGTGACGAGGGCTGTACCTTGGAACTGGGTAGTATTCATGACTATGCTCCTGGGGACACGAGGAAGAGAACAAGGTTTTTATTATACGCATAATTCAAATGGTTTATTACAGACATAATTTTAGTGTGCAGACAAGCGGACAGGTGCCCCCCCCCC